>NZ_CP172312.1:2400000-2723707 GCF_047946665.1 Allohahella sp. A8
CTGCTCTCGCGCTTGACGATGAGCTCGCCCGGGACGAAGTCGGCCGGCCGCAAGCGATCTGAAGCCATGTCACCAGCTGAGGCATTCGAGCCAGCACGGACATTCAGCAGGTACTTGGAACTCCCTGAGACGCCTTCCAGCAATACAACGTAATCTCCGGTCGCAGGAATGGTCACGGCTTCGTTGGCCTCGAGACCTACCGAGTTGGAAACCAGATCAGCCTTGGCATCAAAGAGGTACATATCGATATCGACCTCAGCTGCCTTCCCAGGGGATGCATTGAAATCGACCACCTGCAGCTCGAGGCGCTGGCCTGCAGATAGCGTCATCGCATAATAATCTGCCGAGTCCTTTTCAGCTGCGAATCGCCCATTGCCGCCGGTCGGCATGCTGCTGAGGAAGCCCTGTATGGTCGCGAAGCTTGCGACAGGCTGGGCAGAATCGAACGAGTTATTCTCTTTGAACGGCGCGGCTGGATCGTTAACGTCCGAATCGGTCACGATGGCTATGGCAGAAGTAACTTCGCCCGCCAGGGTGTTGCTGGATACAACATTCGCACAGCTCACCAGAACCGAGGAAACATTCGCCGATTCTACCGTACCGCTACCATTCGTGACGGTGCAGGACTGACCCGCTGGTGGCACGAGCACTTGAACTTCGTAAGGATTACCGGTTGCGACGCCCGCCTCAAAAACAAAGGGCCCATTCTGCGTCACCAGCACCTCAGCGCCGCTCCGCTCGATCAGCCTGACTTCGCCCTCCAGACCCTCGACTGTGCCGCCTACACGATACTGTCCAGCCGGCAGGGGTGCGCCCGACCCCTGCCCGGGGATCGGCAATCCGCCTGGGTTTGCTGGTGGCGCGGATCCGTCGGACCCGCCGCTGCCACCACCACAGGCCGATAGCTGAACAGCTGCTGTCACCAACAACAGCCAGCGAAGCAGCCGCGAACCGGCAGCAAATGAAGTAACGCGTGAAAAACTTTGAACCATTCTGTTTATTTCCCCGAGCCGGAAGACGCTATGCTCTGCTACGCAAGAAACCGTTGTATGGCCTCCAGACGAGCCTTGCGTAACTCCCTACCGACTTCTATGCCTTTGAAACCTTTTTTTATCAATTCCTTGGCGTCTACCGATGCTGCTGCGGCCAGTGAGGCTACGACTACCTGGTAGGAGAGACCCCAAGGCCGTTTATCCTGGTGTGGAAGTGTACACAGGTCGATCAGGGCTGTATTGACCGCACTATTACGTAAAGCTACATCCTGAATCTCTTCGTAACACTGCGCCTCTGTACATAAAAAGTACAGACATGCCTTGAGGCAGTCCTGTATAAGTTCGGGACGGCGAAAGGCATCTGCTGTCTCGAAAAGTTCCAACAGAACTTCGGCTCTGCCCTCGACAGCGACCTCATTTTTTAGCAGCCCACTGATTACACTAAACTTATTGGCGCAGAGCCTACAGGTCAGCAGCGCCTGCTTCGGTGTCTTCAGGCGTTGGTTCAGGCTATCAGCAGCCTCCTGTTCGAGCGCACAGGCGATGATGCCCATCCTGACAAACAATGACTCTTCCGCCGTAGCGGCGGCATCAAGTGCCTGAAGCGTGCGATCCCACTGCATTTCAACGAAATTAAATTCAGGAAATAATGCCTGAATCGCAGCACATTGCATCAGGACCTCAAAGAACCGTGAGGGACGACACTCCAGGAGCGCGCGACTCATTTCTTTCCAGACGCGTTCTGGCGTCAGCAGTTGAAGTTCTCCTGACGCAGCGATCTCGGTCATCAGGATGCGAGTTTCTTCAGCAACGCTGAACTCCGGGAAACGGGCCGCAAATCTCGCAACCCTGAGCACACGTAGCGGGTCCTCTACGAAGGCGGAGGATACGTGCCTGAACAAGCGGTGCTTCAGGTCCGTCTGGCCGCCATAAGGATCAATCAGTTCACCTCCAGGACCTCGGGCCATGGCATTGATGGTAAGGTCCCTGCGCTGCAGGTCTTCTTCAAGCGTAAGATCCGGACTGAAATCACAGATGAATCCTGTATGTCCCTTGCCGGCCTTGCGCTCAGTGCGAGCGAGCGCATACTCTTCATGTGTCTGCGGATGCAGGAAGGTCGGAAAATCATTGCCGATCTGCGTGAATCCTGCTTCGATGAGTTCTTCAGGTGTAGCACCGGTAACGACATAGTCACGATCGACGACAGGTCGACCCAGAAGTTCGTCACGTACCGCACCGCCTACCAGAAATATTTCCATAGAATTGACGTGTTACCTGTAAATGAATGAACGCGGAAAACGATTCGAGCGCGGCCTGGACGGTGCTTCAGCCCTGTCGCAAGCCGAGATAGCCAGGCTTACGGGCCTAGCCCTGTGCGAATACACGCAGTCCCGGCTATGGCAGACCGCTTACGCCTCGGATGCACTGTATCTCAACCACGAGCTGCAGTGTCGTGTGGGCACTGGCAGAGCGACCTACCATCGCTTCGACTCGGCCCGGCGCACTCACCTCATCGTGTTTGGTCAGAAGATGATCGTCGACAAGTGGGAGTCCGCTCTGCACGGTACGGGCTCGCTTGAACGCTGGCTGACCGTCAGGGAGATCCGGCGTTATGGCTTCTTCGGCGGACGCGTCAGCCTTTGCCTGGCGCTGCTGCAGACCTGCCTGCATGAATTCGCCCACCTGTTGCAGACTGTGGAAAGGAAGCGCAGATATCGCAGCGTACACAACAGCGCCTTCTACGCCACCCTGCACAGGCTGCACGACCGGCTCGATCTCGAGCTGGCGCAACACCAGCTCAAGGCCCTGCTCCCACCGCAGCTAGCGAGTTCAGACGTGTTCGAGGCGAGCGTGGCGCCACCGCGGCGTCATGACAGCGAAGTTGCATCCAGGCCCTTCGCTGAAGGCGATCCAGTGGTCTTCCAATACAGACAGCAGCTTGTCCGGGCCTTCATCATCAAACGCAACCGGGTAAACTATAAGCTTAAGGGACGCGGTACTCATAGCGGCTTGATCTATCGCTGCCATCCATCGTTGCTCAGCCCGGATCTGACCGTCGCACCATGAACAGCTCACTGCCCGTCCGGCGACGCAACGCTGCCAGCATCCTGCTCACGCAGTAGCCGCATCTCGAGCGGCTGACTCGTCGAGAGATGCACATCACGCTGCGGATAGGCAATTGAGATACCCGCCTCGTTCAGAGCCTCGTAAATCTGCGTGTTGAGCTCTGTAGCCACCGGAATACGCAGTGCGAGTTCACCTACGAATGCTCTCAGGAATATCTGCAGGGCACTGTCTCCGAAGGTCTCGAATGAAACAAGAGGCGCAGGCTCGGCAAGGACATTGGGGTGTGAAGTAGCTACCTTCCTGATGATCTGCATGGCCTGGCGCGGATCGGAGCCGTAAGCGATGCCCACAGGTATCAGCAGACGCGTGGTCTCATCCGTAAGTGTCCAGTTCAGCAGACGGCTGGTAATGAACTCCTTGTTGGGAACGAGCAGCTCCTTGTTGTCCCAGTTCCTGATTGTCGTAGCGCGAATCTTGATTCTCGTCACCACACCATCCGTATCACCGACCGTCACCACGTCGCCAACGCGTATCGGGCGCTCGAATAGAATGATGAGTCCACTGATAAAGTTGGCAACAATCTCCTGAAGACCGAAACCGATGCCGACACTGAGCGCCGCCGCCATCCATCCGATCTGCGACCAGTTTGCCCCCACTTGTGCCAGTGCCACGATAATCCCTACGCCCACCACGAGATAGCCTGACAGGGTCCTGATGGTGTAGCTGCCACCTGGCCCCATCGCAATGCGCTGCAGCACGGCAAATTCCAGCAGGGCCGGAATGCGGCGGGCGGCAAAAATAGTGAGCACGATAACGAAAATCGACAGACCCAGGTCGAACAGGGTGACCGGCACGATGCGAGCCTCTTCGCCAGTACCTTCCGTGTACTGCCAGACAGCGACTTCCTCAAAGATATTGAAAGCCGGCAGCACATCCTCCCAGATGAACCATAGGCCAAACGCTCCGGCCGCAAGCATGACAGTACTCAGCAGCTCACGCATGCCCTTGCTGAGCACGGCAATATCAAGGCTCGACTCTTGCTCTGCCTCAGCCGCTGCTTCCACGGCGATTGTAATTTCTGGATTGCGCAACGCTTCACTCTCGTCCGAGACCTGAGCTGGCGAGGCGGCCGCCGCCCTGGCGCTGAGACGTGCCGCATTTCGCTTCTCGATGGCTCGCTGGTAGGCCACTTTTCGCTGGGCGAGTATGATGCCGCGTACCATGAGAAGGTGAATTATCAGCAGGGCGACCAGCAGGAAGATGGTATCGCTGATCAGAACGAAGACCGTGCCTACGGTGTAGAGATAACCGAGCAAGGCCGTAGCGGCCAGCACCGCCGGGATCAGTGTCGAACACAGAATGAGGAACTTGTGAACCTTCGAGGACGCCTCCCGATGCCGGTAACGCAGATAGATTCTGATAACACCTCTATCCTTGTTGAACAGTTTCATCAGGGCATAGCCCAGCGCCGTCAGTGACAGCAGTGGCACGAGATTCGGCAGTGCGCCAACGCCGGAACCGAAGTCGAAATTGATGACGAAACTTGCCACCAGGATCAGCGGTAGAACAAGGTAAAGGAAGCGATTGAGATCGCGGTATATCATTTCTACATATTCCCTGGGCCATCGCAGGTGCGCCACGGCAATGCCGTCCGGTATGCATAGCATGCGAATGACTTGCAGGTAGAACAACAGCGAGACCATACCCCGAAGCGAGGCGGCCAGTGCAACGGCGGGACGGCTCTCCATTGGCGTTTGCTCAAGTGCCAGACTGATACACCAGAAAATGACCGGCCACGGGAGTGCCAGTAACAGTGTTACCGCGAGCGCTTTTGCCGACCATGCAAAACTGTCAGTACTCAACCGGCCAAGCGGCACGGCATATTCGCGCAACATCTTTTTCAGACTGTACCTGCGCAGATAGGCCGCAAGGGCAAGGATGGCTCCAATCCACCAGACCAGGCCAAAGCTCAGGCTCTGTTTGAGGTCAGACAGCATCCCTCGCCAGTGCTGAAATCGCGAAAGCTCACGAACCTGGGTGCCTATGCCCAAAAGCATGCCGGTGTCGACGACCGGGCTACTGCGAATCCACAACAGTCGTTCATTGATGAAGGCCTGGAAGGTTTCGGCCTGGTCATCTAGTTGCGTCAGAACGTAATCGAGTTCACTGAGACTTTGCAGATAGGATTGATCGGCGCTGGTCAGCTCATCCAGAATGCCGCGGCGCGTCTCCAGCACAGGAATCATCCGCTCCACGAATTCCGACTGCGCCATCACGTCTGGCTTGATTTTTTCGCGCCGGTACAAGCGTTCAGCGTAGTCATCGAGGTCGCGCAGCTCCCTGCGCATCTCAGAGTTCTGAATCTGGGACAGACCCGCACGAGCTATAAGATCCTGACTTGTAAGCGCCCGTGCTTCGAGCAGGCGTGGTTCTCTGAGCTGCCTGCGTTCTTCGAGAAGAATCTGGCCGAGTGCCTGACTGAGACCAGCCACCTCGACCTTGCTTCGGGTATAGCGGAAGCGTTCACGAATGTCAGCAAGTTCGTCGTTGGCAGCAGCCACATTGCGATCGATGACTTCTGTAGACTGCGTTCGCCGTAATAGGTCATCGCTCAGAGCCAGGTTATGTTGCTGGGCGTTAGCAATGACCTTCTCACCGGGCCCAAGCTTCTGACCGCTTGCCTGCACATCCGATTTGACGTAAGCCTTGAGACGACTCGCTTTTTCGATCTTGAGGTCCGCCATACGCTGCTGGAGCAGTCGCACCAGCTTGGTCAGGCGCTCTGCCTTGATCGCCATAAGCGTGCGTTCGGCTTCGATAAGATCACTGCGAAGCGGCTGGCTCGACAGTTCGATCTGGTTACGTAGGGCTTTTTCGGTAAGCGCGAGGGCTTCAGCCGACAGCGCCCATCGCTCAGTGAGCGACTCCATGTCCGAGAGCGCCTGCGCCATCGGCGCCGTGGTCGAATCCTCGGCCTCTTCCTCCACGAGCGCAGCAAAAGCCTTATCGACCGATGGCAGGTCGGGCTGACTGTCATAGGTCTGCAGAGCAATGTCGATTCGAGTTAGTCGATCATTGATTTCGCTCAGCTCCCGACGAGCCTGGTCTGGCCTGGACCTTAGCTCTGTCAGCTCCGCCGTCAGGCTTTCAAGCCGGCTATTGAGCTGCTCCAGCTCAGTTTCAGACTCGACGAGACGGCCTTCGAGCACCTGTTGCAGCTCGGCGAGCCTGGCCGGGTCAAGCTCTGACAGCGGCGCTGAAAGATCCTTATCCTGGGCAACCAGGTCTGGCTCCTTCTCCCTCTGCAAGCGCTGAGTGACGAGCTCCCGGGTCTTGAGATCCTCTGCCCCGTTGTCCAGCCTCTCCTGATACTCGTTCGCCTGCTTCTTGTCCGTACGCGCCTGCTTTTTATAGACGCTGATTTTCTCGAGCCGATCCAGCAGTTCCTGTTTATCAACTTCTGGCAGATCGCGCGCTTCGATACGCGCCTTGAGCGCTTCGATCTCGGCTTTGGATGGCACGTCCTCCTGGGCGGCTCGATACGCCGGCGAACCGGTATCGCCATCAGTCTGGGCGCCTGAAGATGCCGCCGGAGGCGCTGCAGCCAACGAGCCGGCAAACAGTATCTGACAGCCTAAAACCAGGAATAATATTTGTACGAAAGCCCTACAGCTGAAACCGACGCTTTTTCTCACCTTGACGCCAGACCTGTCTGCAGCTGACCAGCGTTAATCGTATCCGGATGCTTCAGCTGCTCGAGATGATAGCTGATGTGATCCGCAATAAAGGTCTGAATGAAGAAGTAACTATGGTCATACCCTTGGCGAAGGTGGTAATCGAGTTCTATGCCCGCATTCTCACAGGCCTCCTGCAGGGCCTCCGGCCTAAGCTCGCCCTGCTCTAGAAAATTGTCTGCACTGCCCTGCTCCACCCTTATCCTTGAAACACCCGTGGTGCCCTTTCTGATCAGACTGCAGGCATCGTATTGCGACCAGTCCGTGTCGTCGGAACCCAGATAGGCTGTGAAGGCACGCCGGCCCCAGTCACACTGACTGGGTTCAGAGATCGGTGCGAAGGCACTGACTGACCGAAACAGATCCGGGCGCCTCAGCGCCAGGACCAGGGCGCCGTGGCCACCCATCGAATGGCCGGCAATGCCCAGATGTGCCGGAGACACAGGAAAATGCTCATTCACCAGGGCCAGGAATTCTTCACTGATGTAACTGAACATCTGGTAGCCGTCACGCCACGGAGCCTGGGTCGCATCGACATAAAACCCAGCACCGGTACCAAGGTCGTATCGCTCATCCTCGCCTGCTATGCCGAGTCCTCTCGGGCTGGTATCGGGCACCAGCAGAATACAACCCGCCGCCGAAGCAGCCGCCGCCGCGTGGGCTTTCTGCACGAAATTCTGGTCGGTACAGGTCAGGCCGGAAAGCCACAGCAAAGCGGGTTTGCGGTCTTTCGAAGGATTACCCGCTGGCGCTGCATTGCAGCCGGGCGGCAGATAGACCGAAAAGGTCATTTCACACCGGCAGACGGCCGAAGCATGGCTGTACCGTTGCCAGACGCCGTCAAAACACTTGTTGGTCTCGAGAAGTTTCATCGTGCCTCCTGGCTGCACTACGCGGTGCGGTCCCTAGAAAAGTATGACTGTACGGATACTTTCACCCGCATGCAGTGCGTCAAACGCCTTATTGATATCTTCGAGCTTCATGGTATGAGTAACGAAGGGATCGATCTTGATGTCACCAGACATGTACTGGTCGACAAAGCCGGGCAGTTCGGTCCGGCCTTTGACGCCACCGAAAGCTGAGCCCTTCCACACGCGACCCGTGACCAGCTGAAATGGCCGCGTACTGATTTCCTTGCCGGCACCGGCCACGCCGATGATGACGGAGACGCCCCAGCCCTTGTGGGTGCACTCAAGCGCCGTTCGCATGAGATCGACATTGCCGACGCATTCGAACGAGTAATCCACGCCGCCATCCGTCATATCGACAATCGCCTGCTGCAAGCCTGCCCGGCCCTCCGGCAGATCGTCCGGATTGAGCACATCAGTGGCGCCCATCTGCTTCGCCAGCTCGAACTTGTCAGGATTCAGGTCGATACCAATGATGCGTCCGGCACCCGCCATCGCGGCACCCTGTATCACGCTGAGGCCGATCCCACCAAGACCAAACACAGCTACTGTAGCGCCCGGCTCCACCTTGGCCGTATGCGTGACCGCACCGATACCTGTCGTGACGCCACAACCTAGCAGGCATACCTTATCGAGCGGCGCGGCCTCATCGATCTTGGCCAATGCGATCTCAGGAATGACGGCATATTCAGAGAAAGTGGAGGTGCCCATGTAGTGGTGGATCATCTGTCCCTTGTAACTGAGCCGCGAAGTACCGTCGGGCATGAGGCCCCGCCCCTGCGTGGATCGGATCGCCTGACAGAGATTGGTTTTTCCTGAGCGACAGAATTTGCACTCGCCACACTCCGGGGTATAAAGCGGAATGACATGGTCTCCAACGGCCACGGAAGTAACGCCTTCACCAAGCGCGTCCACCACACCGCCACCCTCATGACCCAGCACACAGGGGAACAGACCCTCCGGGTCATCGCCTGACAGGGTATAGGCATCGGTATGACACACACCGGTTGCTATCATCCTGACCAGCACCTCACCTCGCTTGGGGGCTTCAATATCGATCTCCACAATTTCAAGGGGTTTACCGGCCTCGAAGGCGACAGCAGCGCGTGATTTCATGCGATGGCTTCCTTTTGGAATGACTGACTGGATTTAACTGTGCAGAGTACTACGACTCCAGAACCGGAACGATACTGATCAGGCCAGGGTTCTGTCTATGAAGGAGTGCAACGAACGCTCACAATGAGCCGGAATGGCCGTAAACTCAAGGCTGCTGATATAGTCGTTTCTGTCTTTGCTGGTCCGCAGAACCTTGGCATAGATGTCATGGTCAGTGGGCGAGGCCATGGCAAGGCTGAAGGGAAACTTGATGTTGGAAAAGGGCTCGAGAAACTCGCTTGTGCGGGCGCGCATGCCGTAGTAACCCAGGTCAAGTATCTCACCCTCACCCACCTGCGCAGCAATGGTCGTACCTTCTATGCGCCAGTACTGCATTGGCAGATGCACAGGCACGCGAGGGCTCTTGCGATCGTCACAGCGAGGTATATGCAAGGTCCTGGACGAACCAGGCTCCTCGACTACTGAATCCGGGTCGGCGGCAAGCTCAACACTGGTAAGTTCGAATATCCGTAGCGGCCGTGGCTGCCCCTTCACGAAGACGTCTGCCGGTTCGCCAACAGCAACGTACCGCGAGACCAATGAATACAGTGGTGCCGTCAGAAGCACCTGCCCTCGCAGACTGTGGGCTTCGACTCGCGCGGCGACGTTCACCGTCTCGCCAATCACCGTGTATTCACCGTGCGATTCGCACCCGAGGGTGGTCGCCACGACTTCGCCGCAGTTCAGTCCAACGCCGATATAGACGGCATCGAGGCCCAGCCGGGCTGCAAACAAATTTACTTCTTCCATGGCATGCTGCATTTCTGCAGCACAGCGAACAGCATCGAGACTCGAACGGCGGGGCTTGCGCTTGTTCTTCAGGCCAAAAACAGCCATCACGCTATCGCCCATGAACTTGTCGACGAAACCATCGTACTTGTAAATGAGTTCCACCATTCTGGT
The DNA here is from genome assembly GCF_047946665.1 of Allohahella sp. A8. Taxonomy (GTDB): domain Bacteria; phylum Pseudomonadota; class Gammaproteobacteria; order Pseudomonadales; family Oleiphilaceae; genus Allohahella. Next base: position 2,409,760 of record NZ_CP172312.1, read on the forward strand.
GAAGAAGAAATTCAGCAGGGCGACTATCTGGGTAGGACGATTGGAGGCAGTGAGCTGGGTAAAGCCACGAATGTCGGCAATGAGTACCGTAGCGATCTTGAGCTCTGGCGTCAGCTTCAGCGGTGAAGGATCGACAATTTCGCGAATCGCCGTGGTTATGGCTCCACGGGAGTTGCGAGCCAGGCTGCCGGACACTCCGTTTGATGCCGCCCTGCCTTCCGGAGGGCTAACAGCAAGCGCTCTCCTGCGCTCGTCTCCAAGCAACTCGAGAGTGAAGTCGGTTAATTCCTCGACCAGACGGGATTTGGACTGCATCGCTTGTTATTATTGCCTTTCGTCATCCACTGATATTTTGATAATGGTCTGCAGGACCACGGGTGTCAATTGAACCGACGCATTAAATTAATGACAATTGCAGACGAGATCAGCCAGTGCCGCTTCTGTGAGCATGCCGGTCTGATTCCGGAAGCGAAGCCGGTCTTCCAGCTCCCACCCGCGGCTCGTATCGGCATCTTCAGCCAGGCGCCGGGAAACAAGGCCCACCTGAAGGGTCTGCCGTTTTACGACCCCTCTGGTGTGCGGCTACGCAGCTGGTTGGGCGTCGATGAAGAAGCTTTTTATGAATCAGGCAAATTTGCCATTGTGCCAATGGCATTCTGCTTTCCAGGCTATGACGGCAGTGGCAAAACTGGTAAGGGCGGCGACAAACCGCCAGTGCCTGAGTGTGCCGAGCGTTGGCGCGACCGGCTCATGGCGCAGCTTATGCCGCAGCTCGACCTGGTGCTGCTTATCGGCCAGTATGCCCAGCGCTGGCACCTGCCGGAGCTGCGTCATCTATCCATGACCGCACGCGTGGCGAACTGGCGTGCCGCCATGGTGACACCTCGGGCAGGCGAACCGATTCTGTTGCCCATGCCCCATCCGTCCTGGCGTAACACCGCCTGGCTGAAGAAAAATCCGTGGTTTGAAGACGAGTTCGTACCGGTGCTTCAAGCCAGGGTTCGACAGGCGATGCAGCACTCGCCCCACCAGGCTCGTCAATTGGACACGACAATATGACCTATATCATCGGCATCTTAGTGGCCGCAGTATTTGGCTATCTCATACTTACGAACCTCCAGTCGACGGACCCGAAGGATGAGGCCGCGGCGCGGGAAATACTCGAGCTGCATCGACACCGGACCGACGTGAGCGAAGACGAGATCCTTGCTGTTCTGCAAAAGCACGGGCGAAACCGGGCACAGGGCGAGCAGGTCGCACGTATGTTGTTGGTAAGATTTCGAAAAGTCGGTAAATTCGAGAATGACAGAATTCACGCAATGCCACAGGTCAGGCGCGCTGTGGCAAAACTGCCTGTTACTGTTGCCAATTCAGCTGCTCAATAGCGCACTGGATTTATAATCACCATAAGGACTCTACATGACAACAAAGAAGAACGGCCCCACCACCAAAAAGGCTTCCAAACCTGCTGCACCGGCGCCAAAGACTGCCGGAAAGGCGCCAAAGGCTCAGGAGACATCACCGCAGTATGACCTGATCATATTTGGCGCCACCAGCTTCGTGGGCGAGCTCGTTGCCGAGTATCTGCTGGAAACCTACGGCGTGGGTCGCGAACTGAAGTGGGCCGCCGCCGGCCGCTCGCGTAACAAGCTGCGTGATATGCGCAGCAAGCTCGGGCCCGCCGCAGCGAACCTGCCGCTCATCATTGCAGACGCCAATGACAGCGCCTCGCTCGCCAATATGTGTGCGCAAACCAAGGTCGTGCTCACCACGGTTGGGCCTTACGCGCTCTATGGTGAACCGCTGGTAAAGGTCTGCGCCAAGACCGGTACCGACTATTGCGATCTCGCAGGCGAAGTGCAGTGGATCAAACAGATGATCGATCGCTATGAGCAGGATGCCCGTGCCTCTGGTGCACGCATCGTCCACTGTTGTGGCTTCGATTCGATCCCATCGGATCTCGGCGTACATTTCCTGCAACAGACAGCCATGGAACGCTTTGGCGAGCCCTGCAATCACGTGAGCATGCGCGTCAAGGGCGCGAAGGGTGAATTCTCTGGTGGCACGGTTGCCAGCCTGATGAATGTGATCAAGGAGGCAAAGAACGACCCTGAGCTTCGTAAGCAGCTGAGCGACCCTTACCTCATTTGCCCGGACAGCCATCATCCGGACACCCGGCAGCCTGACGCGAATACACCGCGCTACGACGCCGACTTCCGTTCATGGACAGCGCCCTTCATCATGGCGGCCATCAATACCAGGGTCGTCCATCGCAGTAATGGCCTCAAACAGGCCGAATACGGCAAGGACTTCACTTATAGTGAAGCCACCCTTACCGGTCGAGGAGTGAAAGGTCGCCTGGCCGCCTATGCCGTGACCGGTGCAACGGCTGCGTTCATGGTGGGCTCGGCCATTAAACCCACACGCTGGGCCATCGAAACCTTCCTCGTACCCAAGCCGGGTGAAGGGCCTGATCAGGCCTCGCGGAACGCTGGTTATTTCGACCTGCGGTTCAAGGGGAAGACAAAAGGTGGCGCCAAAATCAGCATCAAGGTCACTGGCGAACGCGATCCTGGCTATGGCTGCACAGCGAGGATGATGTCGCAAGCCGCCATTTGTCTGGCACAGGATGTGAGCAAACTGAAAGGCGGTTTCTGGACACCTTCAACGGCTATGGGCACGCCACTTATCGAGCGCCTGACAAAGCGCGCCGGCATGACCTTCGAGGAACTGGACGCCTGAAGCGTTTAGCAAGGTGAAACGCTGGCGCAGATTGCGCCAGCGTTGAAGGCAGTAGCCTTTATCCCTGCCCAGAAGGGACTTTAGCGTGTAGGACCGACCTGAATCAGCAGGCTGGTATTAAAGGTCTGATTGCCCTGGATGTACTGCGCATTCACCCTCACCGACGTCAACGCGGTGATATTGGTGAGCGTGTTGATTTCCAGGAAACCGTCTCGGTCTATGGTTGCTATGGTATCGCCCTCACCCTGTGGGATCTGCCAGGTAATTTCTTCGCGGTCAGTGTCTGCGAAATCGACTATACCGCGCTCGCCATTCGACAATACGCCATAAAGCTCGAGTTCGACCCGGTCGCCTGCCACAAGATTGCCGGTGCGAGGATTCACGATAACAATGTCGCTGATGCCGATAGCGTTCGCTGAGACCGTACCTTCCAGCCCCCCGCAACTCGCCGTTATTTCGGCTGTACCTGGAGCGATCCCCTTCAAGACACCCGCGCTATCAACTGTGGCTGCGGCCTGATTGGCGGTGCTCCAGTTGACTGACGGCGTGATTGGCTGCGAAGGCGTGCCGTTGGAGAAAATTCCTGTCGCGGTCAGATTCACAGATCCGCCAACCTGAACCGTCGTAGTACCGGTACTACCGCCCTGCCCTGCCACAGTGATGCCAGACAAGGTATCACTGACTGCAAGTGGCGCAGGGGCAGAAACCACCCCACCAAGCGAGGCGGTAATATCACTGCCGCCGGCAGCACGAGTGAGAATCGTACCGTTTTCGTCTATCGTGGCCACTTCCGGGGCTGATGAGGTCCACTGGAGACCGTTGAGCGGCCTTGAGGTGCCATCACTGTAATTACCACTTGCCGTTGCGCGCGTCGACAGACACTCGTTAACCGGGTCCGCGGACGCCAGCGCGGCACTGATGCTCACCAGCGCGGCATTACTTACACTGACCTCGAGCGCGGCGTAGAATTGCCCCCAGTTTGCGCTGATGGTTACTGGAATCACGCCATCGGTCTGGCCTGCGGTAAACTTCCCACCTGTGATCCGCGCAGCAGAGCTGTCGCTGCTACGCCACTCGACCCGACTGGTGACATCAAAGGTCGTTCCGTCCTTTCGTGTCGCCAGCGCCGAAAATTCCCAGGCTTCGCCGGGTGCAAAAATCGTCTTGTCATTGGCTGACTGTAGCGCGATGCTGGCCACGTTTTCTCTGGCGATAACGACTGCGCGTTCGAGTGATTCACTTTCATCCTCCCCCGAGCAGCCCGAGATCATGAGTGCACCGAGCGCTGCCAGGGCGAGACGCTTCCACAGGCTAGAATTCATAGACTGCTCCCAGGATCGCTGCTTTAACAGTCACATCACCGTCCAGGAATACATGCTGGTAGCCGCCTCTGAGAATGATTGGCACCGACTGCAATCGTTCTTCCAGGCGGAATTGCAGGCTTGGTCCGCGATAATCCTGTGCGCCAGGCTCACCACTATCGCCTGCGGTGGTGTCCAGTTCGTAAGTGGTATAACCCAGACCAAGGGCAATGCTGCTCTGCCCACTGAAGGTACCCCCAGCGAAGACATGGGCGCCAGCGGCAAACTTCACAGCCATTTCGGCCGCATCACTGTCATCGTCGTACACACCGGTACCAGCGTTGATTTCGGTGGTGACAAGCTCATTGATACGGTAGCCGAAGTCAGCCTGCACGACCGCGGGACTGAACTTTTCACCGCCGGCATCGACAAACAGCATGCCGACACTGAGCCCTGCATAGGGGCCGCGCTTGTAGTCAGGTTTGTCGATCACATCAAGCGCGTAGGCGGGCGCGAGCGGACAGATCAGGCCGGCGAAAAGAAGCGCGCGGGTGCTGGCGGCCAGAGGCTGTGGTCGGGGCACTGGAGGTAGAATCCTAGATTGGCGGAGTTTCAAACTGACGATCTCTTGGGGTCACACGAAATTTCCACGAGTTGTACCTGTCTGGGCTCAAGCGGTCAACCATGCGTTCGGATCATTCGTTGGCTATGAAATAGCAGAGACAGTCACTGAGGGCTATATCTGCTCGTGTAGTCATCATAAAGAAGCGTGTACTGTGCTTTGTTACCAGATCGTAACCCCGAAGTCCGAAATAGTCTGTGACGCTGGCCACCCCAATATGACTTTTTACCGAAAGTTTTCCGACAGCTTCAGGTCGCATCCTCGCGATAACCGTATCAGGGCCGACTGCACCGAAGTTCAGTGAGTCGGCATCTTCTGCCAGCACGATATCCTCACCGAGGTCCACCGCGATCCGCTCGTTCTGGTGGTAGTCAACGGCGTCGCAATACGCGATGGCAGTAGAGGCTTCGAGTTGCAGCCGCATTGGATTGCGAAAGACCCTGGTCTGCATGGCCTGCTCCGCGCCGGCATCGGGCTCCAGAGCACGCTGTCCCGGAATCTGACAATACCGTCGCAGCCCCTCGCAGGCAATCAGCACGGCATTGCTGTCGCCGACACCGCCACATTCGATCGTCACGGTGGGAACGGAGCGCTCACTGAGCTCCATCAAAGCACCCAGACGAAGATCTGTCACGATCATATCGCAGGTCCAGAGCGCCGTGAGGGCCTTGTGACACACATCGTCACACACTGAAACGGCGAAGGCGGGCCCCTTCCCGGAGGTATTGTGAATGTCGACAAGGCTATCTGGCGCATATTCTCGAATACTCGCCAGGATGGCTTCAGCCAGAGCGAAATCGTCATCTACTGGCACCGCGCCTGCCTTCGTTACACCGTTCGGGCTGAAGAAACACCGGTTGAGGTCACGGCGCCCGGGCAGGAAGCGATGATGGAACGGCTGTTCATGCAAAGCGGCAGCTGGATTCGCGATAATGCAGGCAACGCTGCCGTGTATCTGCAGGTTCATTCGAAGCAGACGCAACAGGGCAAGCAGCCCTGATGGTTCGTTGCCGTGAAGCAAGGTGATGACGAGGCGTCTGGATGCAGCAGTGGGCAACCCGGACGAGCCCGATGGCGACTCGCCGTTCTCGTCATTCAGATGCAGCATGCACGGCCCTGGCAGCAGACGCAGGAAGCGCGCAGCGATCGCCCGCTCCCGACGCAGCACCGCATCGCCATCTGCCTCAGCGACTGCCTTGTATGCCTGCTCGACCGGCTGTGATTCTGCCTCTGCCAACAGCGCCCGGGCCTGCGACAGTGTCAGCGAGGGTAAACCGGCAGGTGTAGTCACAGGATATCCCAGCGCGCGACCGGCGTATTACTCAAGGCGCGAGTACGGTATTCATTGACCAGAACTCGCAAGGCCTCCGAACGTTCGGTACCCGCTGCAGTCAGCTTCGCCAGACTCCCCAGCAGCCAGCGACTGCCATTCTGCCCACTGGCCAGCGTGTCACCGGCTATGCTCACTGCCCTGCTGATATCGCTGGTAGCCACGTCCAGCCCCGCAAGACCGCCCGACACCATAGGCAGCAATTCTTCAAGGATGTCCACCACCGTTCGCTCCCTGAGGGTCCTGCTGTCGATGTCTGGCCAGAGCATGATCGCGTCCAGACCGTGATGTGCCGCGTTGTAGAAATTCTCGGCAGCGTATCGGAAAGGCAGACCCGGAATGATGGTATTGATGTAAGGCTTCATCGCCTCGATGAGACCGACAAAGATTGCAGCATTCGCGCACATGTCGGCGCAGGTCGGCCCCGCTGGCAGCGCGCGCAGCTCGATTCTGACATGGCCGCCATCAGCGGGATCGTATATCGGTCGGTTCCATGACCAGATCGACCCCTGATGTAGTCTCATCGCGCTGAGCTCACCGGGCGCTGTCGTCTCCGGCATCACCGGCATCAGCGGTGGAAACAGATAGGCCCCCTCTACGAATAGCTCATGAATGCCCTCGCGGAGCCATCCGTTGCCAAAGCCGACGCGTGGTGGCAGACGCGCTCGGAAGGTGTGGGCCACCCTGCTATCGACGGATTGCTCGAACAGCGGGATTCGCGTTTCCTGCCAGAGACGCTTGCCGAACAGAAGCGGTGAATTTGCAGCGAGGGCCGTCATCAGTGGCGTTAGCAGAGAAGCCGTATTCCAGACATCGCGGAAATCGGTCGGCTCGACACGATAATGAAACTGAAAAGAGGTATTGGCACCCTCAAGCGTCACATCACCCCAGCGCAGGTCGAGCGTCTCGGCACCTTTGATATGTATGGCGAAGTCTTCACCTCGTCGCTGCCTCAGCGCATCCGAAAGCGCGTGGTAACGCGGGAGATCGGTCATCGCCTGCGGGCCCAGCTGACTGGTGGTCAGGGTTGGCAGAATGCCAATCGGCACAATTCCTGCCCCGCAGCTCGCAGCATTCCTGTCGAGCCGGAGCAAAGTCTCCTGAAGCGTCTTCTCGATACTGGCGAACGGGCTGCCCCGCGCGGGGACAGGTTCGAGATTATATTCGAGATTGAAGCGGTTGAGCTCAAGCGTCAGCCCGGGATCACCCGAGGCCTCACGAATGGCCTCATTGGCATGTACTACCTGGGCATCCTGGTCGACGAGATATAATTCGACTTCTGCGCCAAAGCTCGCAGGACCAGCGCCAAAACCGGGACGATCGAGAATAGCTCTGAATTCGTTCAGATCCTCGAGCAGCTGAGCGCGGAAACGCTCATAGTCCGCCGCTACGAAATCTGTTTTATCAATTGACTGGCCCAGTCAGTTACCCCGCTTCTCGTTTCTCCAGCATGCCGTGGTGAATGATGAAATCCGCTATTTCAGCAACACCGTCATTCTTGAGTACGTTGGCGAAGATAAATGGTTTGCTTCCACGAACGCGCAAGGTATCGCGCTCCATCACCTCCAGCGAGGCCCCCACATGAGGCGCAAGCTCGGTCTTGTTGATGACCAGCAAGTCAGATTTGGTAATACCCGGACCACCCTTGCGAGGAATCTTGTCGCCGGCGCAGACATCGATGACATAGATCGTGAGATCTGATAGTTCAGGACTGAACGTCGCACTCAGGTTATCGCCACCGCTTTCGACGAACACCAGCTCGAGACCAGCATGTCTCTGCTGCAGCGATTCGACGGCCGCAAGATTCATCGAAGCATCTTCGCGAATGGCTGTATGTGGACAGCCGCCTGTTTCGACGCCGAGAATACGGTCACTCGACAGGGCTTCGTGACGCAGCAGAAACTCTGCATCTTCCCTGGTGTAGATATCGTTGGTGACGACAGCGAGATTGTAGCGGTCACGCAGTGCCAGGCAGAGTTGTTTCACAAGTGCCGTCTTGCCCGACCCAACTGGCCCGCCAACGCCGACTCTAAGACAGGATGATGTCATCTTCGTATTCTCCGTGGATATCAGCTTCTGAACAGCCTGGTGTATTGTGTTTCATGCAGCATGCTCGCGAGCGCCATCCCTGGCAGGCCGCCGCCCAAGTCATCGACATCTATCGAGGCGCTTCGATTCACGATGTCATCGAGACGCGGAAGAAAGAACTGCAGGACTGATTGCGCATCTGTCTGTCCGAGCGGGATGGTTTTCTGCGCTGCGCTCACCTGGTTCTCCAGCCAACTCCAGACAAAGGCACTGACGCACTCAGCAGCGGACATGCACCACAGTCGACCACTCACTGCAAACAGGACGGGCCAGGCAAAGCCAGCAAGTTCGTTCGACAGACCAACCCGAGGTGCGCGGTGTGCCCTGAGTCCATCAGCCGCATCACTGTTATCCTGATCGGCATTCTGGCTCAGCAGGCGCGCCAAAGTACCGGCGAGCTGGCGATCCTCAGCGAGCAGCTCACTGGTCTCGCGCAGGGCAAGCACGCGCGCTGAAAGCATCAGCAGTTCGACACCACAGGTGGTGAGAAGCTGCTCGAGAGGAGCCAGTGCGCCGATGGCATCATCACTGGCCGGAACCGCATGCTTCAGCATGAGCCGCGTTGCAATGTGTATGACAGGCAGATCCAGCCTCGCGAGCCCATCTTCCAGCGTGGCCGACAGCCAGTCTGCAAGCGTCTGCCGATCCTTGACCCAGCCAAGTTCAATAGCGCTTTCCAGCCCCTGGGACCAGGCGAAGCCGCCAACAGGCAGTGCCGGACTGGCGAGATACATCATGGCGAAGCGCGCTGTCACCGGTGGGCGTGCCCATGGCTATGGCTATGGTCGTGGTCGTGGTCGTGGTCGTGGTCGTGGTCGTGGTCGTGGCTATGATGAGAGCGAGCGTCCCCATCAGCGGCTGAATGGGCAGAATAAGCGCCAGACTCTGGATGAAACGGCTTCTCGACCAGCGCTGTCGACAGACCAAGACGCTCTACCATGTCCTGCAGCACATGGTCAGGTGCGAGCCTGAGCCAACCGTGCCCGACCTGCAAGGGCACATGTCGATTGCCGAGGTGGTAGCAGCAGCGAGCGAGCAGATGCATGTTCGCTGTAGTCGCCTCGATGACCTGTTCCGGCCTTGGAATGATTTCGACCACATAGCCTTCCTCGTCGGCGAAGCGCTCGCCTCCAGCCAACACTGTGCCACGTTGGGTGAATAGGCCCACCTCGACACCGGCATCGGTGACCGCACGCAGGCGGCACTTCTGCCGCTGGCCATAATCAAGCTGCAAGGTATCGCTGGCAGGGCGGCTTTCCTGGATCTGCTGAAGTGTCTTCATCACGCTGCTCTCGCTAATCAACTGCTAAAAGAGGAAATATCGCTGCGCCAGCGGCAACTCGCTTGCTGGCTCGCAGGTCAGCAGCACGCCGTCGGCCCTGACCTCATAGGTTTGGGCATCGACCTCGATCCGTGGTGTCGCGTCATTGAGTATCATGTCGGACTTGCGCAACTGCCGTACCCGCTTGCAAGCCGACAAGGTCTTGTTCAGCTTCAAACGCTTGGCGAGGTCCGATTCGAGTGAAAGCTGGCTTACGAATGTCAATGATGTCGCCGCGATTGCGCCCCCAAAGCTGCCGAACATCGGGCGGTAGTGCACGGGCTGCGGTGTCGGAATCGACGCATTGGGATCACCCATCGCCGCGCCGGCAATCATTCCGCCCTTGACGATCAGGCTCGGTTTGACGCCAAAAAACGCGGGTCGCCATACAACCAGATCAGCGAGCTTGCCTACCTCTACCGATCCAACCTCGTGAGCGATACCGTGGGTGATGGCGGGATTGATCGTATACTTGGCAATATAACGCCTGATTCGCATATTGTCGGCGCCGGAGCCCTCGTCTGCTTTCAGCTCTCCGCACTGGACCTTCATCTTGTGCGCCGTCTGCCAGGTACGACTGATCACCTCGCCGACCCGGCCCATCGCCTGAGAATCCGACGAGATCATGGAGAACACGCCGAGATCGTGCAAAATGTCTTCAGCGGCAATAGTCTCCTTGCGAATCCTCGAATCAGCGAAGGCAACATCCTCAGGAATAGCAGGATCCAGATGGTGACAGACCATTAGCATATCGAGATGTTCATCGATGGTGTTGATGGTGTAAGGCCGCGTGGGGTTGGTCGACGACGGTAGTATGTTCGAAAGGCCAGCGATCTTGATGATATCCGGTGCGTGGCCGCCACCCGCACCTTCTGTGTGGTAGGTATGGATACAGCGATCACCGATGGCCTTGATGGTGTCTTCCACGAAGCCCGACTCGTTCAGCGTGTCGGTGTGGATGGCCACCTGTACGTCATGCCGTTCAGCTACGTCGAGACAGTTATCGATAGAGGCTGGCGTCGTCCCCCAATCTTCGTGCAGCTTGAGTCCGCATGCGCCAGCCTGCAGCTGCTCGACCAGCGGCTCTGGCAGGCTCGCATTGCCCTTGCCGAGGAAACCAAAGTTCATCGGAAAAGCTTCGGCCGCCTGCAGCATTCTGCTGATATGCCAGGGACCCGGCGTACAGGTCGTGGCTTTCGTACCGGTGGCAGGACCGGTTCCGCCACCAAGCATGGTCGTGATTCCGGACATCAGGGCTTCTTCGATCTGTTGCGGACAGATGAAATGAATATGCGCGTCGATGGCACCAGCTGTCACGATCTGACCTTCACCGGCGATTATTTCAGTTCCCGCACCGATAGCGATGGTGACACCAGTCTGGGTATCAGGATTCCCGGCCTTGCCGATGCCGCTGATGCGACCAGCCTTGATACCGATATCCGCCTTGACGATGCCCCAGTGATCGATGATGAGCGCGTTGGTGATCACGGTATCAGCCACATAGTTGCTCGTTAGCTGACTTTGTCCCTGTCCATCCCTGATAACTTTGCCGCCGCCGAACTTGACCTCGTCGCCATAGCAGGTGAAGTCCTGCTCGACCCTGGCCCAGAGCTCGGTATCAGCCAACCTGACGCAGTCACCTGTGGTGGGACCGAACATCTCGGCGTAGCCTTGTCTGGAAACGGATCGTGTCATCTAGAGCGCTCCCATAATATCGCCGCGGAAGCCGTAGATTTCGAGCTTGCCCGCGTATTCGACCAGTTCTACCTCACGTCTCTGACCTGGCTCGAATCGAATGGCCGTACCAGCGGGAAGATTGGGGCGCATACCCCGCGCTTTGGCACGGTCGAAATCCAGAGCAGGGTTTGCTTCGAAGAAATGATAATGGGAACCAATCTGAACGGGTCGGTCGCCATGATTGATTACACTGACGATGCAGGTTTTTCGGCCTTCATTCAGCACGATGTCGCCCTCGGCAAGGCGGTACTCTCCCGGTATCATAAAAAGCTCCTGAGCTGGCCTGGACGCAAAGGCTTGAAACTAGCGGATGGGATCATGAACGGTCACCAGCTTCGTGCCGTCCGGAAAGGTCGCCTCCACCTGAACGTCGTGGATCATGTCAGCAATGCCATCCATGACATCATCGACACTCAACAGGGTTTGACCGTAACTCATCAGCTCTGCCACCGTCCTGCCATCGCGTGCCCCCTCCATGATGGCTGCACTCAGATAAGCGATTGCCTCCGGGTAGTTCAGTTTCAGCCCCCTGGCCTTGCGACGTTCCGCCAGTAGCGCGGCAGTGAAAACAAGCAGCTTGTCTTTTTCTCGGGGACTGAGATCCATTTAGAACTTCCTGATGACGTTTTGGCCCGGACTGGGGACCAGCAAAAGCGAACATTATCAAGTCATGCAGACCCTGACCAGAAACAATCCACCGGTGACCATACGATACGCAGAAAAGACCAAAAGCCTGATCATTCATGCACTTAAACGGTGCGAGAGCCTCATTTTGGTGCAACCGGAGTCACGTTGCCCATATTCGCGGCGGCACTGCTACACAGCCGAGCAGACGCGGCCGGAGCTGATGCCACATCAGATCAAACAAGGCAGTCGCTTCACCGCTTTCGTGCCCCAGATATCGACAAATGAGCAGGCCAGGTTTGCTCGTTAACGCAAGGCAGGCAGTGCTATCCGGGAAAGCTGCATCAATAGTCCCTCGAAGCTCATCGAGTAGACTTGCATGAACCGCGCCAGTAAAGCTGTCGAGCTGGGCCGACTGGAAACCGTGTACCAGTAGGCTTCCAGTGACGCTGAATTCGCCCATTTGAGCCCGATTCCGCATATTGTCCGAATGGATGGCGATCCGCTCCTCGTGGATGGGGCTGCCTTCGGCTGTCATCAGTCGCAGCCTCTGCCGCAGGAAACTATGTGCAGACTCGTCGAAGGGAATACCGCTTGCTGGTCGACCAAGACAGCTAATCTCCCGGTAGAACAGAGCGGATCCTTCGTGAAGAATGATTTCGGTATCGAAGTCCGCCCTGCTTCCGGCAAAGAAGATGTTCTCCAGCGGTAGCCATTCGAGCGTGGCACCACTTGCCACTTCAAGCTTCAGCTTCTGTCGCTGAGGCACCTGCCGCTCGTCTACACGGTAGATTCTGGTGGCCGAGGTCGTGGTGATAAGCGCTCGGGCATCGTGTGCGACAGTGATATTGATTGCCAACCGGTCGCCGCTGACGATACCGCCGGGCGGGTGCAAAATGTAGCTATGACAAACTGCGGGAGGCAGCCGGTCGGCCTTCGCTGGCATTTCAGGATAGAAGCCGCGCTGCACTTTAAGTGGCCCGCATACCGAAAGCAGATCGGCTACGGTTTTCCGGCCGCTGCGATCTGGCCTGTAGCGCATATGCAATTCGGCCAGCCAGCTCCTTTCGACCAGTTCGGGTTCGGCTGGCACTGGCGTGGCGCTGGAACCAGATTTCACAATGGCCGCATTCATGGCCAGCCCGCTGTTCGTCATCAGTTTTCCTTAAGCACGACAGAAATTTACTATGTTAGAATCTGCGGTCCGATAGTCGTCAGAAAGCCAAGTGATGTCAAAGAATTCAAGACTGGTCTATAGCACCGATCAAGGGCGTATGTGCCCTGAATGTGAGCAGCCTCTGGAGCAGTGCGCCTGTGGCGAGACGCCCCCGCCAGCTGCGGACTTCGTTCTCCTCTCGCTCGACACCAAGGGGCGCAAGGGTAAGGGCGTGACGATCGTCAAAGGCCTTGGCCTCGACCGCAGTGCGCTGGACAAGCTGGCAAAACAGATGAAGAAGCAGTGCGGCGTCGGTGGCAGCGTAAAGGACTGGACGATTGAAATGCAGGGCGACCAGCGTGGCAAGCTGACCGCCTTGCTCGAAGCGCTCAGCTATCGCGTCAAGGTCCGCTAAGGCGACCCGTTCGAATTGTAAACAATTGCAAAATCATAAGGCCTCTGGCTCTCCTGCCTGAGGCTTCACTGTATAGTATCGGCTGATCAATTCTCAGGCGCCGGCAGTGAACTCTACCAGAAACAGCGGCTGCTAAATCCGATGGATGGCAGCGTGAAAACGTGTTTTATCGCACTACTGCTTATCGCCAGCCAATACAGTCTCGCCTCGGAAGCAGAAATCGCAGCCTCTGCCACAAACCTGCTCCCCATTGACGGGCAGATCGTGCCCTATGTGATGTCCTCGCCGCAGACCAGCCCATCGAATGCCGGTGCGGCGTTCCCCGTTCAGCCCTGCTATCGCGCTAGCGCAACAGAAACTGCCAGCGTTCCGTCTTCAGCCTTCCACCATTTGTTCGAGCCATCCCTTTCGAGTTATTGGCCCGGGCTGAACGGCAGCGTATGGATCAGTCGCAGCGAAAATCAGCTCTTTGCGCTCCGTGATCTTCGGGTGCTACGAGATAACCTGGCCGCCGTTGGCCAGCCCCGGCTCAGTCTCTACGACGCGGCCGGCATTACGCTTCTGAGCGAAGATATGCTGAACCTGCATGCACTGGAAACGAGCAAGGGCCTGCTCCTGACGGCTCATTTCAGGACAGATTCCGCTCTGAAGTGCATCGATATCCTGATGGCAAAGCACTCGCAGGCAGAGGCCCGGGGCAGCCGGCTCTATTTCAGCAAGGACGGCACTCTCTATACCAAAACTCTTGAATTCCGACGTCTCATGTCGGCGAGCGCAAAGGCATGGCAGCAATGAATCTTTCCACGGAACTCGTACTCTTCATCCACACCTATACGGTACCGCTTTCATTTGCGGCTGGGCTGCTATTCCTGCTGATGCTGATTCACTTCAGCAAAACGTTCGCCTTTGCCTGGCTAAAGTTACGGATTCACCTGCCGATCGTCGGCCTTTTGGCTCGACTATCGAAACAGCTAAACCAGGATTCCGCCAGCGGCTGGTTTCGGGCCGAACAGGCGCTTTGTCGAGCCTTCAGGCCTTTTGCTATAGACCTGGACAGGCGGATCAGCAGCTACGATCAGAGCGTCAGCTACCTGCGCAAGTGCCAGGAGCTCGGTCGTCAGCGGCTCAGCATCATGGGCTGGGGCGTCATTGCCGTCATGGTTTTTCTCGAAGCTATCGGCTTTTCCTATGTGTTGGCCGGCTACACCCTGCCTGGCGCCAGCGAAGCGCTCAAACAGCAGGGTGCCGTAGGCATTGCCTTACTGGTCTCAGTGCTACTGGTATACATGACCCATTACAGTGGACACGAGCTGCACCACAACGATCTGGTAAAGAAGATCCGCATCTGGTTTCGCCAGAGTGGCGCGAGTGCGGAACAGCTAGAGCCCAACACACAGGTCTCACTGGCCAATGAAGATGCCGATAACCATGAGCCTGCCTGGTGCCAGCTGCTGAATCGGGTGCCAACCAACGCTGATATCATGCCGAGTCATCGCATCACCATAGCTACAGTAATCATGGTGACGCTTATCGCCGTTGGCGCCACCTACGTTCGCGGCCAGGTGCTCGAGCAGGATAATCTGGAACAGCAGCGAGTCGAACCTTCACCAGTTACGACATCCACCGATCTCTACGCCGAGTTCTACCTGCCAGCAGAGCTCCAGAGTGAGCAACGCGCTATCGACTCACGACTTGATGACGAGAGTCGGCTCGCCGATCTGAAAGCCGGCTGGGGGACTTTTCTCGTGCTGGCAGTCATTTTCATATTTTTACAGATCCTCAGCATCATCATGGGCTACCGAACCGGCTTCGCGGCACGAGAGGCGGCGACCGCCCGGGCAAGCATTGGCCGTTTCAGAACGCGTCAGCACTTCCTTGAATTCCACGAGGCGAAGCGTACGAATGTCCTGATGGCCGCACAGGCAGCGCTGGAGCACCTGCAGACCACCATGCTCAAGCGCGCTGAAGCCCAGGGTGCGGCGCCAGATCTATTGCTACGATTACAGCAGGCTGGCGAGCGGACCTTTGAGAAATGGCTCGAGCGTGAGACCCTGCCTCGCCCGGGATACAGACCTGAAGATAGTGCCACCAGCCAGGAAGCCCCGGCCAGGGGCGGACTGCAGATCGTGCAGGCGCCCGGCTCCGGCGCAAACGCAGCCAATCAGCCTGATAGCATACTGCTGGACGAGGCAGAGATCGTCTCCTGGATGACACGTTTCGGCTGGAGCCGGGAACGCACGGTGTCTGCTCTGCTCAAGCACCGAACCCGTCAGTTTTCGGCGAGCGAGCTTTCCGAGAACGCTGAATCTGACATGCTGCAAAACAAGCTTCCCTTCCGCAAAGGCAGGCCCAGACCGTGAACAAAGTTTGGGTCTGCCTTCTACTGCTGGTCAGCCTTCAGGTCAGCGCCGATGCAAGGAACGACTTCAATTCATGTCGTGATCTGCTGAGCGAGTCATCGGCTGAGCCCACGTTATACCAGCGTGAGCTGTTCGTAATCGTCGATCAGACTGTCAGACTCGACGTCGCACTCAAACGGCATGTTCACGCGACAGTGCACGAGTTCCTTCAGCCAGGCGACCGCATCACGCTGTTGACCTTCAGCGCCTATGCGCAGAGCCACTATGCTTCGATGCCCTTGAGCGGCGCTACCGATGCACTACTCGACGACGACACTCGTTACCACACCAGCCTGACATCACTGCGAAAATTCGATCGCTGCATGGCCAGACAGGGCGAAGTCGTTAGACGGCACATTGATATGGCGCTCAAGACAGCGCTCAACGGCGGCGACGATAGCCTGCCACGAACGGAGGTGGCCGCCTCGCTGGCTGAGTTCGGCGCCAACGTCATAGCCAGATCGACAGCCAAACGGCGGGTGGTTCTGCTGGTATCGGACATGCTCGAGAATTCCTCGACCGCCAGTTTCTATCGGAATGGTGAGCTGGTTCAGCTGGATGTCGCGGCGGCAATGAAGACTACGGTAGCTTCCGGCGCCCTGAGCGACTGGCAGGAGGCCGAGATCTTCATCATCGGCGCCGCCTACTCTCCACAAGGCGTATACCGCACCAGGCCTGTGCTGGAGAGCCTCAAGAAATTCTGGTCGATCTATCTGGAGAAATCGAATGCCAGGCTCGTGGGCTGGGGTCAGCCTGAGCTACTGGCACAGATTCCGTAATGATACGCCCAGGCTAATCCGCGTAGTAGGAACAGCAGTAGTCAGTGATTACCAGAACCTTGATATTGAATGCAGAGTTCGCGGGCACGTCGAATGCTTCGCCAGCCTTGTAAGTCACCCAGGTCGACGCGTCCGGCATCTTGACCTCGACCTGACCGGCCTGAATTGCCATGTTCTCGCGCTGCTCGGTGCCAAAACGATATTCACCCGGCAGCATAACGCCGAGGGTCTTCTTTTCGCCATCTTCGAACAGGACGGTGTGGCTGATAACCTTACCGTCGAAATACACATTGGCTTTCTTCATCACACTAACGTTGTCGAACTGACTCATTTTACGCTTTCCCGGGTGGAGGTAAATTCGGCGAGAATGTAGCAGAGCGCTGCCTGGCTTGCCATCAAGATTGTGGCGTCTTTTGCGGCCGCTCACGATCATGATGGCAGCGCCGCTTAAACTGGTGCGACAACATGACCCTCATCGAGCCAGCTCAAGAAGTCCTCTTCCGTCAGTGGCCGTGCGAAAAAATAGCCCTGAAAGTATTCGCAACCCAGTTCGATGAGACGCTGACAATGGGCCTCGGTTTCCACGCCTTCTGCCATCACGACCAGTCCCATATTGCGACCGATGTCGATGATAGATTCCACCAGCGGATGTTCAGTTTCGTCGCCGAGTTCAGCGATAAATGATTTGTCGATCTTGAGCTGGTCCAGCGGCAGGTCGCGCAGGTAGGCGAGTGAAGAATAGCCTGTGCCGAAATCGTCCAGCGCCACGCCGACGCCGTGGCTGCGCAAGGCCTGGAGTTTCTCGATCGTTTCCTGCAGATCGTACAGCAGTGCTGATTCCGTCAACTCCAGCATGAGCCGATGTGGCGGCACAGCATGCTCGAGCAGCGCGTCACGAACCTGCTCTACGAAGTCGGGTCGCGAAAACTGCCAGGCACTGACATTGATCGACAAGTGGCCGTCGAATGGCACAGCCGCACGAACCCAATCGCTGAGATGGCGGCAAGCTTCGTTCAATACCCAACTGCCTATGGCGTGGATACCACCGGTTTCCTCCGCCACCGGAATGAAATCGACAGGTGGAACATAACCGAGCTGCGGATGCTTCCAGCGCAGCAGGACCTCAGCGCCGGCGACACCTTCCCGACGGCCAAGCTGCGGCTGGAAGCGCAGCTTCAGCTCCTGATTACCCAGCGCGTTTCTCAAACCCTCTTCGAGCTGAAGCCGGTTGGCCACAGCTGTCTGCAGCGACGCTTTAAATAGATTGACCGCACCCCGGCCGGACTTCTTGGCCTCATAGAGTGCCAGATCGGCATGTCGCAGAATGTCTGCTTCCGTACCGCCTTCAGTGGGAAACAGCGCCACACCGATACTTGCGCCAACGCTGAAGCTCCGCTCGCCAACATCCAACAGCTGCGACAAACCTGCCATTACTCGCGCGGCCATGGCGAACGCCCGGCTTTGAATGTCGGTATCAGAAGAGAGCATGATGACGAATTCATCTCCCCCCAATCGTGCAAGTCTGGCTTCCGAAGCGACAATGGTCTGAAGGCGATTGGCTACGGCCTTTAGCAGCTCGTCGCCGACCTCATGACCCAGGGCGTCGTTTATAGTCTTGAAATGGTCGAGGTCGATGAGCAGAAGTGCGTTCTTAGGTAGATTCTGTTCAGCGGAGTCGACGCCCCCCACACCCGAAAGCCACTCATGAAGCTGGGCACGGTTGGGCAAGCCGGTGAGATAATCGTGGTAGGCCATATGACGAATGTGGGCTTCGGCCTGTTGCCGCTGCAGTTCGGACGCCACGCGGGCCGCAAAAATCTCCAGAATCCTCATGTTCTGTTCGATATGGGTCAGCGGCCTCGTATCGCTGAGCGCGAGCAGGCCCAGCACCTCACCCTTCGAGCCCCGCAAGGGCGTGGCGACGAAGTCGACAGCGCCCAGGTCGGAAAGGAGACTATCCTGGGGAAACCTGCGCTGAACATCATGGATACACATTTCCTTGCCTTGCCTGAGCACTTCTCCAGCGGCCGACCCGATAAGCGGTATGAGTCGTTCGCCGACCACCCGTCCGTTGGCCGAATAAGCGAGCGTCCTGAGTGCGTGTTCAAGTTTTGGGTCTTTCACCGCTATGAAGGCATCGCTGGCGCCAAAGACCAGGGCAAGATTGATGACAAGTTGCTCGAAGAATTCATCATTGGCAGATGATGAGACCGCTGCCGCAACCAGCTGAATCGCGTCATCGGTTCGCTTTTTATCGGTAACATCCTGATGCACCAGAATCACATCGCTGATCCGCCCGTCCCCATCCTTGATGGGATAGACATAGGCCCCAACCCAACGATCTCGTGGAGGCCCCTTTAATTGCGGATCGTCCGCCGGGTTGTATACCAGCGCGGGCACCTCGGTTGCTTCGCCTCCAAAGCCTCTGCGGAGATAGGGCATTGCACCCTTCTCGGTCAACTGAGGGTCTTCGAGCAAGCTGTAGCCAACCATGTCTTCGGGCGCCAGTCCCCACAACTGCTCCCAGGCACGATTCACCTGAATGGTTTCGCCCTGAGGCGTGAGTACCTGGATGCTGAAGGGTGATTGCTCGACCAGAGACCTGAACCGGCGCTCGGAGGCTCGGAGGCGCCGAGTCGACTCTCTATCAAGTGCGGTTCCCATGATCACTGGCATGAGCATGAAGACAAACGGTGGGAGGTGAATGAAATCCAGCAGACCCAGGCGAACCAGTCCCCCTTGCACTGTAGACATCAGAAACAGGATACCTGCGAGCAACATGGCTGCCACGGTGCCCGAATGATCGCGCTGCCAGACGCTGACCAGAGCGTAAACTCCGTAGGACAACACGCCCACAACGAGCAGTATGCCAAACTGGAGAGCGAGACTGATTTTGCCGGTGGCCAGTGTCACTGACTCGGACCACGGTAACTTAAACTGTTGGAGCCGTATGGCCGAATCGAATTGCAGGCTGTTGGTCTGCCAAAAATTCAGAACGGCAAGTCCCGCAAAGCACAGACTGACGACGTGCAGCACCTTAAGTGAGCCTTTTCCGGTATAACAACGAATGAAGTAGCCGTAGAGCGGAATAAAGATACAAATACTGAGGAAGTTGGACTTCAGGCCGGCCAGGTAAGTCGGCACATCGTTCGCGGTAAAACAGACGACCTGCGAAATACCGTAGCCGACAATGGCAAGGCACATACCGGCAAAAATAGATTGTGTCCGATCGAAAGGCCGGCGCAATGCTGCCAGGCCGTGTAGCACTGCAGCCATGACACACATACCGCTCAGTATCAACAAACTGAAAACTACCATGTCACCCGACTTCCCCCCAACTGGGCCCTGATCCTGGCCATCCCTGTTGCAAGAGTAGCACAGAGAGCGGCGCAGGTCGGGCATGCCAGTGAACGATCAGGTCAATCGATTCGCCATGATGTACTGTATGTTTCTCCGCTCCAGGTCTGTACCGTCAACCAGAGAAGATCGGCCTGCTCCGGAGGCTGAAGATACGGTACGTGGACTTCCTGCATGTCACTGTGACCGTGAAGAATGCCACTCACATCGGCGTCTGGTTCAGGCGGGCGTTTACTCACGCTCAGCCGCGCCAGCCTGACCCGGGACAGACAGCCTTCGCATAGACGAATACCGAAATCCTTGACCAGCTCGCCATGATGCCAGTAAGGCGGCTCATCGTTTACGGGCGTAGGCGCAGCAGTAATCGGCCCCAGTGTCTGCTCCGGCCACTCGGACGGAAAAACCGGTGTCATCGCGTCGTACAGATACCAGACGGGAAGCAGCAGGATCAGGCTGTTCAGCCAGTACAACCAGTATCGGCGTGGTCTGCCCCCTTGTTTGGCCCTCATACTGCACCGCCCTGGACACCACGAACGGTTCGTCTGGTCCAGATCATGAACCCGCTCAGCGCCATTGTTGATAGCAGCAGACCGAACACAAACCAGATCACTTTAGTCCAGAGACCGCCAATAGTGCCGTAATGCAAAGGGTCTGCGATATGCGTGAGCGTCTGCAGCACATTCATGGTTTCGGGCCGCCGTAGGCTCGAGATTTCACCCGTCCACTGGTTGACACTCGCGCCGTAGGCATATTGGTCATGGAACAGGCTATCGCCAGCACCAGCAATCATGAAGTGGTCGCGTGCATGCTCGGGCAAAGAAACCCAGGCCGGTTGAATTGATGGCAGGGCGTGTCTTGCCTGCGCCAGCGCAGCCTCCAGTGAAACTGGCCGGGGCACTGTTGAGTCTTCGTCGCTCAGCAGCGGTACATCGCTCAGCGGCACCGGCGTCACTGCTGTCTCGATCTC
Source organism: Allohahella sp. A8 (assembly GCF_047946665.1). GTDB lineage: Bacteria > Pseudomonadota > Gammaproteobacteria > Pseudomonadales > Oleiphilaceae > Allohahella. The sequence continues at coordinate 2,430,598 of NZ_CP172312.1, forward strand.
GACTTCGTTGTGCCACAGTATGCCTTGTACGAGGTACCACAGACCTGTGAGACCCATCAACAGGAGAAACCAGAGTGACCAGGCCCCTGCGAGCCGATGAAAGTCGCCCAGGGCCACCCGCAGGCCCCGTCCGAGTCGGAACACTGGCCTGGTATAAGCTCGCCAGAATCGCTTGTAAACGACCGCGCCGGTGATGAGAGCACCCAGTGTCACCAGCGACATGGCACCTACGAGGTAATAGCCAATGCTGTAGCTGTGATACCACGGAAACAGCAGCCAGCCGTGAAGCGAGCGCATGAAGCCGATGAAGGTCAGCCCGTCATTGATCATCTGCACGTCCGCGGTGTACGGATTGACGTAGGCCAGTGCCACCGGGAAATTAGCTGAGCTAAAGCTGACGGCTGCCACCAGGTAGGGCTCCATTAGCATCACGTTGCTGACAGCAGCATCGGGCACCTCTGCTTTCACCGCGTCGACCAGCTCATGCAGCGGGCGCACAGGCAGGTCGGCAGGATTCGATGCCCGTGCCGCGGGATTCGTCAGCCAGGTCAGTTCATGGCTAATCACCGCGATGGTGCCTGTAAAGCAGACGAAGGCGAACAGCAGCCACACTGGCAGCGCGAGCAGACCGTGCACCTTGAACCAGCGTCGACGATTGATAGCCATCAGAAACGATATCCGACGCTGGCTACGACCGTTCGCTTGGTACCGACGAAGCAGTCGCCCCTCGCCAGACAGGTCGTATAATAGGTCTTGTCGGCGAGGTTCGTGCCGTTGAGCGCAAACTGCCAGTCACGCGTCTCATAGCCGATCATGGCATCGACCAGTGTGTAATCAGGCGTTTTCACCTTATCCTCGCCATCGTAGCTCGCGCCGACATAACGCACGCCAGCACCGGCGCTAAAGCCGGCCAGACCACCAACTGCAAAGCGATGCTGGCTCCACACTGAGGCCAGATGCTCGGCGACGCTCGGCAGTCTCGCGCCTTCGTCAACGCCTGGGGTACCTTCAGTGACCTCAGTGGCAGTAAAGGCATAAGACGAGATGAGGTCCCAGTTCGGCGTCAGCACCCACAGGCCTTCGAGCTCGATACCCTGTGCCTGTGCTTCTCCGGCCTGGATCTGCCCTGTCGGATTCACAGGATCAGGGACCAGTCTGTTCTGCTCCCGCAGGGTATAGAGCGCTATCGAAGCGAAGCTGGCACTGCCGTCCGGCTGGTATTTCACCCCGACTTCCACCTGCTCACCTTCCAGCGGCTTGTATGCATTGCCCCTCGCGTTAAGTCCAACCTCAGGCAGGAAGGATTCGGCGTAGCTGATGTAAGGCGACAAGCCCAACTCCGTCTTGTAGAGCAGGCCCGCCTTGAGCGTGATGGCATCATCCTTCTGATCACGCTCACCTTCAACCTCGGTACTGGCGCGGTCACTTCTCAAACCCAAGGTCGTGAACCATCGGTCTGAGATATTCATCTGATGTTGCGCATATACGCCGAGCTGTTCGATGGTATTTTCCGGATCATCACTGAAATCAGCTGCGGCCGGCGGGGTGAAGTTGCCGTACACCGGATTATAGAGGTTCAGGATGCCGCCATCGCCTACATAGGCGGTGCGCCTATTGGTTACTGCATGCTGATAGTCGAGACCTGCCAACACGGTGTGCTCGATGGCACCACTGTGAATGATGGCCTGGGCCTGATGATCAGCCGTCAGCGCCTCAAGCTCGGGCTCGGCGACCCAGATCACCCGCGCGATATCGCCGTTTGGCTGCAGCTCAGGTGGAAAGGCCGGATACAGGGTACGATAGTCGACTTCGCTCTTGGCGTATCTCAGGTTCTGCCGCAAGGTCCAGGTGTCGTCAATCCTGTAGGTCAGCAAGGAAGTCAGCGCTTTCTGATCGGTGTCGTAGGCATCGAAGCCAGGCTCGCTCATGAGGACATCGATTGGGATTTCCGGCAGGCCGCCGGGCGCAGGATAGACGGTGCCCGCGTGGGGGAGGAACTACGTGGTCGATCCGGATTCGTCGCTCTGCACGTTAGCGAGCAAGGTCCACTCCAGTGAGTCGTTTGGACGCCAGGTCAATGATGGCATGAACAGCAAACGATCATCGGCCACCTGGTCCACCTGGGTATCGCTTTCGCGAAGGACGGCAACTGCTCGCACCAGCAGCGTTTCGCCCTCATCCACCGCTCCCGCCACATCGAGGCCGATCTGGCGGCGGTCGAAGCTCCCATACTGGAGCTGAACCTCACCCTGCCGTTCTGAAAGCGGCCGCTTGCTTACAAGATTGACCAGCCCGCCTACCGATCCCTGGCCATACAACACCGATGCCGGACCTTTGAGCACTTCTATGCGTTCGAGTGTGAAGGGATCTGGCCGGACGCTGGCGTAGTAGCCAAAAGACTGCTGCATGCCATCCTGGAAAATCACCGGTTCGATGCCTCGGATCTTGCTCCAGTCTCCCCGGCTGTCCAGGCCGAAGGGCTCGGCACGAACACCAGCGGTGTAGCGCAGCGCATCCTGAACGCTTTGCACACCCTGATCACGCATTTGATCTGCAGTCACAACCGAGATGGACTGGGCGGTGTCTGCGATGGCGGTGTTGGTCTTGGTGGCAGTGAGGCTGCGCTTGGCGACGTAGCCTTCTACCGGGCCGGTTGGCGACTGCTCGAATTCACCGGTCACAGACATTGGCGAGAGTACGATTTCGCCTGCAGTAGCCGCGGCAGCCTCAGGGGCTTCGGCATGTGATGGCATAGAGGAGATCAGCAGGAGCGCCGATAAACTGGTAAATCCGAGGCTCAGCTGTCGACCGGCAGGTGCAGCATGATGCCCTTTTTCAGGCATTGACGAATGGGACGACAAGATAACTACTCCATAGCAGATGGCGGAAATTCAGGATCATGAAATTCCGGCAATCTTAATGCTAATGAGAATAGTTATCAATAGCCTTTACAATAACGACCTCCTGCATTCGTCGTCATCTAAAGCGGCACCACTCGCTTACCCTGCTCACAGGCTCCGTCACTGAACCGTCACTGCAAAGGCCGCCTCATCCGAGCCTGACGAATTCACGGTGCGTATTACAAAGCTATGGCTCCCAGACGACTGAGCCGACCACCTCACTCGACCTGTAGCCGGATCAATCGTCGCGCCCTCTGGTCCGGACACGAGGCTGAACCGGCCGATGGGATGACCGGTCACTGGCACTTCGTAGTCCAGTGCCGAACCTGCTGCGATGACTTGCGGCGCCGGCTCCAATAGCGGCGCTCCTGCCGTGCAGCGCGGCAGGATTTTCTGCAAGGCTTCAAACCAGACCAATGCCATTTTCTTGGAGCCTGCCGCATTGGCATGCACCGCATCGAACATATCACTGGCGTAGTCAAGCACTGGCTCGTGGTCGACCAGGAACAGGTTATCCCCGGCCTGCTGTCGCTGAACGACGGCTTCAGCAAGCATCCGATTAAACTCGGAGGTGGCCGCATCATAGGTCTGGCGATTGATAATCCTCCCGACCACCATGGGTACCTTGGCATCAAACTGATCCATCCTGTCGAAAATTCGCTGCATGCTCGGCACGTCGAAACGGTTGGTACCCAGGTGGGTCAGGACCAGCGCCGGCGGGTTCATCTGCAGCCAGCTCAAAAGGCGCTCCGAGACTGCCAGCGGTGTGATACCGGACCAGCCTTCATGAGCCTTGTCGTGCGTACCGGCCTCCTGTCCGGTCTGTCCGCCGACGAAGTCGACCTGATAACCCGTGTTCGTCAGCAGATTGAACAGCGCTGGCCGATAGGTACCCCAGAATGTAGTGGCAGACCCATTGGCACCCTCAGTGATGCTGTCACCTAGGGGCATGATGCGTACCGGTGTCTCGCACTGCGCCAGGCCACGCTTCAGGCCGGTCGTCAGGTCGGTGACGAGACGGGCGAGCTCGTCCCTGCGCTGGACGCGAGTGTGAACCGACACTTCGTCGATCTGACCAGCAAAGAAGCCCGTCGCATCAGAGCCACCCAGCCTTAGCGGCACACTGCCTGAAGATAGCCCAGCAAGCGCTGCTGACATAGCGGCCGTATCTACCGGCACCAGACCGACCTGCACGCCGTCCACTGAGAGCCGCAATACACCAGCGAAGCCGTCGACATCGAGGCTGAGCAGATGCCAGAGGCCGTCGTTGAGATCAGCTGCAGCTGAAAGTGTAACTGGCGCTGCTGAAGTCGAGCTGAGCGTCGCCGTCAAGCTGCCACTCTCACATTGCATGACCAGTGAGCCCGTATTGGTGTTGCCCAGAGTGAGGATTTCGTCTGCCCCACCACAAGCGGTACGTAACACCATGCTCAGGTTCAAGCCCTTCGATGCAGCAGTCCCACGCAGGTCGATACCTGTGTCCACCAGCGACGTGGACTGTCCATTGAAGTCGAGTGCCTGACCGATAAGTCCGGTGACTGCAGCTGGACAATCGGTACAACTGAAACTTGTACCGCCAACCTGGGCTGCGAGTCTTGTAGCCTGGTTGCTGCCGCTAAAATTCCATGTTGCCGCAGTCTCATCGTGCACAATGGCTCGAGCAGTTGCCCCTGCCCGCGGCGTTGCTTCCGGCCCATTACCCGATGGCGTGAACGCAGCATCACGCGTTAGCAGGAGCTTGTCGATGACCATGCCAGACTCGCGCATCCAGATATTCAGCGTATGTCGACCAATCTGGGAAACTGTAAGCACGGCGCGCTTGTAAGTAATGAACTGCTTGTTCGACCAGTTCATCTGCCCGAAGGGCTCGAAGTAGCTGATTGGTGAGCTGTCTGCACCGGGTACGCCGTTCAGACCCAGATGAACCGAGTCGGAGGAACCGTTTCTCGCTTCCGCTCGGATCCAGATGTAGTAGTCACCGGTCTGGCTGAAGTCGATGTCATAGTCGAGCTGGGCACTGGTATCAGTGAAATCCCGCGGGTAACCGTGGCCAAAAGGCAGGGCCTGGACGGCGCGGTCGTTGGACCAGTTGCCATCGCTGACGGCTGTCCACTCGGTGCCGACTGACGAGTCTCGCTTGCGGATGAAATCTTCGGCTTCAATGGTGATGATACCGGCGTAGCTGCTGGCCTGACTCACTACCGGCGTCGGCTCTCCGCCCCCGCCCGAACCAGCTGCAGTGACTGTGAGCACCAGTGTACGCGTGGTCACGAGGCTGCTATCGAGCGCATCGACCGCGCGGACGCTCAGGTTATAGGACGCTTCGCTGACGCTACTCCCAGGGGACCATGTCAACAGTGCAGAACCGTCGCCATTGTCAGTCAGGCTTGCGCTGCCCGGCAGCGCAGCCAGATCTGCATCGATAACTGGGGCCGGACTCTGCGCGGCAGTCGCACTATCTGGATCGACGGCTCGCAATACAAGGTTCAGATCCGAATCTGCCGCCACGCTTGCTGCCGTTATGGCATCGGTCCATTGCGGTCGCGCGTTTGCGAAACTGAACTCGAGGTTTAGCTCGCCGCTCGTGGCTAGACCCGTACCGCCAGCGATCGCCCGTAAGGTATGATTAGTGCTAATCAGGATGGGCCCTGAATAGACCTGACTGCCTACTGTAGGTTGGCTACCATCAAGGGTGTAATAGATGGCTGCGGCGGTGCTGGTCGTATTCAGGCTCACGCTGACAGGATTGACGAACTGGCCGCCGTCGGTATTGGCTGTTGGTCGAGCAGCCTGCGGCAGTGGCTCTTCGCCATCGACGATCTGCGGTGTTTCAGCCGGCCCACTGCCACTGGGCACATAGCCTGAGCTCTTGCTTAACAGTACCCGATCGAACACGAAGCCGGTCTCTCGCATCCATAGATTCAGCGTGTGCACGCCAGGACTCGGAATGCTGATACGGGCATAACTGCCGCTCGCCTGACTGTAACGACTCCAGATTGGGCGACCATATGGTGTAAACGAGGTGATGGCCTTGCCCGCTGCCACCGGCATGCCATTCAGCCCCAGATGGACAGAATCCGAGCCACCGTCGCTGCCCTGCCCGCGAATCCAGATATAGTAGGTGCCGGCTTCGGTAAAGCGGATACGGTAGTCGAGCCTCGCGCTCACATTCTCGTAGTCGCTATTATAGCTGCCCGTTCCAGCTGGCACGGCCTGCAGAGCAGTACCGCCACCGAAGGCCGATGCACTGACAGCAGACCAGTTGTGACCGTAAACCGCCACGCTCTGATCGTGAAAGTGTTCGGCTTCGATGACCAGCAGCCCACCCGCGGCACTGCCCTGATCGAAGACCTGTACCCCGGTGGGCTCGCCACTTCCACCAGCTGCGTTGACCGTCAGCGTCAGTGTATGTTCCGTCCTGATTAAAGCATCAAGCGCATCCGTCGCGATGAGCGTGAGACTGTAGTTCGCAGTGGCGGCACCAGCCCCTGGCGCCCAGTTCAGCGACGCTGTCCCGTTGCCGTTATCGATGAAGCTGGCTGTCCCTGGCAGAACGGCAAGTTGGGCCGCATTGGCGCTAAGCGCTGGTGGCGGACTCTGTTCGGCCGCGCTGCTGTCAGCGTCAATCGCGTTGAAAGACAGGTTCAGGCTCGCGGCGGCGTCGACTGTTGCGGTAGTTACTGCACTCACCCATTGCGGGCTCGCATTGCCGAAACTGAAGCTGACCTGGAGCTCGCTGCTAGCAGCGTAGTTTTCGCCATCGGCGATTGCGCGCAGCGTCGAATTGTTGCTGATCACGAGGGGAGCTGAATACCGCTGGCTGTTTTCGTTCGGCGCTGAGCCATCAAGCGTGTAGAAGATACTTGCCGCTGCGGATGTTGTGACCAGATTCACAGTCACTGGCCTCACGAACTGGCCGCCCTGTACATCGGCTACTGGCTTCGCAGCCTGAGGCGCAGGCGCTTCGCCATCTACGATTTGCTGCGTTTCCTCCGGACCGGAACCGCTGGGTGCATAGCTCGAACTGCGCGTCAGCAATACACGATCGACGATAAAGCCAGTTTCACGCATCCATAGATTCAAGGTGTGATCACCGGCGCTTGGCACCACGATTCGCGCGTTGCCGCCAGTTGACTGACTGTAGCGACTCCAGGCCGGCTGGCCGACTGGCGAAAACCAGGTGATGGCCTTGGCCGCAGCAACTGGCTCTCCATTCAACCCGACATGGATTGAGTCTGAGCTACCATCGTTACCTTGCCCGCGAATCCAGACGTAATACGTGCCGGCTTCAGCGAAGCGAATTCGATAGTCGAGCGCGGCGCTGACGGTTTCATAGTTGCTGTTATAGCTGCCGGTACCAGCCGGTTGCGCTTGCAGTGCAGCACTGCCGCTGAAACGTGCGTCGGCAAGCGGTGCCCAGTTCTGCCCGTACGACGCCACGCTCTGTCGATGAAAGTTTTCGGCTTCGATTACGATTCGGCCGGAATTGGCTGGATCCTGGAGAAAAACAGAAAGCCCCTCAGCAGGTGGCTCCGTGCCATTGCCGGCTTCAGTAATGCTGAGCTCGAGGTTCTGAGCTGTAAAAATCCCGCTGTCGAGCGCATCAGTCGCGATCAGCGTCAATGTATAGACCCCAGCAGCGGCCTCGACGCCTGGCGTCCAGGACAGCGTCGCCTGACCATTTCCTGCATCAGTCAGTGTTGCCGTGCCAGGTAGCGCCGCCAGCTGGCTGGCATCTGCGCTGATAAGCGGCGCGGGGCTCTGAGCCGCCGTACTGCTATCCGCGTCGCTCGCCAGCACAGGGAGCTCCAGCGTCTGGCCAGCCTGCACAGACGCCGACCCTGGCAAGGACTGCCATTGCGGTGCCGAATTGCCGAAAGTGAAGCTGAGTAGCAGTTCATCGCTTTGGCTGAAGCCATCCCCAACCGCCACTGCCCTCACGGCCGTGTCGGTGGCGATAGTGAACGGGGCATCATAGACGAGGCTCGCACGATCTGGTGCGGCCCCATCAAGTGTATAGAAGATGCTGGCGCCGGCAGACACGGTGCTGAGCGACAGGGTAACTGGCTCGACATACCGGCCACTGGCGATGTTCGACTCGGGGATAGCTGCCTGTGGATCAGGCAGCTCACCATCAATGAGCTGCACACTGGCCTCAGGGCCTGCGCCACTGGGCGTGTACCCGGTGTTCTTGGTGAGTAGAACACGATCTATGATAAAGCCGGTTTCGCGCATCCAGACGTTGAAGGTGTGCACGCCGGCACTGGGAATAGTGATGACGGCGTTCTTACCCGTCGCCTGGCTGTAGCGACTCCAGTCCAACTGGCCTCTGGGGTAGAATGAGGTGATGGCCTTGCCGGCCGCTATGGCCTCACCATTCAGACCGAAGTGCACTGAGTCGGAACTACCGTCAGGGCCGTCGCCACGAATCCATATGGCGTAGCTGCCAGGCTGATCGAAGCGGATGCGGTACTCTAGCCCGGCACTCAGGGTGTCATAGTCGCTGTTATAGCTACCGGTGCCAGCGGGTTCGGCCCGGAGCGCCAGGCCATCGGCGAAGCGGCTGCCAGTCAGGGGCACCCAGCTCTGACCGAGTACCGCGGCGCTACTGGCGTGGAATTGCTCCGCTTCGATGACCACCTGGCCATTGCTATCCTGCACGTATACCGCCGACTCAGCGGCCAGCACGACACTGGCGCACAGCAATAGAGTAATGCCTGACAGGCCAGCTATGAGTTTTTGGAAGACGGACATGGACACGGGCGACACCTACGACAGGATCAGGAATAGCCGCCAGTTTGGGTTAAAATTGCAGCAAAGACTACACAACAGCTACCAGATTTAACAAAGTATTACATTCCGTCCACTGTACTGCTCACCCTCACCCGACGCGAGGTGTGGCCCGCTCAATGATGGCGGCTGCATCGGTGTTTGCCGGAAGATTGCCGTAGTTGAGACCGCCATGTAGCCCCATCCTCGTGGCGCAGAAAGCCTCGGCGACTGCTGGCGGGGCGTGGCGAATCAACAGTGAGGCCTGCATGGCGAGCGCCAGCCGATCAACCAGATTACGTGCCCGGTACTCCATGTTGGCAGAGTTCATGAAGTCACTCTGCAATTTCGCCAGATGAACATCAAAGCGTGAATCCGAACCCTTGGCAGCGCCGACTTCGTTGAAAAACACCTCAAGGCTGGCGGGAGACTTGGACAGCGCGCGAAGAATGTCGAGACATTGCACATTTCCACTGCCCTCCCAGATTGCATTGACCGGAGACTCGCGCAGCAGACGGGGCATGATGCTGTCTTCCATCACGCCGCTGCCACCGATGCATTCCATCGCTTCGTAGGCATGATTTGGCGCACGCTTACAGATCCAGTACTTGCCGATCGGGGTGGCGAGACGAGCGAGCAGCTGCTCCTCTTCACTGGCCCGATCATCGAGCGCGCGTGCCAGGCGAAGGGTCATGACCATCGCAGCCTCGCTCTCGAGCGCGAGATCTGCCAGCACATTCTGCATGAGTGGCTGCTCGTCGAGGCGCGCACCAAACGCTGCGCGGTGACGACAATGATGCAGAGCCTGGGCAGCGGCCTGGCGCATACCCCCAGAGCTGCCGATCATGCAATCGAAGCGGGTCATGGCAACCATTTCGATAATCGTAGGCACGCCGCGGCCTTCCTCACCGATCATCCAAGCCAGCGCACCGCGTAGCTCCGCCTCACTGGATGCATTGGCCACGTTGCCCATCTTGTTCTTGAGCCGCTGTATCTGCCATGGATTCTTGGTGCCATCAGGACGCCAGCGTGGCATGAGGAAACAGGACAGCCCACCGGGCGCCTGAGCCAATACGAGAAAGGCATCGCACATTGGTGCTGAGACAAACCACTTGTGCCCTACCAGCTGATAGGCCTTGCCGGGGCCAGGCTGGTCGACAGGTATGGCGCGCGTGCTGTTGGCCCGTACGTCGGACCCGCCCTGCTTTTCGGTCATCGCCATGCCAATGGTCACAGCAGTCTTTTCTTCCGCCGGGATATTGCGCGGATCATACGCTCTCGCGGTGATCTTCGGACCCCAGACGGCCGCTATTTCCGGCTGCAACGCAATAGTGGGCATGGCGGCGAAGGTCATCGTGACCGGGCAGCCATGAGCGGCTTCGACCTGGGAGTGCATGTAGTAGCTTGCCGCCCTGGCCACGTGGGCACCCTTTTGCGGGTGAGTCCAGGGACTGCTGTGCAGGCCATGCTCGAGCGCCAGTCTCATCAGCTGGTGATAGGCTGGATGAAATTTTACGAGGTCCTGACGGTGACCGAAGCGGTCATGGCTATGGAACACTGGCTTGTTTTCATTGGCCAGAAACCCGAGTTCGATGATGTCGGCGCGGCCGGCGATCTCACCATGCGCCTTCAGTTCGTCCAGTGCCCATTCGGCACCCTCGCGAACAACAGCCTCCTGCAGCGCCCTGTCCTGTTCGAACAGATTGTAATTTTCGAGCGGAGGCGGCTGATTGAACACCTCATGTGTTTCTGCAAGATAAGCTGAAGCTTTCACATCTATCTCCTCTGGCCGCTCACCCCCTGCATGCAGAAGTCGATGATCGGCTCTATCAGGACCTTCTGCCGGCTCTGATCTCCGACAGGAGGCATTTGTACTGGGCCCTGCTGCTGAGGCGAAAGCGGCCCCACGAGGCTTTCCGCCAACGCGCCCACCAGACAGGTCGCGCTGAGATGCGCATCCTGCGGCGGCAATGTGCCCGCCTCTATACCTTCGAGGATCACGCGCTCGAAGAATTCAGCGTAGGATCGCCGGTAGTTCAGCCGTTCTTCTTCAACCAGCGGGTCAACCGGCTCCGCGATAAGCGACCAGGCCATGACCGGTCCTCGCAAGGCGCGTTCTGCGAACTGCCTGATTGCGCGCTCCAGCCGGACCAAAGCAGGTTCCTGACCAGTCAGCGCGCTCTCCACCTTATCCAGTTCGATCTGTGTCGCCTCGCGAAAGACTTCGGCAAACAGCTCGGCCTTGGATTCAAAATGTCGATAGACCGAGCCTGTCGCCACGCCCGCATCTTCTGCCACAAGATTGATAGACGCATTGCGAAAACCACCCTGGCTCACCCGATGGTAGGCACAGTCGAAAATTCGCTGTCGAATTCCCGCCTTGCGCAACCGCATCTTCTCGGTTTCACGGTATGCCATGACACAGCCAGATAAAGAGTGAATCAATATTCATTTTTTGTCAATCGAGTCTCAAATCATGTGTTCAGAATACACTGAGCGGTCGCTCCTGGATGGCTGACTGCTGTTCACGTAGCTGCAGAATATGGTCGCTCCAGTAGCGCGGACTGTTGAACCAGGTAAAGGCCTGTGGGAAAGCGGGATCCTGCCAGCGCTCGGCAATCCAGCCGGCATGATGGATCATGCGGATCGTACGCAGTGCTTCTATCCAGCGCAGGCTCGGGTAGTCGAACTCCCTGAAGGTTTCATACCCCTCGAGCACATTGTCCAGCTGCTGACACTGGGCTTCCCTGTCGCCAGCGAGCAGCATCCAGATATCCTGAATTGGCGGCGCTGTTCGTGCGTCATCGAAATCCACCAGATTGAAATAGTCGTCGCGCCAGAGAATATTGCCGCGATGCAGATCGCCGTGAATTCGTATACCGGCGGCCAGGTAGCTGTCATCCAGAATAGCGCGACAGCGCGCCGTCAGGTCATCGACTACGGAACGATAGGCTGGCAACAGATCGGGCGGCAGGAACTCGGTCTCGATAAGTGTTCGGCCGCGCCCGAGAAAGGCGTCTGTCGTGAGCGGCGGGCGATGCAGGAACTTTGAGCTGGCGCCAATATTATGCATCTGGCCCAGCAGGCGGCCGAGCATCTTCAGCGTTCCGGGCTCGTCGAGGTCGGGCGCATGACCACCACGACGCTTGAATACGGCGAAGCGAAATTCATCGTGACTATGCAGTGTCTCGCCATTGAAATATTCGGGCGGCACGCAAGGCAGCTCGGCCTCTGTCAGTTCAAGCTGAAAGGCATGCTCTTCGAGAATCTGCGCGTCGGTCCAACGCTCAGGGCGATAAATCTTGAGAATGACCGGCTCAGACTGGTCGATCCCGATCTGATATACACGGTTCTCATAGCTGTTAAGGGCCGCGAGTTGACCATTGCAGACGAGACCTAGCGACTCCACGGCATCGAGTACGAGATCAGGGCTGATTCGTGCGAAAGGATGGACCGCTGTTTCATTGTCGCGGTCGGTTGACACGTCAGTCATGCTATCTCCATTATTCGTTGTGCACCTCGCCGGGCCAGGAGGCTCATGGCGGGCGCTTGCGCTGCGTCACCCTACCGCTGGCCTGTTTGAAATGCCAGTGATGAAGCAACCACATGGAAAGATATCATGATCACTTCGAGCGTACCGAACAGCTACTTGGCACTCTTACCCTGGCGGCGACTGATTGCTGCAACTGCCGGGCTTTGTCTCGCAGGCTCAGCCCTTGCCATGGAACCAGAGGACCCTCAAATGCGACAAGTGAGTTTTAGTGTCGAGTCGGCTGCAAAAATCGATCAGGATCTCATTGAAGCCAGCCTGTATTTTGAAACACAGCGACTTGAAGCTGCCGATGCCGCGGCAGAGGTCAATGACAAGATGGCCGAAGCGCTGAAACTGCTGGAGGGACGGAAAGGTCTCGAGTACAGCACCCTCGCCTATCAGACCTATCCTGTGTATGAGAAGAGCGAGATTGAAGGCTGGCGCGTACGCCAGGTTCTCCAGGTGAGCGGGCAGGACAAGACCGCCGTGACAGACGCGCTCTCAGCGCTTCAGAAAACGCTCTCGATCCAGTCGCTGAACTTTGTCGTGTCCCGAGGCGCCCGTGATGAAACCAATGCACAGCTGACAAAGGACGTTCTGGACAAGTTCAAGCAGCGTGCACAGCTGATCGCGACGACCATGGATGCGGCCAGCTACGAAATCACCAATATCCAGATCAATACCCAGGGCAGCAATCAGCCTGACTACCCGCGCGCTGAAATGATGATGGCACGCGACAGTTCAGGCGGCGCTGGACCCGCTCTTGAGGCTGGCAAGTCTGAAATCGTAGTCTCGGCCAACGCGACCATCGAACTGGTATTCGACGGCAAACGCCGCTAAAGCCAAAGGCGCTGTCCGGCCTCAGTTCCCCTGGGCAGCGCTTTCTTCCTCGTTCATTATCTTCTCGAGTTGCCTGCCGACCGCCTCAGGTATCAGCACCTGTTCGATGGCATGAAGCACGCCATTCTTGGCCTCGATATCTGTGGCGAGTATCTTGATCCCATCCACAGAGATCACGCCGTCCTTCGCCAGTACAGGCAAGGTCGTACCATCCATCATCTCAATCGAGTCGCGTTCGGCCAGCTGCTTCGCTGAAACCTCGCCCTTGATGACATGATGCTTGAGCATGGCTGCCAGCGCATCATGGTCCTCACGGAGCGCGTCGAACTGCTCCCTGGGGATGGCTGCGAACGCTGCGTTGGCGGGCGCCAGCACGGTATACGGACCGTTTTGGCGAAGCACCTGCTCCAGGCCCGCTGCTTTGATCGCAAGCACCAGGGTGCTGAAATCGCCATGCGCTATCGCGACACCGACTACATCCTTGTCACCCATCGATTCAGTTTCAGCAGCGCTGCTGCCGTCACCGACTTCGCCGTCTTCGATATTCGAGGCAATGGCCAGCGCGGTCATCGGGCTGAGTGAAAATGAAAATGCTGCAGCCAGCAAAAAATCTTTGAGCTTCATCGCAGTGATCCTTCTTGTTGCGTCTTTGTTATTCATCCAGAGCCATCCGTAATTCAGGGTATGAATCCTGAACCTACAGCGTTGGACATGGCCGCTTCATCACCACGACCTTACCCTTTGGTTATGTTTGGGTCGATTTTCGCAAACACAACAGGCCGAAACCAAACAAGCCAGCGAGCGTTCCAAGGAGGTGTGCTTCATGAAGGACCGGAGCGCCGATCAGTCCCTCACTAAGGTCACTGCCTTGCAGGGATCCCGGGATTGGCCAGTTGGCTGCGATGACCAGGTACAGCAGATACACTGCGCCCAGTACCAGAAGAAGCAGCCGAAGCAGGCCCGCGGGGTCCCTCTGCAATCGCGCCCGCCGTATTTCGTGCAGAATGCCGACCAGAAGTGCGTAGAACACCTGTCCGTAAAGCACACCACTGTAGCCTGCATACCACTGCACTTGCGGATACAGCAGCAGCAGTCCAGCTGATATGACCGTCACGCCGGATATCAGCACGAACGAAAGCCCTTTCGGCGTACCGTCCAGTAGCAGGCAGCAAGCGGCTACACCGAGCGCGTTCATCGCAAAATGTGTCCAGTTCAAATGGACGAAGTGGGCAGTGATCAGCCGGTAGTATTCGCCTCTCAATATCAGGTCACGTTCATACCGGAATACGGAGCCGAGGCCTGAACCGCTCATGAGCTCTTCAGCGAGCTGAAAGCTGCCGAGAACGATAATTGCGAATGTTAGCCAATGTAGTTTTCGGCTTGGGAAATAGTATGTCTTCGGCATGCAAATGACCGTTTCGTGAAGGCGTTGACAGACCCCAGGTGAAATGGCGTGTCCAGATGACCCGTGTTCAGTTATGATTGTGATCGCCTGCAAAGGCGCCGATCGGACCAAACAAGCGATTATAACTACAATGCTGTCAGGTGAGCCCATGCGCCCTCATACACCACTTCTGCCGACACAGAGCAGACGTCGATTTCTCAAACATTCAGCACTGGCATTGGCAGCACCTGCATCAGCCAGTCTTCTCTCAGCTTGCTCCGGGCCATCGGTCCGCGGCGACGACATCGCCTCTTCAGATACCGATAAGTCAGGGCCTTTTTTACGTGGCATTTACCTCGATGAGGATAGTAGCAAATTCTTTCGCGCTGCTTCGACCGCGGTACTGCCGGAGCTCGGACAGCCAGACCCTCAGGCCATCGAACACCAACTCACGCAGATCGATGCTGCATTTGTTGCCTTTGGTCCGGTGACACAGAACGAGTTCGCTGCACTGCTTTCACTCTTGACCTGGGCACCAACCAGGGGCGCTGTAGCCGGCGTATGGCGCGACTGGAATACCGCCTCGCCTTCAGACGTCGAAAACTTCCTCTCCGACTGGAGAAACAGCGGGTCGACTTTGTTGAATGCTGGCTATAACGGCATCGTCAAGATCATCAGCACAAGCTATTACGGTCAACCAGAGAACTTTGCCAAGAGCGGGTACCCAGGTCCCCCTGCCTTCGCCATCAGCAGTTTGCCTCAGTTCAAACAGGAGTCAGCCGCATGAGTGTGCAGGATGTCATCACACTCGGCCTCGAACGCGGCTGGCAGGTATTCTCTGCTCGCCCCGACTCCGAAATCGACAATGCCAATCGTGACTTCATCAAACCGGTTTCGGCAATGACAGAACTCGAGTTCGACGTCATTGTCATCGGCACCGGCGCGGGCGGTGGCACGGCTGCCGAAACCTTCGCGCAACAGGGCCTGAGCGTGCTGATGCTCGAGGAAGGCCGTCTGCATAGCCTGAAAGATTTCAAGATGGAGGAGCTGTGGTCCTACGGCAACCTGTACCAGGAAGCCTTGGCGCGGACGACTGAAGACGCTGGTATTTCCATCATGCAGGGACGCAGTGTCGGCGGCTCCACGACGGTGAACTGGACTTCGAGCTTCAGGACGCCCGAGCAGACGCTTCGCCACTGGGCGAATGCCCACCTGGTTGCGCAGAGCAGCCCAGGCGAGATGCGCAGCTGGTTCGAAAATCGCGAGCAGCGCCTGAATATTTCCCCCTGGGCAGGCCTGCCAAACGAGAACAACGCCGTTCTGCAACGTGGCTGCCAGGCACTCGGGTGGTCTACCAGCCTCATTCCACGCAACGTTCTCGGCTGCTGGAACCTTGGTTATTGTGGTTTTGGCTGCCCCACCAACGCCAAACAATCCATGTTGACCACCACGATTCCAGCGGCGCTCGACAAGGGCGCTACGCTCATGACCAGCGTGCGTGCCGAGAGACTGGTCCAGGTTGGCGATACCATTCATGGGCTGGTGTGCCACCCTGTCGCGGTGAATCACGTCGTGGAACAGGATAGGGAAATTCTGCTCAAGGCCCGCCATTACGTGCTGGCCGCAGGCGCAATTGGCAGTCCGGCAGTGCTGCTGCGCTCTGGCGTCAGCGACCCCTACGAGCGTGCAGGCAAGCGAACCTTCCTGCACCCCGTCGTTGCGACGATAGCCGACATGGGCAAGCCGGTAGATCCGTATTATGGCGCACCGCAGTCGGTCTATTCAGATGAGTTTCTCTGGCGTGACGGGGTTACCGGAAAGATGGGGTACAAGCTGGAAGTGCCGCCCCTGCATCCTTCCCTGTCGGCTGGCGTCATAGGCTTGCATGGTCAGGAATTGATGGATCGCATGCGCATGCTGCCGCAGATGAATTCGGTGCTGGCCCTCTTGCGCGACGGTTTCAATGACGAAAGTCAGGGCGGCGAAGTCTTTCTACGAGATGGCGGCCACCCTGGACTGCGTTATGGACTCAACGACTATCTGTGGGAGGGCGCGAAGGATGCCTATCTCAAAATGGCGGAGGTGCAGTTTGCGGGCGGTGCGCGGACGGTTCGTCTGGTGCATCTCGACTCAAACGACTACAGCAGTTGGTCGGAAGCGCGGGCAGCCATCAAAGCGATGCCCATGGCAGCGCAACGGACCAAGCTGTTCAGTGCCCATGTGATGGGCGGGTGCGCGATGGGCGAAAATGCCCGTGAAGCGGTGGTGGACACCTACGGACAACACCACCAGATCAACAATCTTAGCGTGATGGACGGCTCGGTCTTCCCAACCAGTATCGGGGCGAACCCTCAACTATCGATCTATGGCCTGGTGTACCGCAATGCTCGCAGGCTGGCCGAGCGTCTGACCACGGCCTGAACTCACGCGACAGCGAGCCCCATGTGGCTAGCTGTCGTCGAAGCTGCCAAGCCGATAGAAATCGAGCAGCTGCCCTTCGCTAACGGATTCATGCTCCGGCACGACCGCCAGCCCCTCGGCCCAGCAGGCCGACATCAGCATGCCTGAGCTCTGGTTCTGGAACGGCACAATACGTCCATCTTCAATCCTGGCCCGGAGGAAGTCGCGGCGGATAGATGGCTTGTCACGAGCAAAACCTGCCGGCATGCGCTCTGGTCTCGGCCGCAGCATCTGCAACCTCTTTTCGGTGGATGCTTCGTTGACGCCTCTACCCTGCAGCCACGAAATGAGCGGTCTGGCAAAGACAAGGCTGCTGACAAACGCTGCCCCGGGGTTGCCCGGAATACCAAGAAACGGAATTTTCCGATGTTTGCCCAGTGTACCGAAGGCCAGCGGCTTGCCCGGTTTCATGCGAATCTTCCAGAAACCCAGCTCACCGATCTGTTCGACGGCGGTCTTGATATGGTCTTCTTCTCCGACCGACATACCACCGGTGCTGATCACCAGATCCGCTTCACGACTGGCGCGTTCAAGACAGTTGATGCTGGCTTCAGGCGTGTCGGCGATGATGCCGTAGTCGATCACGTTGCAGCCGACTGATTGCAGCCAGCTGGTGAGCAAATAGCGATTGCTGTTATAGATTTGTCCTAGCTGCAGCGGCCAGCCCGGCTCGACCAGCTCATCGCCCGTCGACAGTAAGCCCACATTCAGGCGCTCGAACACCGTCACGCAGTGCTCACCAATCGATGCCAGTAGCCCCAGATGTCTAGGCTGCAGTAGCTGGCCAGCGTCGAGCACGACGTCTCCACTCGCGATATCCTGCGCCCTGGGCCTTACATTGCTACCAGACCGGAGTGAGGCCGGATTGACCCGCGTGAGCCTGAGTACAGCGTCTTCGACATCCACATCCTCCTGCATGGCTACACAATCTGCACCTGGCGGCAGCGGCGCACCAGTAAACAGTCTCATTGCCTCTCCGGCCTGCAACGCTGTTGCTGGCGCTGCATCCCCGGCTGCGATCCGCCCTGTCACCGTCAGCGATGACAGACTACTATCTGCTGAGCGAAGAGCATAACCATCCACGGCACTGTTAGCGAAGGGTGGTACATCGATGCTGGCGTGCACCGGCACTGCCAGCACGCGGCCTCTGCCTTCGAGCAAGGGCACCGTGTGCTGGGCAGGATTCGTGCATTGCGCAGCGACTAAAGTGATCATGGCCCGAAGGGCGTCATCTACCGAGGTTAGCTCATCCTGAATCTGCAAGTTGAATCCTGTTTTTGGCTTCTGTAACTGAGTGAAATGCGATGTTCAGCCTAAGCGTTGCGGTAAGCAAGCGGTGATTCGCCGGTAAGGGTCTTGAAGCGTCTTGAAAAAGCCGCTGCTTCGCCGTAACCCAATAGATCCGCAATCGCGGCCACTGGTAGCGAAGTTTCCCGCAAGTAACGTCGCGCCAGCTCGAGTCTGGCGCTGTCCAATAAAGAACGGAAGCTTAGCTTCTTCTGGGCCAGACGCCGTTGCAGCGTTCTCACCGGCACGTGCATGAGCTCTGCGAACTGCTGAATCGAGACATCGCCGAGCGGGATGCACTGTCGCAGTGCAATTTCCAGACGCCCAACCAGGTCTGGTGCCCGCTGCAGGGCCTGCTGCCTCAACAGCGACTCCCGGAATGACATGAGCAGTGAAGCATCCGGGCTCACACGCCGGCTCAGCAGCTGCGTGGGAAACACAACCGCATTGTTATCCTGGTTGAACAAGACCGGACAGCCAAACCCGCTACGATACCGCCCGGCATCCTCCGGCCGGACCTGATGACTCAGATACACCGTGAGCCCCGTTAGCGCCCCGCCTACGAGACGGCTAACGATCGCCAGGCCTAGAGCGAGCGTGAGGTCGATGACCTGCGCTGCACGCCCTTCATGACTGACCAGGGGTGTGAACACCACGACGACCTGCTGACCGCTGATGCTGTAATCGATCTGCCCCGACTGACTGTGAACGTACAGGAAGCGGCGCAGCAACTGCAGGGCTTCACCAAGTGTGCTGCAGGCGCAAAGCAGGTTACCGACGATGCCCAGGATGGCAATGCTTTGCCTGGCAGATAATTCCAGACCGAAAGTCGGTCGCCCCGTCTCCGCTGCGGTAATTTCCAGCAGCATGCAAAACCGGTCTGCCGGAACCAGCAAATCATCATTCTGCAGCACAGTTTCAGGCAGGCCGCAGCGCGCCAGAAGAGCGGCCGTATTTGCACCTGCCTCACTGGCAAGCGCTGCATAACCATGAAGACTTGCTGAGCGAACAAAGAAATTCATTGGCGTAATTTATCAATAACTGTCGCAAATTGTCATGCGCCACTCGCAGAATCTTTTAAGCTCGAACTTGGTCTGAAGCTAAAAACTTCGCACACACAACAAGGTAGCTCAGCATGACAAAACAAGAACAGCTGCACCAACCCGAGCATTACGACCTGATCATCACTCATGGCCTGGTATTTTCCGGTGATGACGAACCGCCACAGAAGGCTTGCGTTCATATCCGCGACGGGCGGGTCAGTAAGATAAGCCCAATACAGCATGGCACTGCGAATCACGTCATCGATGCGACCGGCTCCTGGGTCACCCCTGGGTTTATCGATTCCCACACCCACTATGACGCCGAAGCACTGATTTCGCCTGGCCTGACGGAGTCCGTGCGCCATGGCATCACCACCGTCTTCATCGGTAGCTGCTCGATAAGCATGATTCTGAATGACCCAGAAGATACCGCAGACATGTTTACACGGGTTGAAGCAGTGCCCCGCGAGGCAGTCCTGCCCGTGCTGCAGAAACAGAAGTCATGGCGCAGCGTGGAGGCCTATACCCGCTTCTACGATCAGCACCCGACAGGGCCGAATATCGCCAGTTATCTCGGTCATTCGGATCTGCGAGCTGCCGTCATGGGCCTGGGTCGCGCCACCACACAAGACGAGGTCCCTACAGACGCCGAGCTCAACCAGATGAGCGATCTGCTGGAGTCTGCGCTGGACCACGGTTTGCTGGGACTTTCAACCATGACCACCAAGTGGGACAAGATCGACGGTGACCGCTACCGTAGTGCCTCCCTACCCTCAACCTATGCGCATTGGAAGGAGTTTCGTGCGCTCAACCGCGTGTTACGCGAACGTGGCCGGGTACATCAAGGCGCGCCGAACATTGTGACCAAATGGAACACCGTGCTGTTCATGTTCGAGAGCATGGGCCTGATGAGAAAGCGCCTGAAAACGACGCTCATCACCCTGATGGATAGCAAAGCCAATCCTGGTCTGGTAAGCCTGATCAGCAGCACGACGCGCCAGCTCAACCGTTTTTTCAATGCAGATTTCAGATGGCAGGCCCTGCCGAACACCTTCGAAGTGTATGCCGATGGCATGGATCTGGTGGTCTTCGAGGAGTTTGGCAGCGGAGAAGCGGCCTTGCATCTGAAAACGGAAATCGAGCGCAACGAGCTGCTTGCTGACCTCAACTACAGACGCCAGTTCCGCAAGGATTACGAAAAGAAATGGGGCGGGCGTGTCTGGCATCGCGACTTCGGGGATGCGCTGATTTCGGCCTGCCCCGACGAGACCCTCGTCGGCCGCAGCTTTGGCTCAATTGCGCTGCAGCGAGACCTGCACCCGGCCGACCTCTTTCTTGACCTGGTCATTCTTTACGGCTCGAAGCTACGCTGGCATACCGTCATCGCAAATCACCGACCGCACGTTGTTGAGCAGATTGTGCAGTCCCCCGACGTCATCATCAGCTTTTCAGATGCCGGCGCTCACCTTCGCAATATGGCCTTCTACAATTTCGGCCTCCGCCTGCTGCAGATCGCTGCTGTCCAGAAACCAAGGAAGCTCAGTGTACATCGCGCAGTCCACCGGCTCACGGGCGAACTCGCCGACTGGTTCAACCTCGATGTCGGGCATCTCCGCGAAGGTGCGCGAGCCGACATCGCCATCGTCGATCCCCAAAAGCTGCATCAGCCCCTCGACGGTTATGCAGAAGCACAGTTCGATGGCATCGATTCGCTGCAACGCATGGTCAACCGACCGGACGATTGCGTGACTCATACCATTATCAACGGCAATATCGCCTATGAGGCCGGTCGCTTCGCTGGTGACTTCGGCAAGGCGCGAAACTATGGCTGCTTCCTTCGCGCTGGTGAAGTGGCGCCTGCGGGCTACTCCGCTACGGTCCCGACAAACGATGAGAATAACCTGGCAGTGCCTCGCGTCAGAGCCACCGAGAAGGCAGCCTTATGAGCGCCACCAGATCAGCTCATGCTGGAAACCCCTATCGACGACAGGTACCAGCCCCGGATATAGATATAGTTGAAAGCTGTGAGTATCGACTTGCTGCAGAATGAATTGAAGCGGAGTTCGAGCATCGATCACGCAGCCGACAGAAATATTGCCGAAATATCGCCAAAGTATCGCCAAATTATCGAGAGGGACCTTGCGTGAACTCACAGCGCTTTCAACCGCACTCGCTTCTCACAAGTGCCCATCTGCAGACTATCTGGAGCCAGCTCACACGGAGCAAGCCGCAGGTGTGGCGGGATAGAGAGCGTATTCATACGCCCGACGGTGATTTCCTCGATATCGACTGGCATGTTCCGCAAGTGATGAGAAAGTCCGAGCTCCGGCCGATCACCGCCGTCCTCTTTCACGGCCTGACCGGCTCCAGCGATAGCCTTTATGTACTGGGTTTGCAAAAGGCGCTGGGGCGCGTCGGCATTTCAAGTGTTGCCATGAACTT
Source organism: Allohahella sp. A8 (assembly GCF_047946665.1). Classification (GTDB taxonomy): domain Bacteria; phylum Pseudomonadota; class Gammaproteobacteria; order Pseudomonadales; family Oleiphilaceae; genus Allohahella. The sequence goes on from NZ_CP172312.1 coordinate 2,452,255, forward strand.
CCGTGGCTGCTCAGGCACCCCTAACTGGCTGCCGCGAGGGTATCACTCTGGCGACACTGGCGATGTCGAATTGGTGATACAACATGTGAGGCGGCGCTATCCGGACCATTTTATTGCTGCAGTTGGTTACTCAATGGGTGGAAACGCCCTATGCAAATGGTTTGGTGAGCAGAAGGATAATGCTTGCGCTGATGCCGGCGTCATTGTGTCTGCACCTTTCGATCTCGTGGCCTGCGCCAATCATATGGATGAAGGCATCAGCCGAATATATCGTAACCAGCTCCTAGGAGAGTGCCTGGAATATATTGCCGCGAAAAAGCGCATGTTCCATTTCCTCAGCCAGCGCAATGGCCATCAGGAGCCCTGGCGTTCACGCTACGAGCAGTTGGAGGCGCTGGGCGATGAGGCAACGATTGCAGGCATCAAGAGCTTCTGGGATTTTGACCGCATCGTCACAGCACCCCTGCACGGATTCAGTTCAGCCCAGGATTATTACGAGAAGAGCTCGGCGAAGTACTTTCTTCCAAAAGTTACCCGGCCATTGTGGGTCATCCACTCTCGAGACGATCCCTTCATGCCCGAGTCATCCGCCCCGAGCGCCGAGGGCTGTCCTGCAAATGTGAGACTCGACGTCAGCACCGGTGGCGGACACCTCGGCTTTATTTCAGAGCAATTGACCGCAGGCCTGCAGGGACACATTCCCGCGCTACGCAGATCTTCATTCTGGCTTGAGGAAGTGATTCCGCAATGGATTGAGCAACAGGCGACAGAGCAGCCACATTCGAGTGAAACATCGCCGGGCGCTGCAGCAGCACCATAAAGCAGTAGACTGGTCCGAGATGGACAGCAGACAGATTCGTCTGGGAATTTCGAATATGAGAGGAAGGCAATAAGGTGGCGGAGGGACAGGGATTCGAACCCTGGATAGGCTATAAACCTATGCCGGTTTTCAAGACCGGTGCATTCAACCGCTCTGCCATCCCTCCGTCGGGACTTCACCAGTATGAGCGGGGTGAAGAAGCGCGTAATAATACGTTATCTTCAGACGGTGTCAACCTGATTGCGCCAGTTCTTATCACAGGCAAAGCCTGGCAATCGCGCAAGCAGTCGTAATCGTCAAATTACACCTATTTAAGCCCTATCGTGAACGCTGGCATTGAAATTGCCCGCGGGGTCTATATTATAAAGGAAGTTCAAGTTGAACCATTGTCGGCGCTGGGCGCCGGTAATGCAGCATTAAACATGTCTTTGGAGGACTGTATGCAGGACAGACGTTATCAACAGGGTTACAACCTGGCGGCCGCCGGCGCAGGCACATCGCCTGTCGTCGATAGCGACACCGCCAATACGGTTCTCAAGAACACGTACTGGCTTCTGGGCATGACCCTGGCCTTTTCGGCGTTCACAGCGTTTCTTTCAAGCGGTATGGCTTTCAACCCGATCGTTCACTTCGGTGCATTGATTGGCGCGCTGGTCATCAGCTTCGTGATAAACAAGGTTGCCAATAGTGTTTGGGGCCTGGTGCTCGCTTTTGCGTTCACTGGTCTGCTCGGTCTTACGATCGGCCCGATTGTCGGCAATATCATTGCCGCAGGTCAGGGTCAGGTTGTCACGACCGCACTCGGTCTGACTGCCTTCGCATTCTTCGGCCTCAGCGGCACCGCGCTGGTCACCAAGAAGGACTTCAGCTTCCTGAGCAGCTTCGTGACCATCGGCTTCTTCGTGATTCTGGGCGCGTTCATCCTGAACCTGTTCCTGCAGATTCCGGCTGTAGCCCTTGCGATCTCTGTTGCCATCATCCTGATGTCATCAGCTGCGATCCTGTGGCAGACAAGCGCGATCGTACGTGGTGGTGAGACGAACTACATCCTGGCCGCGGTCAGCCTGTATGCTTCGATCTACAACATCTTCATGAGCCTGCTGCATATCCTGCTGGCTTTTGGCGGCGACGACTGATCGGTAGTAGTTCAAGCAAAGCCCGGCAATGCCGGGCTTTTTTTATACCTTGGATTTGATGCCCGTGATTTTGATGATTTGAATATGAGATCCACCGCTCATCCGGAGGCTTTATGCTACAGTACAAGGATGAGTCGGCGCGCAAACTCGAAGCCGAATGCAAGGGGATCTGAACCGTGTCATCTCTCACCTATAGTCTGTTGGTGATGTCTGCACCGCTTGGTCATCAGGCGCCTTACACTGCCGAGCAATTCTGTCGTGCAGCCATCGCGCGTGGTCACCGTATCTTCAGGGTCTTTTTCTACCATGATGGCGTCTACAACGCCCTCTCCACCGCGGTTCCACCGCAGGACGCAGCGCAACTTCCTGCAGGGTGGCGCGAACTTCGGGATCAGCATGATGTTGCCTTGACGGTCTGTATTGCGAGCGCGCTCAAGAAGGGTGTTGTGGACGCCGGAGAGGCCAAGCGCTATGAGCTCGATGCCGTTACGCTCGACAGCCATTTTGAAATTGCCGGCCTAGGTGACTGGATTGAAGCTACTCAGGTCTCGGATCGCATCCTGACATTTGCCCGCTAAGGAGTCTGTATGCAACATAGCCGCCATCTTGCCTTTGTTTTCCTCAAACCGCCTTATGGTCGTAGCCTGGCGGCCGATGGCCTCGATATGCTGCTGGCCACTGCAGCATTCGACCAGAAAATCACGGCGATATTTCTAGGTTCCGGATTATTCAACCTGTTGCCTGGGCAGAGTCATGACATCAATATGAAGAACCAGACCAAGGCATTCGCCTCCCTGCCCCTGTTCGACGTCGCCAACGTGCTGGTGGACGAACGGGAAATTCAACGATACGGGCTGAATGTTGAGCAGTTCCTCTTGCCGGTCACGGCGGTTTCTCTCGCCAGCGTTCGTGAGCACCTGCACGCTGCCGATCACGTCCACAGTTTCTAGGCCGCCACTCATGCTGCATATATTTACTCTGGGACTCGACGCAGGCAGTCAGCTCGAACACTGTCTTGCCCTCATGGGCTCCAAGGACGCGCTGTTATTGATTGAAGATGGCGTTTACTGGTCTCATCCCAGCGAAGCCAGTGGCCGTCTCTGGGCTGCGCTGGGACTTGGCAATGATCTCGATGCTCAGCGTTACCAGGAAGCTGATGAGCCGGCGCCAACTGCCACGACCGATCAGTATCAGGTGATGGTGCTTACAGCCGATTGCGTTGCTCGCGGCATTGTTGCTGACAAGCTGCCCGAAGATGCTGCGAGATGCTTTCAGCACATCGACTTCGACAGGTTCGTGGCCCTGACAGAGCATCACATCCAGTCGATGACCTGGTACTAGCGTGACGTGACAGGTATGGCCAGAACTGAGTTTCCGACCGATAAGGAGGGTTTTTTACGCGATACGAGGGATTGGTCGGAGTCTGTTGCACACGAACTCGCCCGAGCCGGGGGCATCGAACTGGACCCCCCTCGACTCAAGCTCCTACTCGCTGCTCGCGATTATTATGATCAGTACGGGCAGGCCCCACTGGCCCGCAGCTTTGTCAGGCACTGTCAGCAACAGGACCCTGCTGTCAGCAGCATGACACTCATGCAGTATTTCCCGCCTTCCAGCCAGGCTGGCAGCTCAATCAAGCAGATCTGCCGGATCGCCGGCCTGCCGAAACCGCCAGGCTGCCTCTGACACAGACTCACAGGCCAGGTGCGTCGGTGAAAAGTGTCGACGATCCGACAATCCAGTGGTCGAATATTTGCCAGCCTCTGTGAAATAGGCCACTCTCAAACATTCATTGCACAATAACAACAATGCCAACCGGAGCATCTCTTGAGTATCAAGCCTTCCGTTACAACCCCTGCAAGCGCGGCCCATGTGGGCAAACAGGCCGATAACGCCTGGAGCGTTCTGTTTCTGCTTTTTCTCGTCAATCTGCTGAACTTTTTCGACCGGACCATACCCGCCGTCGTGCTCGAACCCATGCGCCTCGAGTTCGAGCTCAATGACCTGCAGCTGGGTATTGTTGGCGCGGCGTTTACGGTGGTCTATGCCATCGCTGGCATCCCATTGGGCAGGATGTCCGACACCGGCTCCCGAAAGAAGGTACTGGCGCTTGGCCTCTCTATCTGGAGCGGACTCACCGCAGCCACAGGGATGGCTACAAGCTATATGACACTGCTTCTGGCCCGCATGGGCGTTGGCGTGGGCGAGGCGAGCTGCGCGCCGGCCGCTACGTCACTCATTGGCGATCTGTTTCCCGCCAACAAGCGTTCGAGGGCCATGGGCGTATTCATGCTGGGTCTCCCACTCGGTCTCGTGCTGGCCTTCTTCACCGTCGGCGCCATGGTCAAGGCTTTCGACAGCTGGAGGGCGCCATTCTTCATTGCAGCCATTCCCGGCCTGTTGCTGGCTGCTGTCATACTGTTCATGCGTGAGCCCGCACGTGGCGCTGCCGAAGATACGGCGCTTGGCCAGAATGTGCTCGATAGACCGCTGCGCCGCGTGCTGAGTATTCCCACCATGTGGTGGATCATTCTGTCCGGCGTCGCTGTCAATTTCGCCGCCTACGCTGGCAATGGCTATCTGGTCGCCCTACTGCAGCGCTACTACGATCTGCCAATTGACCAGGCAGCGATGCTCACAGGCCTGATCGTGGGTGTCACAGGCCTTATCGGTCTCACCATCGGCGGCCAGTTGTCGGACCGAATTCATATGCGCAGCCAGACCGGGCGCCTGAACTACGGGGCGCTCTGCATGGTCATCGCGGCCGTCGCGACCGGCTTTGCACTCGATGGCGACAACGGCGTGATGGCCTTCTCGATACTGTTTGGCATCGGCTGGCTCACCTACTACAGCTACTACACCACCGTATATCCGGCGCTGCAGGACGTTGTCGAGCCTCGGCTGCGTGCTACAGCGATGGCGCTGTATTTTGCAGGGATGTACCTGCTTGGTGGCGCCTTTGGTCTGGTGGTAGTGGGCGGCTTGTCAGATTATCTGGCGAACGAGGCCATGGTTGCCGCAGGCGCGCTCGAGATGACTGAAGCCTTCCGGGCAATCGGTCTTCACGACGCGATGTATCTCGTACCGGTCACCCTGGGTATCACGGCCGTATTCGTTTTCCTCGCCGGGCGATCGTTCCGCAAGGACCATCTCCGCATGTTGGATCAGATGGCGCACTGACGCTGTTACTTCCAAGGCCACTTCGCAGCCAGTACACTGGTCGTTCGACAAATTCTGCGGAGCCCGGCCTTGGATTCAACTGATTCGAATTCAGCAGTCACCAAAACCAATTTCCTCGAACGCAACGAGCATAGCTTTGCCCAGTACATTCGTATTCTCGGCAAGGGCAAGCGGGGCACACGATCATTTACCCGGGAAGAAGCCAGGGCAGCGATGGGCCAGATTCTCGATGGACAGGTACTGGACCTGCAGCTGGGCGCCTTTCTTATGCTGCTACGGGTGAAGGAAGAGACTCCGGATGAAATCGCCGGCTTCGTGGAGGCGGCACAGCTGGAGCTGGATGCGCGCACTCATGGCAAGTTCAGCGACATTCCGGTCGATCTCGACTGGAGTTCGTATGCCGGCAAACGCAGACACGTACCCTGGTTCCTGCTGTCGATCAAGGCGCTGGCGTCGGCTGGCTATCGCGTTTTCGTTCATGGGGCCGCTGGCCATACACATGGTCGCCTCTACACCCAGGACCTTGCTGCTTCACTGCATATACCGCTTGCGGCTAGCCCAGGTGAAGCTGCAACAGCACTCGACAAATACAACTGCGTGTTCATGCCGCTGAAAATGATCTGGCCAAGGCTCGAAGACATCATTCAGATGCGCTCTATCCTCGGCCTTCGCTCGCCTATCCATTCCATGGCAAGACTATTGAATCCCTGCCGCGCATCTGCGGTGATTCAGGGGGTGTTTCACCCACCTTATCTGGCTATTCATCAGCACGCAGGGCTTGCCCTCGGCTACCGGAGCGCATTGGTCATCAAGGGTGAAGGCGGCGAAATCGAGCGTAATCCTGATGCGAAAACGCTGGCGCACTGGACACGGCCAGAACAGGACCCCGCCCATGGCGTTGATGAGCTCCTCCCAATGTTCGAGCGGCGACATATGAAACCGGATACGCTCGACCCTTCGGCGCTCAATGCCTTATGGCGCGGAGAAAGAGATGATGAATATGGTGAGGCGGCAGTCATATCCACGATTGAACTGGGACTGCGCGCCATCAAACCTGGTACTGAGGGTCTCGCCGACGAAGCCAGGCAAATCTGGGCTGATCGCGACCGGACACTAGTGGCGCAGTACGGCGAGCATCACGGCTGCCCCTTGGTCTGAGCGGCGCGCCGACAAGGTGGGAAGCGCTACTTGTAGTAGGCGTTCGTGGTCTCACTGTGGTCAGTGACGTCCCGTACGGCACTGAGTTCGGGCAACTGCTCCTTTAGCGTCTTTTCGACACCACTTTTCAGGGTGATGTCGACGGCGGAGCAGCCCTGGCAACCGCCCCCGAACTTGAGCACAGCCACTTTATCCTCTGTAACTTCGACCAGACTGACTTCACCACCATGTGAGGCCAGACCCGGATTGATTTCAGAGTAGAGGATATAGTTGATGCGATCGATAAGCGGTGCATCAGCGCCAACTCTAGGCGCCTTGGCGTTCGGCGCCTTGATCGTCAGTTGACCACCAAAACGCTCCGTATTGAAGTCGACAACGGCATCTTCGAGATATGGCAGACTCGGCGTATCGAGGTAGAGCATGAAATGCTTGAGGGGCACCTTCTCATCGGTTTCGATGACTTCTTCCGGCTTGCAGTACGCCAGACAGGTTTCAGCCTGACGTGTGCCGGGCTGCGTGACGAATACACGAACCGCCATGCCCTCGACATCCTGCTTTTTCAGCAACTGACCCAGGTATTCTTGTGCGCTCTCGCTGATAGTTACCATGATGCAGGAATGGCCCTCGAACCGTCTTTGAATGGATTGTCAGTCTAACCGCTTCTCCACTGACATAGAAGGCAGCGGGCATTGACAAGGTATTACATGTGGGCAATTGTACCACGCTGCAAGGGTTTGAGAGCAGAAAGCACGGATTTCGTAACAGGTTCTGGTATCATGCAGCGTTCATTATTCGTCTAACGATCAGTAGCCAGTAGCCTATGACTTCAAGCACACGACCCGATACGCAGAACACCGGCCGCAAGAAAACCGCCGCCTGGATCAAACTCGACAGCATCCTTGCCGAGCGGATCATGATACTCGACGGCGCTATGGGCACGATGATACAAGGCTATGGTCTGGAAGAAGAAGACTATCGCGGTGACATTTTCAGCGATCACCCCTCTGACCTGAAGGGCAATAACGACCTGCTGTGCATGACGCGCCCTGCTCTCATCGAGGAGATCCACAAGGCCTATCTGGATGCCGGCGCAGACATCATCGAGACCAACAGCTTCAACGCCACCCGCGTCTCGCAGGGTGAATATGGCCTCGAACACATAGTATATGAGCTGAACCTAGCTGCCGCCAAGGTCGCCAGAGCAGCGGCTGATGCCAAGACCGCTGAAACACCCGACAGGCCGCGCTTCGTCGCCGGCGTGCTGGGCCCGACTTCCAGAACCGCCTCGCTCTCGCCAGATGTAAACGACCCCGGCTTCAGGAACATCACCTTCCAGGGTCTGGTAGACAATTACTACGAATCGATGAAGGGCCTGCTCGATGGCGGCGCCGATATCATCATGATCGAGACAATCTTCGATACGCTGAACGCCAAAGCCTGCATATTCGCGGTCCAGCAGTTCTTTATCGATAACGACATCGAACTGCCGGTGATGATTTCCGGCACGATCACCGATGCGTCTGGCCGTACACTTTCCGGCCAAACGACCGAAGCGTTCTGGATCTCCATGTCTCACGCCAGACCGCTGAGTATCGGCCTGAACTGTGCGCTTGGTGCCGACGCACTGCGGCCCTACGTCGAGGAGCTGTCCAACAAGGCGGACTGTTTTGTCAGCGCCCACCCCAACGCCGGCTTGCCCAACGAATTCGGCGAATACGACCAGACACCAGAGCAGATGGCGGAAATTGTCGAGGGTTTCGCGCGCGACGGCTTCGTCAACATCATCGGCGGCTGCTGTGGCTCAATGCCTGAGCATATTGCTGCGATAGCCAAGGCCGTCGCCAAGCACAAGCCGCGTCAGGTTCCAGAACTGGAACCGAGACTCAGGCTATCCGGTCTGGAAGCCTTCGTACTGACCGACAACATTCGCTTCGTCAACGTCGGCGAACGCACTAACGTCACTGGCTCCCGTCGTTTCCTGCGACTCATCAAGGAGGAGCAATATGAAGAGGCGCTTGATGTTGCACTCGACCAGGTGGTCAATGGCGCGCAGATCATTGACATCAACATGGACGAGGGCATGCTCGATGCCGTCGAGGTCTTGCCGAAGTTCCTGAATCTGCTGGCTGCCGAACCCGATATCTCTCGCGTGCCCATCATGGTCGACTCCTCCAAGTGGGAAGTCATCGAGGCTGGGTTGCGCTGCATCCAGGGCAAGGCCGTGGTCAACTCCATCAGCCTGAAAGAGGGTGAAGCGGAGTTCATCCACAAGGCGAGGCTTTGCATGCGTTATGGTGCCGCCGTTGTGGTCATGGCCTTCGACGAAGACGGCCAGGCCGATACCTTCAAGCGCAAGACCGAAATCTGCAAGCGCAGCTATGACGTGCTGACCAGCATCGGCTTTCCGCCGCAGGACATCATTTTCGATCCGAACATCTTTGCAATCGCTACTGGTATCGACGAGCACAATAACTATGCCGTTGACTTCATCGAAGCCTGCAAGTGGATCACTGACAACCTGCCCTACGCCAACATTTCGGGCGGCGTGAGTAACGTCTCGTTCTCGTTCCGCGGTAATGATCGCGTGCGTGAGGCCATTCACTCAGTGTTCCTGTATCACGCCATCAACAACGGCATGAATATGGGCATCGTGAATCCGGCACAGCTAGAGGTGTACGACGACATCCCTGCGGACCTCAAGGATCTGGTGGAAGACGTCGTGCTCAACAAGCACGAGGGCGGCACCGAGGCCCTGCTCGAGAAGGCCGAGAGCTATAAAGGTACTGGCGAAGTCGCCGAGGCCGAAAAGCTCGAGTGGCGTGACTGGCCTGTGACCAAGCGGCTTGAACATGCGCTGGTTAAAGGTATCAACGCTTTTATCATCGAAGACACCGAAGCTGCAAGACAGGAGGCCAAGCGGCCGATCGACGTCATCGAAGGCCCCCTGATGGCCGGCATGAACGTGGTTGGCGATCTCTTCGGCTCAGGCAAGATGTTCCTGCCGCAGGTCGTCAAGAGCGCCCGGGTCATGAAGCAGTCGGTCGCCTATCTCATTCCTTATATCGAGGCGGAGAAGACCGGCAAGAGCAAGGCCAAGGGCAAGATCCTGATGGCTACGGTAAAAGGCGACGTACACGATATCGGCAAGAACATCGTTGGCGTGGTGCTGCAGTGCAATAACTACGAGGTCATCGACCTTGGCGTCATGGTCTCGGCCGAAAAGATCCTGGACACGGCTCGCAAGGAAAAAGTCGATATCATCGGTCTTTCGGGACTTATCACGCCGTCTCTCGATGAAATGGTGCATGTGGCCAAGGAGATGCAGCGCCTGGACTTCCAGATTCCGCTCATGATTGGCGGTGCTACGACTTCAAAAGCGCATACCGCGGTCAAGATCGAGCCACGTTATAGCAATGATGCCGTTGTGTACGTTACTGATGCCTCGCGCTCCGTCAGCGTAGCCACCAAACTGATCAGTGAAACGCAGAAAGACGAATACGTAGCCAGCATCAAGAGCGAGTATGAAGAGGTACGGGTCCGCCGCAGCCAGCGCGAACCGGCGCAGGTCAGCGTGCCTTATCAGGAAGCGGTGAAACGCGGCTTGCAGCTGGATTTCTCAGGCTACGAGCCCCCCAAACCAAACTTTACCGGCCTCAAGGTGTTCGAAGATTACCCGCTGGAAGAACTGGTCGAGTATATCGACTGGACGCCCTTCTTCATCTCCTGGGAACTGGTCGGGAAGTACCCGAAAATTCTCGAGGACAAGGTGGTTGGTGAAGCAGCGACTCAGCTGTTTGCTGATGCTCAGGCCATGCTGCGACGCCTCATCGACGAGAAGCTTCTGAGAGCCAGGGCGGTCATCGGTTTCTGGCCTGCCAGCCGCACCAGCGCGGACTCGGTTACTATTGAAACTGATGAGCACGGCGAGGTGACCCTGGAGCATCTTCGCCAGCAGACCGAAAGGAATCGCTCCGGCAAGACATCTTCGCAGTCGCAGTGCATTAGCCTTGCAGACTATGTCGCGCCCGCCGATTCAGGCGTCAAGGATTACATGGGCGGCTTCGCAGTCACCGCCGGAATCGGTGCTGAAGAACTGGCAAAGCAGTACGAAGCCAAAAACGATGATTACAACAGCATCATGGTGAAGGCACTGGCAGACAGGCTCGCGGAGGCGCTGGCCGAGCGCATGCACGAGCGGGTGCGCAAGGAGTTCTGGGCCTATGCGGAAGATGAGACCTTGGACAATACAGCGTTAATCAAGGAACGGTATCGGGGTATCAGACCTGCTCCAGGCTATCCGGCCTGTCCAGACCACACTGAAAAGGAAAAACTGTTCCGAGTACTCGATGTGGAGCAGAAGATCGGCTTGCGGCTGACAGAAAGCTTTGCGATGTATCCGGCGGCGGCTGTCAGCGGCTGGTACTTCTCGCACCCTGATTCGAAGTATTTCAACGTGGGCAAGCTGCAGAAGGACCAGGTGACTGCCTATGCCGAGCGCAAGGGCATGTCGGTGCAGGAAATCGAGCGATGGATGGGATCCAGCCTTGGCTATGACACCTGAGGTAGATGATATGAAGCCGGAGGAAAAGCGGGCGCTGTCAGCAGAGCACGCTTCGTCCGAGAACGAGGTGGAGGCGCAAATCGAAAAACAGAAAGGGCTTTCTACCCTCAGCCTGATAGGCACGATCCTGGCCGCAGCCTTCGGTGTGCAGAGCAGCAGAGCCAGGGAGCGTGACTTCAGTCAGCGCTCACCCTGGCCGTTCATCATCGGAGGCATTCTATTCGGCATCATGTTCGTGCTGACGCTGGTCTTCCTGGTGAGCATGATCCTGCCCGACAGATGACGCACTGAGCGCAAAGGTCTCCACAGGGCCGGTTACTGCCAGCCAGTGTGTCGCTAGCGGGTAGAAACCCAAAGCAGCATGCCACCTGCAATGCACATGACGAGCATGAAGGCCGCAATAGCGTCAGCACGACTGTCGCTGGTATCTGTCCCGTCGTACTTACTCACCACATCGAAATCTTCGGTGTGCACACCCGCCTGTTCGAGCTCATCGACCTCGTGCGAGGACGAAGAGGCCTTCGTTGAGTGCTTCTGCTGCTTGCGAGCGGCATCGTTGGCAAAGGCTTCTTTCGCCGGACCATAGTGACGAGGATGTGTCGGTTCCACAATATCTCCCTGATTGATAAAAGTTTGTTCTTGTAAATTCACGGAAATCGGTTCAGCCGAGGCCAGTAGTCCCGCTCAATTGACCCACACGTCCAGCTTCTTATGTTGCCGAAGATGGAGCCAATCAGGTTTAAAACAGGTATACTATGACACGATTTTTTTTCTGGCACGAGACTTATGTATCAATACGATAAGCATGATCAGGTGATCATCGAAGAGCGGGTGAAACAGTTCCGCGACCAGACCCGGCGCTATCTGAACGGTCAACTGAGCGAAGAAGAGTTCCTGCCTCTGCGCCTGCAGAACGGCCTGTATGTTCAGCGACTGGCACCAATGCTCCGTATTGCGGTGCCGTATGGCATGCTCAGCAGTGCGCAGCTTCGGCGTCTGGCTCATATCACGCGCACCTATGACAAGGGCTTCGCGCACTTTACGACGCGTCAGAATCTGCAACTGAATTGGCCCACGGTCAAGGACTCGCCGGATATTCTGGCTGAGCTGGCTGAAGTACAGATGCACGCGGTCCAGACCAGCGGTAACTGTATCCGTAATACCACGACTGATCAGTATGCTGGCGTTACGCCTGACGAAATCGTCGATCCGCGCCCCTATTGCGAGATCATTCGTCAGTGGTCGACCTTCCATCCCGAATTCGCCTTCCTGCCGCGCAAATTCAAAATTGCAGTGAATGCCTGTCCGGAAGTCGATCGTGCGGCGACACAGGTCCACGACATTGGCGTTCATATCGTACGCAACGACGCCGGCGAAATAGGTTATAGAATCCTCGTCGGCGGCGGTCTTGGCCGGACTCCGATGATCGGCTCGGTCATCAGGGAATTCCTGCCCGAGTTGGACCTGCTGACCTACCTCGATGCCATTTTGCGCGTCTACAACCGGTATGGTCGCAGGGACAACAAGTACAAGGCGCGCATCAAGATTCTCGTCAAGGCCCTGAGCCCTGAGACTTTTGCCGAAAAAGTGGAGGCCGAATGGGCTCACTTCAAGGATGGCGAAGGGCGGATCACGCCAGAAGAACTCGCTCGCGTGCAAAGCTATTTCGTCGACCCAGACTATGAGGATTTCGAGGCGGGCGCTGCCGATCTGGAAAAGTCCCTCGAGCAACAGTGTGCCGAGAACAGCTACTTCTCGAACTGGGTCAAGCGAAATACTGCCGTCCACAAGCGGAGCGGCTACCGCATCGTCACGATGTCGCTGAAGAAGATTGGCATACCGCCGGGCAACGTCAGCGACCGACAGCTTGATGCATTGGCAGATCTGGCTGACGAATACAGCTTTGGCGAAGCCCGAGTGACTCACGAGCAGAACGTCGTACTGGCAGACGTCAAGGTCAATGAGTTGTTTACCCTGTGGCAGAAAATCAAACCACTGGGTTTTGCGACGCCGACCCTCGGCACGCTGGCCGACATTATCTGCTGCCCCGGCGGTGACTATTGCGCGCTTGCCAACGCCAAGTCCATACCCGTTGCCGAAGCCATTCAGATGGAATTCGAGGATCTCGACTTCCTTTACGATCTTGGGGATCTCGACATCAACATTTCTGGTTGCATGAACGCCTGTGGTCATCACCACGTCGGGCATATCGGCATACTGGGCGTCGACAAGAAAGGTGAAGAGTGGTACCAGGTATCCATTGGTGGACAGGCTGGTAAAGTCACCGCCCTGGCCAAGATTCTAGGGCCATCTTTCGCGCGAGCGGACATACCGCAGGTCGTGCGCAAGCTGGTAGATGTGTATGTGGAACAGAGACAGCCCGAAGAGCTGTTCGTGGACACCTACAACCGCGTCGGGATAGACCCTTTCAAGGAGCGAATCTATGCCAAATCTCATTAAGGTGCCTGTTCGCGGTGCCGATTCCGAAGCCAGGGTAATCGATCACCAATGGGCTCGACTCGACAAGGCCGCATCAGCAGAGCTTCTGACTACGCAGATCAGCGATGCATTGAAAACCGCTTATGGTGTGCTCGTGCACTGGGAAGATGCGCTAACGGCAGGGCTCGATCGCGACCAGCTACAGCATGATCTGGGCCTGACTGCCGACAACTTCGGCATCTGGTTCGATAGTGATGACGAAGTGGAGCGACTGGGCGAGCGTTGTCAGCAGTTTCCGCTGATAGCCCTGCATTTCCCCAAGTTTGTTGATGGCAGAAGCTATTCCAGCGCCTACCTGCTGCGTCAACGCTTCGGCTTTACAGGCGAGCTTCGCGCGGTAGGTGACGTTCTGGTAGACCAACTCTTCTATATGCGGCGCTGCGGCTTCGATGCCTTCGAGCTTCGGGCCGACAAGCTGGTTGAAGACGCGCTCAATGCGCTCAATGCCTTCTCTGTTAAATATCAGGGCAGCATTGACCGTGCTGAACCACTGTTCCGCGTAGCAGACCGACCAGCTGCCAATATTTAATGGCCTCTCGCCCGAGACCTGCTCACAAGCAGGTCTCGGGCGGACAGATCAACTATAAGGCTGGGCATTTAAACCTTTGGCTGATGCATCAGGCTCATGAGCCTGGTCCAGCTGCGGTCGATCGCTACAGAGGCTGCAATACCAAACTTCTCGGCCAGATTCTTCGGCTCTTCATAGCTCACCTGATAGACGTCGGCATTGGCCGCTGAAGCCTGCAGGTAGTCGTCGCTTGTGAGTATTTCATCGATCAGCTTCTTATCGATGGCCCGCTGACCGTACCAGATCTCGCCCTTGCTCACTTCTTCGATATCGACTACCGGACGATTAGTAGACACAAATTCCTTGAACAGCACATGCGTCTCGTGCAGGTCGTCGAGGAACTTTGCTCTGCCCTGCTCCGTGTTTTCGCCAAGTATGGTGAGCGTCCGTTTGTATTGGCCGGCGGTCAACACCTCCACATCGATGTCATGCTTCTTCAGCAAGCGATGCACATTGGGCACCTGGGCCACAACGCCGATCGAACCGATGATGGCGAACGGCGCTGCCACGATCTTGTCTGCCAGACAAGCCATGAGATAGCCTCCACTGGCGGCCACCTTGTCTACACAGACTGTAAGCGGAATATTGCGAGCCTTGATCCGGCCGAGCTGAGATGCAGCCAGACCGTAGCTATGCACCATACCCCCGGGGCTTTCGAGCCTGACGACAACTTCATCGATAGGACGCGCCAGCGTGAGCACAGCGGTAATTGCTTCGCGCAGGGAGTCGACTTCAGAAGCCTTAATATCGCCGTCGAAATCCAGCACATATACACGCTTGCGGCCATCGTCTGGCGTTGTGTTGCCGGTCGCATCGGCTGCAGCTTCGGAACCAGCCACTGCTGCCTCACCCTGAAGCGTGGCGCCTCGCTTCTCGCTCGTCGCACTCTTTACTGGCAGCGCCTTGAGTGCGGCCTTTTCGGCGAGCTTCGCCTCCTTCTTTCGCGCCTTGTAATCTCGCTTCTCGGCCTTCTGTTCCACTTTCTCACGCGACTTCAACCAGAGCTCATCGTGGATCTTGTGCTCCAGTACCCGGCGCATCCTGTCGAAGCGGTCATTAAGATTCTTTATCCGCAGGTGGCCATCCTGCTTGTCCTTCTGCCGCTGGCTGATGGCGACGATTGAACCGACGATGATGATGAAGGCGGCCACCAATGTGACCGTCTTGGCCAGAAACAGGCCGTACTGCAGTAAAAATTCCAAAGGTAACTCCTCGGTGTGACTGGGGGCTCGAGGCTGCCTGGCTCAAGACAGCGCCCCCTGAATATATCGCGTACAAGCCGGGTCAGATCAGCTCTATATTGTGGCAGGCGGCAAAAAAACAAGGCTGTTGACAGCTCAGGACATTGCCCATAAAGTCTTTTGCCAATAAGATTTCCACTGAACCAGACCATCATACGAACAGGAAATGAATTATGTCAGTGCAACAAACGTTTGAAAAACTGAAAAACAACTTCAACTCTGATGCTGCTCAGGGTCTGGACCTGGTGTTTCAGTTCGATATCGAAGATGGTGAGAATGCACACCTGATCGTTAAGGACGGTAAGTGCGACCTGGGTGAAGGCAACCATCCTGATCCGTCAGTGACCCTGATCATGGATCAGCAGACTTTCGAGAATATCGTTAGCGGTGAAACCGATGGCATGCAGGCATTCATGGCTGGTCAGCTGCGCGCTGAAGGCGACATGATGCTGGCGATGAAGCTGGGTGAACTGTTCAACATGGGCTAAACGCCCATCGGGATTCTGCTTACGGACATCAGTGAGCAGAATCTCTCCCTCTGATCGACCAACTGTAGTCTCCACCAGTAGTACCAACCTGTAGAACCCACTGCAGTCCCCTCCTGATTTCACTGTCCCTGTTAGTCCAAACCCTCTACTGCCACGCCTGCACGGCATCAAAAGCCGGCGCTGTTAAAGGCCTTGCCTTCAGTCCATCGGTGCCCAAGAGGACGGCATAGCGCGCGCCATGGCTCATCGGCATGTAAACCGCGACGCCATATTTGGCGTCAACCCAGGGCAGTTCATAAGCCTGACTCAGGCTCCAGAGATCCGGTATCGCGGCTTCTTCATCGGCGAGCAGATCGTAGACACTGCGGATACCCGCTTTTTCGTCGCGCACACTCGCATATCTGCCAGACAGACGCTCGAGCTCATAGTACGGCTCGGTGCCAAACAGCCTTAAGGGTCCTTTGAGACTGATGAAGCGAGCGTCCAGCATCCAGAAATCGCCGTGGACAGGCGCCTTGAAAACGCGCTCATCGGGAAAGACCAGTGTCGCCTGAAAGCTTTGACGATCGAGCTTCTCAAGGCTGATCGTGACCACGATGCCGTTGTCTCGCGCCTGCAGCATACCGTTGAGCTGGTAGTAGAAAAGGCCTGCGCCCCCCACCACGGCGAATACACCGAGCCAGAGCATTGCCCGAAACAAACTGAAGATGCGGCCCATTACCTTGCCCTCAGGCCACCTTGAACCCGAGTTCTTTCAGGCTCTCGGCAGCGAATTGCAGCAGCTCGGTATTACCCTCAAGATTTCGCGTCAGGCTATCGACAAAGTACTCGAGCGAGGTCAGTGCATCAGCCAGCGTTTCGAGGAAGTGCGAGTCATCTTTCTGTTTGAGACCAGCACCGGACTCACCGAGAAACTTCTGCTGAATGCAGGCAATGGTAGCCTGTACAATCTTCGCAGCATTGTCATGGCCCAACATGGCCATAGCGCCTCGAATGGCATCAAGCGTGTCTGGCACATTCGCGAGATGCAGCTGATCACCACCGGATTCGAGATATGCCGTAATGGATTTTTTCGCGAGCAGAAGCCCCGCTTTCGACTCCTCGACCACGACGTCATGAGCATTCTGAAAATAAGGCGTCATGCCAGGTCGTGCCGTATCGCCCCCCGCTCGCTGCAGCAACTGGTCTGCCATGCGATCGGTCTCCATGGTCAGGCCACCGCGCTCAAGTAGCAGTATTGCCTGTTCCACGATGAGCAGCGCGTCGGCTACAGCTGCCATTTCGTCGTACTGTTCGGAGCCGGGCTGTAGCTCCAGCGGTCGACCGCCGCCCTCCGACTGCAGTGCGCCCAGGCGCACCGCGATATGAGCAGCCACCTGACCCAATTTAGGCAGACTCAGCATGGTGAGTGTGTGGCCGAGACGCGTCAGGCTATCAACGATCTGACCCAGGCCGTTTTCTTCGCTGTCCATGCCTCGCTCGATAATATCGAGCTTGTCCTTGATAAGACCTATTTCTTCCTGCAGAGCAGTCGTCACGGCGGCCAGCACGTCGGCACCAGGCCCCATCAGCAACTCTTTGTGCGCCAGGAAGGTATGGCTGTCCAATACCTGGGCGTCAGACACCCGGTAGAAATCGAGCAGGGCCTGAGCGGCATCAGATCGGTGACGATCGCGAGCAATCCAGTGCAGCAGATCCTTGCTGACAATTTCAGAGACGCTCTTTGAGGTAGACAGGCGACCCGTCGCCATCGCCTCCTTGAAATATCGCTCGATGCGCATCAGCAACTGCTTACGCGCAGCGGGCAAAGGACCGAGCGAGATTACCGAAGCAGAGGCATGTTGCAGCAGACGCCAGAACTGCGCCATTGTGCTGCCGTCGCAAATTTTGAACATGCCTTCGGCCGCTCTCGACACCAGCTTGCTGCCAATTTCAAGATCCTCGTACCTAGTCTTTCGTAGCAGCGCCAACAGGCCGACCTGGTACATGTGACGCAGGCGCCGCGCCCTCATCTCGAAAGCGTCCTGCTCGATGCCCTGGACGACCTGAGGCTGCAAATCCTTCGGAATGTCGATTTCGACGAAATAGCTTTCGGGCAACGGTTTGGCGTCGCGAATTACACGATATTGATTGATGATATCAAGCAGGAGTTCAGGGTTGTCTTCGCGCCGCTTGCGGAAGTACTCGACATAGCGACGCAGGACGTACAGCAGCTGGTTCAACGCAGCAAGCAGGCCATCCTTGTTCTGCTGCGCATCGACCGGCACTTCATTTGCCAGCGCCACGGCTTCATTGGCAAGCAAGGTCGCACCATTGAGCTCGATGAGCACGAATATGCCGCGTAACTGGTGCAGAAAATCGATACAGTTCTGCAGCTCCTCGCCGTTTTCCCGATTCTCATGGAAACGCTCGAGGCTTTGCTCCGCCTGTTCTATTGTGAGTCCGAGCTCGGCTTCGACAAGGTCAAAGGAGACTGACTTCTTCGCTATCCCACCGGGATCCACCATAACTCTCAACACCCTACTTCTAGCCACCCGAAAGGTGTCTGTCCGCCAGCCCACAAGGCAGACTCTGATATTCGGTTGATGTACGAACCGTATTTGATTCTAAGTCTAGCTCAATTCGGAAACTTGGCAGCCAAGCTGCATTACCGTATGAATTGCCGTATGGATTGCCGTCTGGACTACCAGACAGAAAGCTGACTGAATCGCCCGGCTCAAGGCGCCCAGGAAGCGAAGCTCACCACTGCAGACTGCGCCACAGCGCCGGACTATCCGGCTTTTCAAGCGCAGACAGGCGGGCCTCATGCGCGGCGAGTTCTGCAGCCGAGGCTGCGATAACAGCCAGGCGGGGACGTTCGGCGGGCAATATCCAGCGCTGGGAAGACGCGGAATCAGCATTATCGTCGTCACCGTAGAGTCCGAGACTGGTCTGCCCGCCCGTCATCAACAGATAGACGTCAGCCAGGATCTCGGCATCCAGCAATGCCCCGTGAAGCTCACGCTGACTGTTATCGACACCATAGCGCTTGCACAGCGCATCCAGACTGTTGCGCTGCCCCGGATGCTTCTTCCTCGCCATGAGTAGCGTATCGACAACGCCACAATGATCGGCGATGCAGCCGTGCGCCTGCAGCAGCTTCAGTTCGTGGTCCAGGAAGCCGATATCGAACGCGGCGTTGTGGATGATCAATTCGCCATCACGAATAAAGTCCATGAAGGCGTCGGCCACATCACGAAACAGTGGCTTGTCAGAGAGAAACTCGTCGGACAGGCCGTGAACCTCGAGCGCGCCAATGTCCACTTTGCGCTCGGGATTGATGTACACGTGAAAATGCCGACCTGTCAGGCGGCGATCGATAATTTCCACGCAGCCGATCTCGATGATACGGTGCCCTTCCCCGGGCTCGAGACCTGTGGTCTCGGTATCAAGAACGATTTGGCGCATAACTGTGTACGACTCCCTTGTTCGCCAGCGCATCGGCCAGGTCGTTGAGCGGGTGGCCACTATGTCCCTTGACCCAGTGCCACTGCACGTCATGCCTTCCGGTCGCCGCTTCAAGCGCCATCCAGAGTTCCTGGTTCTTCACCGGCTTGCCGGCACTGTTCTTCCAGCCTTTCTTCTTCCAGCCGTGGATCCAGCTGGTAATGCCCTGGCGGACGTATTGCGAATCGGTATAGAGCTCGACCCGGCATGGCTCGGTGAGCGCGTTGAGGGCCTCGACAGCCGCAGTGAGTTCCATCTGGTTATTGGTGACGTCTGGCGCGCCGCCGAACAGTTCTTTCTGTTTGCCCTGGAACTGCAGGACAGCACCCCAGCCACCAGGGCCGGGATTGCCCTTGCAGGCCCCATCGGTATAGATCGTTATCGTCTTCAAAGAAACCCTGTAATGTTCGAGGTGATGCGGAGGTGGGACGAGCAACGCTCAGTGTGAGTGGTCAGCGTCCTCGTCATCGTAGCGTGTATCCTCGTAAGCCGCCTCTCTGTAGGCGGCCATGTTGAGCACCGCAGCACTGCTGCGAATTTTCGGGCGCCACGCCGTTTTCAGAGGAATCATACTACCGACCTGCTTCTGGCTTACGCAAACATAAAAGCCCCCCAATGGTAGCTTGAGCTGCCTTGCCAGACGCTCAACCAAACCCGGCCGGCCTTCAGCAAGCGCCTTCGCGGCGGCACTGCCAGTCCCAAGCAAGGTACCGAACAGACGGTATTCCATTCTGCGTGCGCTGAGGTCTAGCAAGCTACACCAGTCTTCGAGCCTGGAGCCACTGAGGAAGCGCCCTGCCCAGGGCACCTTGCGCCGCCTGGCGATGAGTCGCATCAGGCCCCAGAGGCTATAAGGATTGAATCCGACGACGACGACGTGACCACCAGAGCGGAGCACGCGCGAGGCTTCACGCAATACCTGGTGAGGGCGCGGACTGACGTCGAGCGTATGATGCAGTATGACCAGATCGACCGAATCGCTGGCAATCGGTAGCAGATGGGGCTGGCAGGGCAATACGCTGTCCAGTTGGCCACTCGGCCGTTGCGTCGCGACAATGCGATGCCCGAGCAGGCTGCCGGCGCCAATATCTGCGCTATCCGAGAGCACCACCTCCAGCTGATGGTAGCCGAAGAAACGTTGTATGCAGGCAGTAACTGTAGCTCGCTCAGCGGCAAGAAGAGATTGCCCGGCAGCCGTATCGAACCACTTCGCCCACGCCTTTGACGACGGCATCATACCACCTCGCACGAAAGGTAATTTCCAATGCTTCATCTTACAATGGCGGGAAGATGCGGTATAGTCCAATCATCACAGCTGATGGATGATGATTTTGACAGGACCGATCAAGCCTGCACATATCGAACTCGAGGCAGTGCCTGCCTTCAACGACAACTATATCTGGTGTTTTCGCCGCGTCGGCTCGCCTCTCACCTGGGTAGTTGATCCAGGTCAGGCTACACCGGCAGTGTCCTATCTGGCCGACAACGACCTGGAGTTGGCCGGTATTCTCCTTACGCATCATCACCCGGACCACACCGGTGGTGTTCGCCAACTCATCAGCGAAAGCTGGCGTGGGAAAGGTGACTGCCCGGTCTACGGCAATGCTACGGCGGCACGGCCAGATCGAATTCCCCATATAAACAGATCGTTGAAGGCCGGTGATAGCTTCGAGGCTGCTGGCCTGACATTCAATATGCTACTTGTACCCGGACATACTCTCGATCATGCTGCCTTCTTCACGGAATCGCCACTGGATCTGGTTGATACTGAGCAACTCCACGGGCGAGAGAGAGCTGCCTCCAGCGAGACAGCCGGGGCCAGGGATTCGGCAATGGGACGTCCTTTGCTATTCTGTGGAGACACACTTTTTTCTGCCGGCTGCGGCCGCCTGTTTGAGGGTACTCCGGAACAGATGCTGAACTCACTTGATAGCCTCGCTGCCTTGCCGGGGCAGACACTGGTTTGCTGTGGTCATGAATATACGCTCGCGAACCTGGCCTTTACTGCTGATGCCTGGCCTGACAACACAACTATTGCCGCGTATCGAGCCGCCTGTGAGCAGCTACGCGAATCTGGTATGCCAACACTGCCTTCAAGTCTTGCGATTGAGCGCCGCATCAATCCGTTTCTGAACCCTCAACAGACCCGCTACGCTGATGGCAGTGAAACTGGCGAAGCTCATCGGCTGCAGGCATTTGCCAGGCTGCGTGCAGCGAAGGACAAAGCATAGTGCGTAACCTTGGTGTTCTGCTGTGCGCACTCGTTTTGCTGTACTCACCAGTTTCCAATGCTGATCCCGTCGAGGCCACCGGCCTTAACAGCACGGCTTCAATTACGCCCGCGGGCCCTGTCCGGCTAAACGACCCATCCGAGCCAGGTGGTGCTGTGAGGCTTCCAGCTTCGAAGCCGTCCATCTGGAAGCGAGTTCGCAAAGGACTTAGCCTATACCAGCGCCAGGATCACCCGCGGATTGATGATGAAATCCGCTTTCTCAAGCGCAATCCAAGCTACCTCGATATCACCCTGCGCCGCGCCCAGCCATATCTGCACTTCATCGTCAGCGAAGCTGAGAAGCGTAAGGTTCCTCTCGAATTCGCGCTCCTGCCCATCGTCGAAAGTGCCTACGACCCGTTTGCATACAGTCATGGCAGGGCCGCCGGTCTATGGCAGTTCATTCCTATGACCGGTCAGCGATTCAATCTTCGACAGAGCTGGTGGTACGATGGCCGGCGCGACGTTTACGCCTCCACTCAGGCCGCCTTCAAGTATCTTTCTGCGCTGCACAGGTTTTTCGATGGCGACTGGCTGCACGCCCTGGCAGGCTACAACGCTGGCGAGGGCAATGTTCGAAAGGCTGTCAACGCCAACAAGGCACGTAAGCGCCCCTACGGCTACTGGCACCTCCAGTTGCCTCGTGAAACCGAGCTGTATGTGCCGCGCCTGATGGCCATCGCCCGCGTTGTGGCCAACCCTGCAGCTTACGGCATCACCTTGCCTTATATAGCCGACGCGCCGTTCTTTGAGATCGTTGAGATCAAGTCTCAGATCGATCTGGCGCAGGCTGCAAAGCTGGCCAACCTGTCGATCGACGACATCTATCGCATGAACCCAGGTTTCAATCAGTGGGCCACCGACCCTGATGGCCCGCACCGTCTCCTGATTCCAAAGACGCATGCCGCCGCCTTCAGAACCGAGCTGGCCCTGCTGCCGGAATCACAGCGACTCAAGTGGCATCGGTATCTGGTCAGGAGCGGCGACACCCTCAGCGAAATCGCTCAGCGCTTCAAGACCACGCGTGCAGTCGTTCGCGACGTCAACCAGATCAAGGGCGATAGATTGAAGATCGGGCAGGCGCTGCTAATCCCGACGGCGTCCAAACGTGATGAACATTACACACTCAACGTCAATAATCGGGTGCAGCAGGCAATTGCCAACGTCAATCCACGTGCGGGCAGCAGCAAGATCGTGCATACGGTCAAGGCCGGTGATACGCTCTGGGATCTGGCCAACACCTACGATGTGAGCGTAGGCCAGCTGGCCAAGTGGAACAGCATGGCACCAGGTGATCCTTTGAGAGCAGGGGCAGATCTCACGCTCTGGGTTCCGGCCGAAATCACAAAGCGACCGGGTAGCATTGCCCTGAATGGTGTGAATCCGCAGAATACCGTGCGCAAGTTTGGCTATACCGTACGCGACGGTGACTCGATCTCACGGATTGCCGCGCATTACAATGTTTCCATGGACGACCTGTTACGCTGGAACTCAATCAGACCAGGTAGCATCCTGCGTCCTGGTCAACGGCTCACGGTTTTTGTGGACGTTACCCAGCTCTCCCATTGAGGGCAGCATAACAATGAAATAAAAGGGGTTTTCCGATATGGCTTATGAATCAGTCGATTCATTCCTGAAACGCTGCTTACTCACCATCCCCGTAGTCGTCATGCTCTTTTCTGCCTCGGCCCTCACTCACGCCGCGGAGTCGTCCGCCGTCGAGCCTGTCGCCACCACGAAAGCTGACAAACCGGCCGTGACTACCTCGAGCAGCTTTGCACTCCGCGGAGAACCGAAGTACAAAACGGGTTTCGCGCACTTCGACTATGCCAATCCGGATGCACCGCAGGGTGGTATCATGCGGCGCTCAGCCGTCGGCACCTTCGACAACCTGCATCGTTATGCCCAGCGTGGCACACCGGCTACGGCGTCGGATGAGTTATACGATCCCCTGATGAAGGGCTCGCTGGATGAGCTGGATGTCTACTACCCCCTGATTGCTGAAAAGATCAGCTACCCGGATGATTACAGCTTCCTGCGCTTTCATATCAATCCGAAGGCGACGTTCCAGGACGGCAAGCCGATTACTGCAGAATCAGTAAAGTTCTCCTTCGAAAAATTTGCGGCAGAAGGTGTGCCACAGTTCAAGAAGTACTACAGCTTCGTGAAGAAGATCGAAGTCGATGACAAGCAGACGGTCACCTTCCATCTCGAAGGTGCCAACCGTGAAGAGATGGCGTCCCTGCTCTCGCTTAAAATTCTGCCTGAGCACTACTGGGGCAGCAGAAACTTTGGCGAACCCAGCAAGGAAATTCCTGTGGGTAGCAGTGGCATGACCATCGACCGATTCAAACTCGGTCAGTTTATAGAATATCGTTTCCTGGACGACTACTGGGCGAAGGATCTGCCGGTCAACAAGGGCAGCGATAATTTCGACATCGTGCGATACGACTATTATCTGGACGCCAATGTCGCCTTCGAAGGCTTCAAATCCGGACAGTTCGAGTTCTGGGAAGAGACCCAGGCGAAGAACTGGGCCACCGCTTATGACTTCCCTGCCCTGACAGAAGGTAAGGTGAAGCGTGAGTCACTGGATCACTCGCTGCCACAAGCGACATCCGGCTTCATCTTCAACACCCAGCGGCCGCTGTTCAAGGACCGTCGGGTACGTGAGGCGCTCAGTTACCTACTCGATTTCGAGTGGATGAACAAGGCGCTGTTCTACGATCAGTACACCCGCACCCGCTCCTACTTCACCAACACCGAATATGCGTCGAGTGGCTTGCCTTCAGAGGCCGAACTCGCGATTCTCGAGCCAATGAAGGCTCTGGTGCCCCCTCAGGTCCTGAATAAGGCCTTTGAGCTGCCCGAGACCAAGGGAGACGGCAATATCCGGACCCAGATGCGGCGTGCTCTCGCACTGTTGAAGGAAGCTGGCTGGACCTTGAAGGATGGTCGGCTGCTCAATAAGGACGGTGAGCCTTTCGAGTTCGAATTTATTGCCAGAGATCCGCAGACGGAGCGCATCGTTGCCCCATTCAAAGCCAATCTCGAAAAAATCGGTATTACACTCAACGTCAGACGAATCGACGCGAGCCAGTTCATCAATCGGCTGCGCAACCACGATTTCGACATGCTCTCCGGCTCGTACCCGGCCTTGCCGACACCATCTTCTGACATGAAGATTCTGTTCGACTCCAAATTTGTCGATTCCACCTGGAATATTGCGAATATCCAGGACGAAGCCATCGATAAGCTTGTTGCGGGGATCACAGCAAACCTCACCAACGACGAAGCCTTGCTCGCCTGGGGCCGCGCGTTCGATCGAGTGGCGTTGTGGAACTACTTCCTGATTCCGCACTGGCACATCAGCGCGTTCAGGATCGCCTACTGGGACAAGTTCGAACGCCCTGAAGACCGCCCTGAGTATGATCTTGGAGAAAGCCTCTGGTGGTCGAAGGATGCGAAGTGAGCGGCTGCCAGTGCGGATGGCAATGACGAACAGGATGGTCTGAGTGGGCGTCTACATACTCAAGCGCTTGTTGTTGATGATCCCTACGCTTTGGATCATCATCACCATCAACTTTCTGATCGTGCAGGCAGCGCCAGGTGGCCCGGTCGAACAGGCCATCGCGGAAAGCCGAGGCATGGGCAGCGGAATGATGGACCGGCTGACCAATGCCAATCAGAGCGATGTGCAGCAGTCGGCGAGCGAAAGCGGTTACAAGGGCGCAAGAGGCCTGGATCCGGAAATCATAGCGGCGCTCGAAAAGCGCTTCGGCTTCGACAAGCCGATGCATGAGCGTTATTTCGACATGCTGGGTGACTACCTCACCTTCGATTTTGGCGACAGCCTGTTCAAGGCTGGTAGCGTGGTAGACCTCATCCTGGCGGCCATGCCGGTGAGTATTTCGCTTGGGCTGTGGACACTGCTGATCGTCTATCTGGTATCGATACCGCTGGGTATCATGAAAGCCCTGCGCAACGGTCAGTCGTTCGATCGCTGGACCAGCATTGTACTGTCGATCTTCTACGCCATCCCGGGCTTCCTCTTCGGCATACTGCTTATCATCCTGTTCGCGGGCGGCCAGTACTTCGACTGGTTTCCGCTCAGGGGCATGGTTTCGGAAAACTGGGACTCGCTGTCATGGCCTGACAAGATCATCGATTATTTCTGGCATATGGCGTTGCCGATTACGGCCAGCGTTATCGGTGGTTTTTCGACCCTGGCCATGCTCACCAAGAATTCGTTTCTCGACGAGATCAACAAGCAGTATGTGATGACGGCCAGGGCCAAGGGGCTGACGCCGCGAAAAGTGCTTTACACCCACGTCTTTCGTAATGCCATGCTGATCATCATCGCCGGCTTCCCGAGTGCCTTTCTGGGCATCTTCTTTACCGGCGCACTGCTCATCGAGATCATATTTTCACTCAATGGACTTGGTCTGCTGGGTTACGAGGCAGTTCTCCAGCGCGATTATCCTGTCATTTTCAGTACACTCTATATCTTCACCCTCATTGGTCTCATCGTCGGCCTGATCACTGACCTGACTTATACCTGGGTCGACCCACGCATCGACTTCGAATCGCGGGGCTGAAGGACAAGACATGAGCATCAAGACTGGTAGAAAACTTTCCACCAAGAACAGACAGCGCTGGCAGCGATTCAAGTCGCATCGGGTCGGCTATTACTCGCTATATATCTTCGCGTTCATCTTCACCGTGTCGATGTTGTCGGACCTGATTGCCAACGATAAACCGCTGGCCATCCAGTTCAAGGGCGACTGGTACTTTCCAATATTCGAGACCTACTCCGAGACAGATTTCGGTGGCGAGTTCGATGTGGAAGCAGATTATACCGACCCCTATCTGGCAGAGTTGATCGAGACTGATGGCAATATCATCTGGCCGCTTATTCCCTACAGCTACGACACCATCATCTATGATCTGCCCTCTCCTGCACCCAGTCCGCCGACAGCGAACAATTGGCTCGGCACAGACGATCAGAGTCGGGATGTGCTGGCGCGCGTTTTGTACGGTACCCGTGTTGCCATTCTCTTTGGCTTCTCGCTGACCATCGCTTCAGCTGTCATAGGCGTCACTGCCGGGGCTCTGCAGGGCTATTACGGTGGCAAGGTGGACCTGTTTTTTCAGCGCTTCATCGAGATCTGGTCGAGCCTGCCTACCCTGTTCATGCTCATCATACTTGCCAGTGTCATCCAGCCGACCTTCTGGATACTGATCGGCTTCATGCTGTTGTTCTCATGGATGAGTTACGTCGGCGTGGTGCGGGCAGAATTCCTTCGCGGCCGGAATTTCGACTACGTTGTTGCCGCCCGAGCCATGGGCATGAGCGACAATCGCATCATGTTCAAGCACATATTGCCCAATGCCATGGTTGCAACCATGACCTTCGTGCCATTCGTGTTGTCGGGCTCAGTGGTCGCCCTGACCTCGCTGGACTTTCTGGGGTATGGTCTGCCGCCGGGTTCGCCATCTCTCGGCGAATTGCTGGCCCAGGGCAAGGCCAATCTGCAGGCACCATGGCTTGGCATCACTGCTTTCTTTTCGCTCTCGATATTGACCGGCCTCCTGATCTTCATTGGTGAGGCTGTGCGCGATGCGTACGATCCGAGGACCGCATACAAATGAGTCTGCTGAGTATTCGCGACCTCACCCTCGATTTCCGCGGACCTGATACGCGTCCAGAGGACGCCGTCATACGCAAGGTCGGCTTCGACATCGCACCGGCCGAAACGCTCGCGCTGGTTGGCGAAAGCGGGTCTGGCAAGTCGGTCACGGCAATGACGATACTGCGCCTGATCGACTCGCCTCCGCTGCACGTGCTGGGTGGTGAAATCGAATTCAAGGGCACCTCCATCCTGAAGGCCTCGCAGGCAGAGCTACGCCGAATCAGGGCTGGCGAAGTCGGCGTCATCTTTCAGGAGCCGCTGACCTCACTGAATCCGCTGCACAGGATTCATCGGCAGCTGACTGAGAAAATCGTGCTACAGCGTGGGCTCGGCAAGCGCGAAGCGCTGGAACTCGCCCTGTTCTGGCTGAACAAGGTTGGTATTCGCAATGCGGCTCAGCGGCTGCAGGCCTTTCCGCACGAGCTCTCCGGAGGGGAACGCCAGCGGGTGATGATCGCCATGGCGCTGGTCAACGAACCTGCCCTGCTGATTGCGGATGAGCCGACGACAGCGCTGGACGTCACCGTTCAGGCGCAGATTCTGGAGCTCATCCAGCGCCTGCAGGACGAGATGAAGATGGCCGTGCTGTTTATCACTCACGACCTGCATATCGTGCGACAGATTGCCGATCGGGTGGTCGTCATGGAACGAGGCGAGGTGGTTGAGCGGGGCGAAACACGACAGGTTTTCGAACGCCCGGAGCACCCTTACACACGGAAGCTGATCGAATCCGAGCCGCATGGTTCACCGCCGGATATCGTGTCAGATCAGAATATACTGGATGTCAACGGACTGCGCTGCTGGTACCCACTGAAGAAAAGCCTGTTCGGCAAGGTCAGAAGCTATGTCAAAGCGGTCGATGATGTTTCTCTGACCATCAGACGCGGCGAATCCATCGGTCTCGTAGGCGAGAGCGGATCGGGCAAGTCCTCATTTGGCCGAGCTGTCTTGCGTCTGGAAAGCAGCGAGGGCGAGATCATTTTCGATGGTAAACGCATCGACTCGCTCAAGGGCCCCGCGCTCAAGCCGCTACGCAAGCGTATTCAGGTCATCTTCCAGGATCCCTATGGTGCGCTTTCGCCACGGCTGACCCTGGAGGAAATCATCCGCGAAGGCCTGGAGATTCATGAAACGCTGAGTCCGGCAGCACTGGCCGATGCCGTTACCGAAGCAATGCAGGCTGTACAGCTGGACCCAAGCTGGCGTGATCGTTATCCCCATGAGCTCTCGGGTGGCCAGCGGCAGCGGGTCTGCATTGCCCGGGCATTGATTCTGAAGCCTGAGCTACTCGTGCTCGACGAACCGACCTCATCGCTCGACCGCACGATACAACAGCAGATCATCGAGCTATTGCAGAAGCTACAGCGGGACTTCGGGCTGAGCTTCCTGTTCATCAGCCACGATCTGCGCGTAGTGCAGGCCATGTGTCATCGAGTGTTCGTCATGCGTCAGGGCAAGATCGTGGAGCATAATAATACTGAAGCGCTGTTCAGCAATCCCGTAGAGCCCTACACTCAAGAACTGATCAAGACCGCCTTCCTCGGAGAGACGCCTCTCGGCCAGCCACAATGAGTCAGGCACACTAGTCCGGGCACGAATTTCGAAAACTGACCATACAAGACAAGGAGTACGACATGGGACTGCTGAGCGGGAAACGCGCACTCATCGTGGGCGTAGCAAGCAAGTTATCCATCGCCAAGGGCATCGCCGATGCCTTTCACAGGGAAGGCGCTGAAATTGCCCTCACCTATCAGAACGACAAGTTGCAGGGCCGGGTCGAGAAATTCGCAGCTGAATATGACTCCACCCTGACCTTTCCCTGCGATGTCGCTGACGACGCTCAGATCGAGACGCTGTTCGAGGATCTTGGCAAGCACTGGGACAGCTTCGATATACTGGTGCACTCGGTGGGCTATGCCCCCGGCGATCAGCTCGATGGCGACTTCACCGATGTCACGACCCGCGAAGGCTTTCGAATCGCCCATGATATCAGCGCCTACAGCTTTATCGCGCTGGCACGCGCTGCGCGACCGATGCTTGAACCGCGGAAGGGATCGCTGCTGACGCTGACCTATCTCGGCTCACAGCGGACGATGCCAAACTACAACGTGATGGGACTGGCGAAGGCGAGCCTCGAAGCCTCCGTGCGTTATCTCGCGGCAAGCCTTGGTCCATCCGGCATGCGAGTCAACGCCATTTCCGCAGGCCCTAT
Source organism: Allohahella sp. A8 (assembly GCF_047946665.1). Taxonomy (GTDB): domain Bacteria; phylum Pseudomonadota; class Gammaproteobacteria; order Pseudomonadales; family Oleiphilaceae; genus Allohahella. The sequence goes on from NZ_CP172312.1 coordinate 2,481,569, forward strand.
TCGCACCTTGGCCGCCTCCGGCATCAAGAACTTCCGCAAGATGCTGAATGAGTTTGAACGTCAAACCCCGATGCGCAGAAACGTCACCATCGAGGAAGTTGGGAATGCGGCGACATTTCTTTGCTCAGACTGGGCCAGCGGTGTGACCGGTGAAATCATGTTCGTCGACGGCGGCTTCAGTTTCTCCGCCATGGGTGCAATTGAAGACGACTCAGGCAAGTCGGGGCCGGGAGACTGAGCCACAGATCACTGTTTCCGGCCTCTATACGGGGTAGCATCCTGCTTCTCTGCTTCAAACTCATGTCCACCAGGCTCATGACCTATAACCAACGCCGCCGGCTATCAAGACGCTGAATGACCAGACCGAACCAACCCATCTCCCCTGTCGGCTCCATGACAGTCGCGACTCGAGCCCTTGTAACACTCGGCCTGCTGATTAGCCTCGTGCTCAGCATTGGTTGCGAGTCCATGAAGGCCAGTCAGACCTTTTCGAACGCCATTGGATTCGGCGGGATACCGCCCGTGGATCTCGAAGAGCAGTACATTAACGAAGATTCCGAGTTCCTCGAGATTCGCGGCATGCGGATCCACTACCGTGACGTGGGTGAAGGCCCTGTCATCATCCTCGTTCATGGCATTTTCTCATCCCTGCACACCTGGGATGGCTGGGTCGAGGAGCTGCGCAAGAGTAATCGCGTCATTACCCTGGATTTGCCTGGTTTCGGATTGACTGGCGGACCTGAGGACATCGAACAGTTCGACGTCGAATTTGTTTATGCTGTGTTCAAGAACTTCATTCAGTACATGGATGCAGAGCATTTCACCCTGGCTGGAAATTCCTTCGGTGGTTATCTCAGCGCCCGCTATGCTATCGATCATCCCGACAAGGTCGACCGTCTGATCCTTATCGACCCATCAGGATATTCACATGGTGATCGTCCGCTGGTGTTCAAGATGGCGTCGACACCGGTCGTCAGCTCGATCATGAAAGTTTTCCAGCCACCGTTCATGATCACCAGGAACGTCAAGCGCAACTACGGCGACCCTGAGAAATTGACCAAGGAAAACCTGTACCGTTACGTGCACATGGCACAGCGGCAAGGCGCAAAGCCCCTGTACGTGAAGACGCTGCAGATGTTGGGTGAAGACAAGGCGAAGACCACCGACATGAGCTTCAGCGGCGTAAAAGCGCCCACCCTGCTGATGTGGGGTGAAGCGGATGCGTGGACACCTTTGAAACTATCGGAGCGCTGGATGGCGGACCTGCGCAACGTCAAACTCATCACCTACCCCGACGTCGGGCACATGCCAATGGAAGAAATACCCTTCCAGACCGTGAGCGACGCAATTACGTTTCTGGCTGATGCACCTGGCGCCGGTGATGCGGAAGAAGATACCTTCCGCTCCATCAAGAAGACCACCGGAGAGGATCTCGAGTCGCTCATCAACGACAGCAATGAGTTTCAGGAGCTGAGTGAAGAAGAGGTTAAAAGAATGGAGCAGGATCTGAAGTAGAGCGCCGGCTTCAGCCTGTCACATGGTCGTCATGCTCCTGGCCAAGCATGGCGGCTACTGCCAGCTTCCAGTCGACGATCGACGTGTCGTCAGACTCGAAAAGGCGAAATCCAACCAGCCAACCAGCAGTACCCGGTAGTCTCCGCTGCCATTTCACTTCAGAAGCCAGCTCGAATTTGTCACCGGTTCGCTCGCGCACGATACAGAGCTGCAAGATAGTGCCTACCTGGAGCGGTTTTGGAAACCTGACCTGCAGTCCGTTCGCAGAGACATCTATTGTCTCGGAAGCCGCAACTTCAGGTTCGATGTGTTCACTTTCCATGGCGCAGTTGCCAATGATCTCGACGTATACCGTTTCGTAATGCGGCAGTCGTGGTTCACTGCGCTGGTTGTCCTGCAGAGGACCTTCGGAAAACGACATTTCAGTCTCCAATATGAGAGAGCTGCAGTTACCTGCTAATTGCGGACACCAATGCGTCCGACAGCTCTGGCTAGTCTGGCTTCAAAAGCCTGACCCGCGTCACGTATGATTATGTCACCGTCCAGCAGTCTCTGCACGGCGTCATCCCGCAGTATTTCTTCGAGCTTGAGCCCGAGATCATTCACGAATATCAACTTGCCAGTAGCATTGAGGCGTACAGCCAGCTTGCCGTTGACCATCTCGCCATTTTTTCGAATCTGTACACTACCGCCAAGATGGATGGCATCAATCTGCTCGCGGGCGGCCTGCAGCAATTGCAACTCAGCCAGCGCCTCTGAATCGAGCTCAGCCTGTTGCATCTGCCTGGCGGCCTCGGCTTTCTCCTCATCGGCCCTGGCTTGCGCAGTCTCCCGAGCCAACAAAATGGCGGCGGCTTCAGCCTGCGCCTTCTGTCTCGCCGTTTCCCGCTGCACTTTCTCGGCGGCGAATCGTTCTGCAGCAAGCACCTTCTGATCGAGATAGGCCTGTACGGTTCGCAGCCCCACGCGCCGCGCCACGGCATAAAGCGGCACAGCGCTGGCCTCTGCAGTGAGCGCGCCTCTCGCAGCATCGGCCAGGACGTCGGCCAAGGGCTCGATGAGCACCTTACGACCGGCAAAATCACTCCAGAGAATGGCCTGCTGCCAGGGCAGGTAAATCAGCGCCTTACACAAACGGTCGCCACGCCTGAACCAACGCGAGCCCAGCTGCTGCATGAGCCTGGTGGCTTCAGCCGTCAACTCCTCGCTATCTGATTCGGCACTCGTCGAACCAAGGTGCTGGCTCACCTGCAGTACCGGCCAGGGCTGCCGCTCCAGCTCCTTACCGCGAAGGATGTCCTGTAGCGCATTATCGAAGTTGGCCATGACAGATGTTCGACGTACCGGATCACTGTCCAGACTGCCGAGCCGCTGGCCAACCTCAGTCGACAGGGCTGCAGCAAAACCGAATAGCTTCTGTCGCTGCAGTTCAGATTCGATTTCACGAAAGGCAAAAACCACCCGATCGCAAAGCACGTGCATGTCCCGGTACTGTTTGCTTTCGGAGCCATGCTGACGGCAGGCGAGCAGCATTGAGTCCTGCCAGGCCCCCTGGAGGAAGTCGATGACCAGTCCTGGCAGCTGAAAGTGGGAAGCGACAGCATTGAGGCGCAGGGCTACAAGCGCTTCGGCGCGCAGGCTCAGGTCCTGCCCGAGCTCGGAATCCGTGAGGCGCTGTTCGAGGACCTGCCGTCTCTTTTGCTCCCGCTGCCACTCTGACCGCACCTGATCGAGCGTCCGCTCCTGCTGCTCGCGCTGCAGAACGTGGTCGTCATCGAGCAGGGTCTGTAGCGTATCGAAGGCGCGTGAAACAAAGCCTGGCGCCGGCCCCTGCGCAGATTCCCAGCCAGCGAAGAGCTGCTCTACGAAATTCAGCAGCTGTGCGACGGGATGAGTCGGGTCGAGGATGAATTCAGGCTGGTCGATCAATAATGCGGCGAATACGAAACGCCGCTTGAGCAGAGCCTTGCGAACAGCATCTTCGAGACCGCTCTGTCCAGACCACTGCGTACAGATGCGCTCGATAAATACGAGACTGTTCGCCAGTAGCCGGTCGAAATAATCGTGTTGTTCGATCCAGCGTTCACAGAGCTCAGTCAGGCTGCCTTCTGCTTGCAAACTGGCTTCAGCAAGTGCGCGGGCCAGCTCATGTCGGGACTGCTGCTGGGACTCGATATCTGCAGAAGGCGTATCAGGTGCGGATGCACGCATGAGCTCACCGGGAATGGCGAGCAACTCTTTCGTCTCAGTAAACTCCGCGCGCACAAGCGCTTCACTGAGATTGGCTGCCAACTCCTTTAGCGACGGACCCTGCTGGCCGGCTTGATCTTCTGGTGGCGCACTGGGATGGCCTGGCGTCTGTGGCCCAGGTGCTTGTGGTAGATTCACTGTAGTCCGTTCATTGTCGGTTGACGCTGGTCATTGGCTACAGTCTAGCTGCTTTCCATGCAGTTGCTTTCAAAAGTCAGTGTTTCCATACTGGGTAGTTGCGGGTTTTCTTGCCACTGAATTGTATTAGACACTGCACACGACTGATTTATGGGGAGTATCACAGTTCGTTTCGATGTGTACTCATTTGTAGTTGTGAAGGCCGCCTCACTGTTTATGGTGTAATCTCATAGCAGTACCAGTTTAAGGATCGATGCATTTATGCGTGTACGTGTCTGCTCACTGCCTAATGTTCTCCACCATCTTGGCCTGCTGCTCATCGGGTCGGTGCTCATGCTTTCGACGTCACTGCGGGCCGCAAGCCTCGAAGGTCTGCAGCTGAATGGCATCGCCACCTACGAGCAACTTGGCAAGCCTTATTACATCATCGCACTCTACACTGAAAAGCCGGTAAGTTCGGCGGATGAGTTGATGACTGGCGATGGCCGGGCGGTCGCCGTGATGAAAATCGTGAGTGGAAACTGGACCAGCATCGGTTTTTCGCAGATATGGACGCGAGATGTTTCGATCAACAATGAACTCTCTGGCGAGTCGACGGATATCGACGCCCTGTTGAAGTTCTTCAGCCTTGCGAAGGAGCCGCTGGAAGTCGGCGACACTCTTGAGGTTGCCTACCTGCCCGGCCGCGGCACAAAGATTGAGCTCAATAGCGAAACTGTTATCTCAACGCCCAATAAGGCGCTATTCACCTATATAGTCAATGTATGGGTCGGTCCGTCCTCGCCGTCCCGTGACTTCAAGGCCGCGATGCTGGCAGGTCCGCAGGCCACGGCCACTGACAGGGCTCAGCTGGTGCAGAGCTTTGCAGAATTCCGAAGTGACCCGAAACGTGCAGCGCTGATTTCACAGTGGCAGAAGAAGGAAAGTGAGAACGCCGCGCAGCGCGCTCGTGCTGAGGCCGAGCGCGAGGCGGAGCGTGAGCGGCTTGCTGCTGAACAGCAGGCGGCCGAGAAGAAACGGCGCGAGGAAGAGCTGGCGGCAAAGCAGCGGGCTGAAGCTGCTGCTGCTGCGAAGCTGGCTGCAGAGAAAGCGGCTGCAGCCGCCGCTGCAGCCGCCAGTGAGGCCGAGCGCAAAGCTCAACTAGCTGCCGCACAGGCACTGGAGCAGCGCAAGCGTGTAAAGAAGCAGGACGAAGAACGTGTACTACAGCGGCTGAAGCAACAGGAGCGTGGTGACATTAGTGAGTCCGAAGCCAGGGAGGCTGCCGAGCGGGCTGACGCCGAAGGTGCGAAGCGTCTAGCAGCTGATGCCGAACGTGAGCGCCAGCAAGCTGCCGCCGAAGCGGAAGCCGCGGCAGCACGTGCCCTTGAACAATCCGAAACGCAGGCTCGCGCAGAGGCTGAGGCCAGACGGCTCGAGCAGGAAAAGCTGGATGGCTTGCAACGGGACTACGACGAAGCGTTGTATATCTGGCAGGTCCAGCGGGCGGTACTGACCAATATCACCTATCCGGAATGGGCTCGTGAATTTGGGCGGGAGGGCGATATCAAGATACTGGCCACGCTAGACGCAGTGGGCAACGTGATCGGCACTGATGTGGTCAAAGGCGCACAGCATAATCTTCTCGTGCAGGAGGTCGTCTCCGCTGTCAACCAGTCTGGTCCCTATGGACCGCATGCCGGTAAGACAGTGGTAGTGCCCATCGAATACTCGTTCCAGCTGAAAAGCACTCGCGAAAACGAAAGCGCGTCTGGATCTGTAGCTCAACTACCAGCCCAGCCGGTCATGCCCCCTGAACTGACGATGATCAAGCAGCGCTCGGTGGCGGGTCCTGATCGGGCAGGCAAGGTTGCTGAATACGCCGAACTCGTGAGGGCCAAGATACTGGCCACGATAGAATATCCACTGTGGGCGAAAAACCTGCGTCAGGAAGGTGAAGCAGAAATTGAAGTGATCGTAGCGTCGGACGGCTCAGTGTCGAAGACGCGGTTGCTCAAGGAGACCCGGCACAATCTGCTCAACAAGGAAATGGAATCAGCGGTCGAGCGCGCTGCGCCCTTCCCTGTAATTCCACCTGAGCTTGGACTCGACAAGGTCGACGTCAAATTCACTTACAGCTTCGGCCGCTGAACCGGGGCCTTGCGCAGGACTAGAATTTCAGTGCCTGCGCAATGCCCAGTGTCAGACTGGAAGCATCGTCGCTGAATCGTTCAAACTCACCTCGAATGCTCAGCCCCGGGGTCAGGTTATAAAGAAGACCGCCTGCCCAGGCGAGCTGGATACTGCTGTCTTCCTCCACGGACACGCGCCCGCTGTCCGACTCCGTCAGTAAGCTTGCGACGCCGATTTTGGCAAACAGATCCCAGCTTTTGCGGTTACCGTTGAGTCGAAAACCCGCCATCACCGCCGGTGCTGCATAACTGATTGCCGCTGCACCTGCGTTGGGATTGATCGACCTGACTTCCGCGTCCCCCAACACACTGTACTGCACCTCGGCGAAGAAATTCCGATGGAACTGCACGCCGCCAAAGGCCTTCCAGGCGAGATCGCCATCCTCTGTAAGGCGAAATCCTGTCCCTTTCGTTTCCGGCTCCAGTGTCGAGGTACCCAGAGATGCGCCAATATAAGTACAGGCTGCAGACAGCTGAAACGCCGGCTCCTGTGCTTCGTTTTCCTGTTCGTTGAAGCAGGCAGGCTGAGCAGCCTGTGCGCGAGCTGCCGGCATTGCGCCCAGCGCGAACACCAATGCACCAAAACCGAACATTGACAGCAGCGGCAGCACGCCGAATGAACCGGTTCCACCAACAGAAGTCTTTATCTTCGGGTTCACCTGTAAACGATCTTGAATGCCATCCTTGTTGAAATCGGCATTTTCGAAACCGTCTTCAATGCCATCGTTGTCACTGTCTCGATCCCGATAGTTTTCCGCACCGTCACCATCAGTGTCGATGACGCGGTCATAGCGATCGTCGATGCCATTCATATTCTCATCCACACCTTTCGTCTGATCCACATCGACCGCGTCGTCTATTCCGTCACGATCGATATCCCGGCCAAAAAACACCAGCCCACTCTGCTCTTCACGGTCGCTGATAGTGTCGCCATCGCTATCGCTATCCAGACGGTCTTCAATACCATCCCCGTCGGTATCGATCAGCGGAACGTTATCGTCCAGACCATTGCCATCGGCATCACTACTGCCATTGACCGCAATGTCGTAGGCGTCATCAAGACCATTGCCGTTGCTATCCATATTCAGGGCTGGCGCCAGATTCGCCTCACGTGAGTCCTCGAGGCCATCGTTGTCGCTGTCGCGGTCCAGCCGGTCGACGATGCCATCGCCATCGGTATCGACCTCGCCTTCGAAGATATCAGGCAGTCCGTCATTGTCGTCATCGGCATCTTCGTCGTTAAAGAGACCGTCGCCGTCTGCATCGCCACCGTTGCCGAACTCACCAAGGCCACGGTCCACGCTGTCATCGATGCCATCACGATCAGCGTCAATCGTCAGATCGATGCGTCCATCGTTGTTAGCGTCGAAGCTGGCGAAGGGGGTTCCGGCAATATCGTAACCTGCGGTGCCGTCAAAATCGCCGTTGCTGTCGACGTCGCGGTAGTCAGGACCTGAGCGCTCGTCAGGACTGTCGAAATCGGTGGCGTTATCAGTGTCGGGTGGAGCCGTGACGAGTAAGGCGGCACTGTCGAGCAGACCATCCTGATTGACATCACGCCCGCCGCCCTCGACAACATCGAAGATACCATCATTGTCAGAATCGAGATCGCGAAAGTCGGGCACGCCATCACCATCAGTGTCCGGCAGCCTGTTTGTGTCATCAATACCATCATCATTGGCATCAACCCGGATGAGCCCCATCGAAACGCCAGCATCGAAAAGATCCTGCACGCCATTCTTGTTGGCATCGGCCAGCGCCTCGAAACTCTGGAACACTTCTATCAGGTCGGCGATACCGTCGTTATCGGAATCGAGGTCGCGATAGTCAGGCAGGTTATCCCGATCGCCATCGAACGCGCGTGCGGCGTCATCGACACCATCACCATCCAGATCGAGACCACCGGTCGCATCGACGTCGATCGCATCGTCAATGCCATCACTATCACTATCCAGACCGCTGAAACCAAACTCTATGTGATCGGGTATACCGTCGTTATCACTGTCCTTTTCCTTGTAATCCGGTATCTCATCCCCGTCGGCATCCGGAAAGTTGTAGCTATCGATAACGCCATCCGCATTGGCATCCAGCACCGTGCTTTGATCAGCATCGAAGAGATCTATAATGCCGTCACCATCAGCGTCTGCAGCCAGCTGTTCGGCGGTCAGGCCAGCTTCGATACTGTCGGGAATGCCGTCGCGATCCGAATCGGTATCCAGTGCATCGACAAGCCGGTCTTTATCAGTATCCTCCGAGCCTTCGAATACGTCCGGGATACCATCGCCGTCTTCATCGGAAGAGCGATCGAGAAAATCAGGCACGCCATCTCCGTCAGCGTCGCTGGTACCTTCGGCTGTGTCACTTACGCCGTCACCGTCACTGTCGAGATCGCGGAAGTTCAAAATGCCGTCGCCATCCACGTCGCCCGGCCCCTCTACCCTGTCTGACAGCCCGTCGTTATCACTGTCATCGTCGAGCGCATCGATGATGCCATCACCATCAGCGTCGGATGCTTGCTGGGCCGGACCGAATTCAATCGTGTCAGAGATAGTGTCGGCATCAGAATCAGTGCGGGTTGGCGACATTCCAAGCGCCGTTTCGACATCGTCATCGATGCCATCTCCGTCGGTGTCGAGCGCTAGCACCTGGGTAGACAGCAGAAGCAGCGACGTGAACAGTCCGGCAAGGACGCCGGTGCGGGAGGATGTGGTGGTCGTAGTCAAAGGCGCGCACTCTAATTGTAGTAAGGGCAGTCTGGAGTTGGCCCTAGAATACACGCCCCAGCGGTGCTGTCTATGCACCGCGTCTCAGAGAGGTCAATTACTGGCGGATGGCTTCGAATTCGAGGATGACCTCGACATCATCGCCAACCAGATTCTTCTCGACACCATAATCCATGCCCCACTTGCTGCGCTGCAAGGTCGTTCTCGCAGAAATACCGAGCGTGTACTCCTCATGACCGAAGGGATATTCCGCAGCCTTGTTCAGCGTGACATCGAGCTCGACGGGGTGCGTCTGGCCGAGCATGGTGAGCGTGCCACTGAGCGTACCGGTCTTGCCGTCTTCTGTTTCGAGTTTGCCCGCCTTGAATGTGATGGTGCCGTAGTCATCGACATTGAGAAAATCGTCACTCTTGACGTGCTCATCACGCTTCTGATGATTGGTGAACAGACTGTCGCTCTGGATGGTGACAGTACCACTCTTCAAGTCATGGGTGAGTTCGTCATAGACAAAGCTGCCTTGTCCTTCCAGAAACATGCCGAGCATTTTTTCATAGCCGACATGGCCGATCATGAAGCCAATGGAAAAGTGCTCAGGATCAATCTCGTAGGTCCGCGGCGCCGCAAGCGCTGCTGGGGCCAGCCCAAGTGCCAGAATCGCAACGGGTATAATTCGCGTAGGGGGCGTCAGCTTTCTCATGCTCATTCTCCTTCGGATGACTAGGCCCTGAAGGGTGGCGCGATCCTCGGCCAAAAGTCGACAAGGCTCGATGTAGCAACTTTACTTAGGGGGTTACCACCAGTATTACGGGCATTAAGACCAATTTGACCTCCCATCAGGCAAGTCTTCTCAATTTGTGCGCACCTGAACCGGCCGGGCGTGTTCGGCTCACACGCCGGATCAAGTTCGCCTGGGCAACTGTTCTGTTCATCATGCTTTCAGCGGCAGTGCAATCGGTTCACGCCGAAAGTCCGGCACTGGACATAGCGCTCCACCAGGACAAAACGCTGCTGAATCCAGTACTGAGCTACACGCTAGATGCCGGCTCGGCCACCAGCCCGACCGGTCTTTCCGAACTGCAGCCGGAGTGGTTGCCCGCTGGCGAGGACATCATCAACTTTGGCTTCGAGTCGAGGACGCTCTGGCTCCGGCTGCGTCTGTACAACAGCAATACCGTTGCGACCACCCGTTTCATCAGCATTGAGCACCCCATACTCAACGAGGTGGATTATTTCCGCGTGGACCCGACTGGTAAAATCGTCGAAGAAGTCCATACGGGCGATCAGCGGCCATTCTCGAGCCGCCCTATCGAAAGCCGTCACTTCGTATTTCCAGTGACAGTCAAAGCTGGATCAGCGGCGTGGATCTACTTCAGAATCAAGTCTGACAGTTCTCTGCAGGCACCGGTATGGCTCTCGTCACCAACCGAATTCTATGCCCACGCCCAGCTCGATATCGTTCAACACACCATGTACGCCGGCGTCATGCTGGCCATGGTGCTGTACAACATGTTTCTGCTCATGTCACTGCGCGAGCGCGTCTATTTCTACTATGTCATGTTCGTATTCAGCTCGCTGCTGGCCCAGGTCTGCCTGACTGGACTGTGGTCCGGCTTCGTTGCCCCTGGCGCAACTGGATTGCAGGACACGCTGCTGCGGATATCGGTGCCGGCCCTGCCACTGTTTTCCTGTCTCTTCGCACGGCACTTCCTGCGCCTGAAGGTCACCGCGCCGCGATTCGACATTCTGTTCCTGGTGGCAGCCATCGCCAGTGCGGCGGTTCTGCTGGCAGGCTTTTTCGTCAGCTACAAAATCACCATACTGGCTGCCATTCTGCTGATATTGCTCACCTCGGCAAGCTGTCTCACAGTGGGGCCATACCTCTGGATCAAGGGCAATACGATGGCGAGGTTCTACACCTTGGCCTGGGCTGGTGTCATGATTGCCGTATTCGTGTTCATGCTGACACGGTTCAACATTATTCCCCGAACCTTCCTGACTGAAAATAGTCCGCCCATAGGATCTGCACTCGAAGCAATACTGTTGTCGTTCGCGCTCGCAGACCGTCTCAATCAGGAGCGGCGGCGCCGCTACGAGTCGCAGAAAGCCCTGCTGACGGAAACACAGCACAGACGAGCTGCCGAGGCCAGCCTGTATCGACAGGCGCTATACCACCATCGCCTGCAGATACCGAATCGGGCCTTTCTGGAGACCTGGTTCCAGCGGAATGTCAGCGCTGACTCAAAGCTGATGATTTGTCTGCTCCATTTTTCGCGCTTTCATGAAGTCAACAAGACGCTAGGCCATGGCAAGGCCGACCAGATGCTGCTGGCCCTATGCGAACGGCTGGACGCGCGCGCAGCCAATCTCTCGGGTGTGGTACGGCTTGATAGCCTCGATGTAGCGGATCGACCAGGACAGGGCATCGCCAACTTCATCTGTTCGGTGGAAGGCGCGACCTTTGCGATCCTGATACAGCCGCCAGCACGATTCATGAATGCCGACACGCCTTCTACGGACGAGACGCTGTTGGATAGCGACAGCGCATTCGTGACGAACACGCTCGGCGAACTCGGGCAGCTGGTCAGCGAGTTTGCAGAACCTTTCGAGTCTGGAGAGCTCGTGGTTGAGCTTGGTGCAGTTGCGGGCGTCGCGGCCTGCCCTGTTCACGCCGATCGCATGGAGCCCCTGCTGCAGAAAGCTCAGATTGCTGTCGATGCGTCCAGCCGCATGAACCATGCACTCACGCTCTTCAGTGAAGAGATCAATCCATACAACGAACGTCGGTTGAGCCTGGCGGGGGACCTCCGTAAGGCGATTGCCGACAATACGCTAACGCTGGCCTTCCAGCCAAAGATCACTGCAAGTTCGTCAAAGATAGACTCTATCGAGGCCTTATTGCGATGGCACCATCCGCAGCATGGGTTCATCGGGCCGGACGAGTTCATACCCGTCGCCGAGCAGACGGGCATCATCCACTGGCTAACTGACTGGGTACTGAAAACAGCATTGCAGAGCCTGGCGGTATTGCATGGCCAAGGCTTCGATCTCAAGGTCGCTGTCAACATTTCTGCAGTCAATCTGCGGGAGCGGGATTTCGCTGCGCGGCTCGCCAAAGCGCTTGCCGAACACGATATGCCGGCGAGCTGCCTCATACTCGAGGTCACCGAAAGTGCCATGATGATCGATCCAGAGCGCGCCTGTGAGGTACTCGACGAGCTGCACGATATGGGCGTCAGCCTGTCGATCGATGATTTTGGCACAGGCTATTCCTCGCTGTCCTATATCAAACGCCTGCCTGTCCAGGAGATCAAGCTCGACCGCTCTTTCGTCATGGAGCTCGACGGCTCCAACGATGACCGCGTCATTGTCGAAACGACCATTCGAATGGCTCACGCACTCGATTTGAAGATTGTCGCTGAAGGCGTTGAGACCAAGACGGCCTTCGAGCTACTGGCTTCCATGGGTTGCGATGTGTTGCAGGGCTATTACATGAGTCGCCCGATACCGCTTGCGGATCTCTCCACCCTGCTAACGACCAGTCGCGGGCATTTTCAGCACAAGCCTTCAGGGCCCTCCTCAGTCGGCTAAGCGGCTATCTGTTCTGCCGTAAGCCGAGGAGATCCCAGATATCCTTCGCGAATGAGCTCGCCAGCAAAACCAGGGCGGTGCCCAGTATCATCTGGGCAGCTGCGGGGTTTAACAGTGGATGAAGGCAGACGATGAGGCTCACTACCTGAACAACGCAGATCGTCTTGCGGCGCAGGCTGGGTGCCAGCTGACCGTTCAGCACGGGCAACAGGAGGGCTGCAGTTACGAAGGCATAGCGCATGAGGCCGATCGCCAGGACCCAGGGCTGGGCAATCTCCAGGCGCCAGAGCAATAGACAGAGCACGAGAATAAATGCCGCATCGACTTCCATGTCGAAACGCGCGCCAAATGCCGAAGACTGCCGCATCTGACGAGCGATGAAGCCGTCCACACCGTCCAGCAGCAAACTACAAGTCGCAATCCCGATCAGGCCATATGACCAGATTGCTTCGCCGCCTTCTGCGAAGTCGCTGGCATTCATGAACGGCACCATGGCGGCCAGCAAAACCGTCATCACCATCCTCAGCAAGGTCACCCTGTTCGCCCAGCCGAAGGGCAGGCGCCGCTCAATCTGCTGCCTGAACCAGGCGACACACACGATACTGGTCGCAAGTCCATAGAGGATGATGCCGAGACTGAAGTACCACAGTCTCGGTGCTTGCTCTGGCGCCAGTTGCGCGTCAGTCAGCGCCATCAGCACAACAAGCATGATCAGGCCCGCAACGATCTCAGGTATGAGGCGGATGCGGGCTACCAAAGGCAGACATTCATTTGAAATGGAAATTTCGGTACGCTCTCTGCGGTAATGAGGCCGGCGAGCCGTGCGCGACTCTGCTTACGTATCACTTACGTAATCAATCGGGCAAGCGTCCAGCGGATGAACGGCCTTCAGCCTGAGAGAACCGGCCTGGGTGCCCATATCGAGGATAAAATACTGCATGACTGAAAACCCTGCCTATGACGACAGTGTTCCAGAGCGATCCCTCTGGATATCGGCACCCGGCATAGCGGCCATAGAATCAGGACTTGCGCGACCCGAAGATGTAGTCTCTACCCATGCGCCGGTTCTCGTCACGACCTGTTACAGTGCGATCAGCCGCGGCACTGAGCGTCTCGTATACAATGGCCTTGTTCCAGCTTCGGAGCATGAACGAATGCGCGCCCCCTTCCAGAGTGGCGATTTCGACTTTCCTGTGAAATATGGCTATGCCAATGTGGGACTGGTCGCGCCATCTGAAGCGGCAGACAAGGCCGGTCTCAGTGGTCGGCTGGTTTTTGGTCTGTATCCCCATCAGACAGCTTATTATGCAGACCCGGCAACACTCACTGCAGTGCCCAACGGAATCCCGCCGCGACGTGCTGTGCTTGCTGCAAATATGGAAACTGCACTGAATGCAAGCTGGGATGCAGCTCCACTGCCGGGTGAGCGGATAGCCGTAGTTGGCTGTGGGCTTATAGGCGCCCTCCTCATCTATCTCTGCAGCCGGATTCCCGGCGTCAGCGTATTGGCCGTCGAAACTGACCCTCTCAAAGCTGAGGTCCTCAAGCGGCTCGGTGCCGACAGAGTCGACGCGAGTCCTGCCGAAGGCGGCTACGACCTCGTCTTCCACACCAGCGCGAGTCAGGCAGGTCTGCAAACAGCGCTTTCGCTCGCAGACAAGGAAGCGCGCATCATCGAACTGAGCTGGTATGGGGATCAGCCTGTGAACGTCAGCCTCGGCGGTCGCTTTCACGCGCTTCGTCTGCAATTGCGCTCAAGTCAGGTCGGTACCATTCCACCGGCCCAGGCCTCGCGTTGGACATTCAAACGGCGCCTGTCCACGGCGCTCGCATTGCTCGCTGACGAGGTGCTCGACGAACTCCTGAGTCCGGATGCACCCTTCGACGAATTGCCCGCCACTATGGCTGCGATCTGTGGCATCAAGCAGCCGACAGATCTGCGCGCCCCTTTGTTCTGCCAGGTCGTGCGCTACTTGTGACCATGGTCTTTCAATCTACCAGACAGGAGTTTTTCCTTGTATTCACTTACCGTTCGCGATCATATGATGATTGCCCACAGCTTCAAGGGCGCAGTTTTCGGTCCGGCTCAAAAGCTTCACGGCGCCACCTTCGTGGTCGATCTCAGCTTCGAAACCGAGCAACTTGATGACGACAATCTCGTCGTCGATATCGGCCTGGCCAGTGAAGCCCTCAAAGCGATCCTGCAGCCACTGAATTATCAGAATCTCGATGAACTGCCGATGTTCGAAGGCCAGAACACCACCACTGAATTTCTCGCCAAATACATCTTCGACGAGATGGCTGAGCAGATGACTGCCGGAAAGCTTGGCAAGCAAGCGACGGCCGTGAAGCGTCTGACCGTGCAGCTGAAGGAAAGCCATGTCGCCTGGGCCAGCTACAGCGGGAGCCTTGCTTGATCCGATTGGTGGTACCCGGCTCCATCGACCAGCTGACTGGCGGCTATCGCTATGATGCTGCGTTGTTGAAAGCGCTGCAATGGAGCGGTGTCGATGCCGAAGCGATCGAGATACTGAACCTGGACGACCCGGCAGAACTCGGCTTGCTCATGACCGACTTGCAGTCGACGAGCCCCGGTCCCTGTCATCTCATCGTGGATGGGCTGGCGCTGGCGCGCTTGCACGACCTTGACCCGGCACTCTTGTCTCGATTTTCACGAGCAGCGTCGCAGGTCCACTCGCTCAGCGCCCTGGTTCATCATCCTCTTTGCGACGAAACCGGCCTTGAGGATGAAGAACGGCAACATTTGCACGCGCTCGAAGCCGAAGCCTTGCGTCATGTCGACCTGATCATGACGACCAGTCGCCACACCTCGGAACGGGTGAACGCATTGTTCTCGCCGCAGCAAACAGTTGTGGTGGTTGAACCCGGCGTGGATCGCCCGCCGACGCTGACGAAGAAGGAGCACAGAGTCGGTTCGCAATCGCTGAAGCTGCTCTGTGTTGCCAGCCTCATTCCGAGAAAGGGGCAGGATATTCTGATCCAAGCGCTGCACCGGCTGCCCACGCTCGATGTTCACTGCACGCTGGTCGGCTTGCTGGATCGCGATCCGGATTATGTCAGGAAGATCCAGGGGCTCATCGAGGAGCTTCGCCTGCAGAATCACGTTACGCTGACCGGCCCGCTTGTCGATGAGGCACTGGAGCAACACTGGCAGGCTGCAGATGTCCTGGTGCTGCCATCCTGGTACGAAGGCTATGGTATGGTGCTTGATGAGGCGGCAGTCAGAGGGGTGCCGGTTCTGGTCAGTACTGGTGGTGCGCTTGCTGCGACTTTCCGCGAAGGCACAGGCCTCCAGGTACCACCTGGCGATATCTGCGCCCTGGCAACAGCCATAGAGCGCTTTGCGCGCGATTCGGCCTTCCTTGCAAGCTGTCGAACCACTGCGCTGGCCATCAGTCATCAGCAGCGGAGCTGGGAAGAGGCCGCTGCCGAACTCTGCCTCGCGCTGGAGATACTGATCCCGCGAAATCGACGACTGGATCTGTTTGACTCAGAGTGGCTGGCATTACGGGAGCCTTTTGATCATAAGGCACGTGCGGGCAACCAGGCGGAACAAGCACTGAAGCGCTGGGCGCAAGGCCTGCATGATGCGGACAGGCCACTCACTGTCGTGGATCTCGGCGCAGGACTCGGGTCCAATCTGCGACATCTCGATGCGTGTCTCGCTGCCGAATCAGGCGGAAGCCTCATTTCAGCACGTGTTGCTATCGATCATGATCCGGCCAAACTCAAGGCGCTCGATCAGCTGCCTCACACCACGGTACAAGCGGTGGATCTGCGCGATACCGAGATGTTCAAAGCGACCATTGCAGCCATCATCAACTCTGAAGCTGCTACCTTGCTGACTGGTTCTGCACTGCTAGACCTCGTGTCCGAATCATGGATTTCGGCCCTCCTAGGCGTCGCAGGCCAGCATCGCGCGGCCCTGTTCTTCACCTTGAGCGTTGATGGCAGCAGCACCTTCAGTCCACCAGACGAGCACGATGATGTCGTTCAACGCCTGTTCAACGCTCACCAGCAGCAGGCTGATACGCCGGGGCCTGAGGCTGCCCACTTGCTGGCAGCCCTTGCACGGTCGCACCACTTCGAGGTAATTGTCGACGCCAGTGACTGGCATCTGGACAGCGCAGCGGGCGCCACAGACCGGCAGCTCTTGAGCAAACTCCTGACTGGCTGGCGTGAAGCAGTAAGAGAGCAGCTTGCCCACGAACATTTCACTCATCCAGACGGACGCAAGGCGCGAACAGGATTGCAGCTGCTTCAACTCGATGCCTGGTGTCAGCGGCGCATGGCGCAGATCCGGAGCGGAACGCTACACCTTCGGCTGGGTCATTGTGATGTTCTGGCCATACCGGGCCAGCCGCCTGATCTGTCCACATACTGATGCTGGCACTGCTAACCGGGCCGGTGGTCAGACTGGTAATCTCGGCGAGCCTGCTGATCGGGGTGCTGGCTCTCGCTGATCTTGAGGCCGTGTGGCAGCAGTTTCTCTCGGTGCACAATGATGCAGACGACTCAGTCAGCCTTGGCTGGATCATACTCGCCCTCGCTGCGAGCCTCCCGCAGTACCTTTTGTCCGCCAGGCGCTGGCAAGTCACTGCCTTTCAGCTCGGACTCGAGCTCTCTTACGCCAAGGCGGTAAGCGCCTATTATAAGGCGACCTTCTTCAATCAGGTTCTTCCAGGCGGTGTACTCGGAGATGTTTCCCGAGCACTCGAGCATGGCAGACAAGGCACGATGGCGCAGCGCTTTACGGCCTGGCGCGCAGTGGCCATAGAACGTCTCGCGGGGCAACTCGTCCTCGTCCTGGCGGTTGTGCTGACGCTGCCTTTCGTCAGCAGCGTGGCGGGGACACCAGCGGCTTCGATCACCAGCCTATCCAACTGGAGTACGACACTTACCGTCGGCGCACTAACGCTCCCGTTAGCGGCTTACATGATCTGCCGAAACATGGCGTTCGTTTCACGGCTTCGGGTCGGTTTACATGCCTTTGCAGTCGACATTGCGAGAGCCTGGCTGGTGCCGGCCTTACTTGCCCGGCAGCTCCTGTTATCACTGGGCGTACTCGCGAGCTATGTTATAAGCTATTTCGCCCTGGCTCATGCCTTCGGCTTCAGTGGCGATCTGTGGTGGTTGTGCAGCGTCATCCTGCTGGTGCTGCTATCGATGTCCCTGCCCTTAAGTGTGGCAGGCTGGGGTGTAAGGGAAATGAGCGCTGCTGGTTTGTGGTTGGCCGGTGGACAGGATGCAGCGGCAGGCCTCGCGATTGCGGTCGCCTACGGGCTACTAAACCTGGTGTGCAGCCTGCCTGGCCTCTGGTTCATGCTTCGAGAACGCAGCTCCGTCAGTGCCGACTGAATTCAAGATCGAAGAGCGTATCCTGATCCAGGCTGAAGCGGCGAGTCCGCGCGCGCACGGCAGCATCGATTGAACTGATTTCACTCAGCATGAAAGATGACTTGCCTGAGCCCAGAATCATGGGGGCAACAGTGACGTGAATGCGATCGAGTACCCCAGCCTCCAGAAACCGGGATACTGTAGTTCCGCCGCCCTCTATGAGGACCCGTTTGAGCCCAAGTGCCTGCAACGTCGCGAGCACGCCGCGCACACCGCAGCCGGAGGCGGTGTCGGCCAGGTCGGGCACCGCATTGCCGGAGCAGGAGCTGGCGGCATCAATGCACAGCTGCAGTGTTCTGGCGCAACCGTCCCTGAACAGCCGTTGTACCCCGGGCACACGACCATTCGGATCGATCACGACCCTCACCGGACTCGGCCCCTCCACGTGTCGTACCGTGAGCAGAGGATCATCAGCAATGGCGGTGCCGGCGCCAATCACCACCGCGTCCATCAGCGCTCTCAGCCGATGTAGATGAATCAGCCCGGCCGGTCCGTTTATCAATTCGTTACGACCATCAACTGTGGCAATTCGGCCGTCAAGTGTCTGACCCATCTGGGCAATCACCAGCGGCGCGTCGCCTGCCCGGCTCACGAGCGGCAGGTAGATATCGAAAAGCTGACGAGCCTCAGCAGTGACTTTGGCGTAACTTTGCCAGCCACCGTCCTCGGCCAGCGTGAGCGCCTCGATTTCGCGGCCGCGGCGAATATCCAGGATCATCTTCCAGGCGGTGGAGGCGTTTATACTCCCCTGCCAATGTGCGCGCAGGGTGGGCGTGGGGCTGAGTTCCATAATGGCGTCTCTACATCTCGGGTCGACAGGCAAGCTGATTGATACGTCGTCTGCCATCGCTCGAATCACCGCGCGATAAAGATGGGCCCTCTTATACTGTGAGGTAGCGCTGGATAATGGCATCCGACAGGTCAGGCATCCTACCCTCGCTGACTTTCCGGCCTCTGTCCAGAATGACGTAGCGATCCGCCACCTTCCTGGCGAAAGGCAGCTTCTGCTCAACGATGATGACCGTCAGTCCGAACTCCTGGTTCAGCCGTCGAATGATCGTGGCGATATCGGCCACCAGATTCGGCTGTATACCCTCCGTCGGTTCATCAAGAATCAACAGCTTCGGATCGATAACCAGCGCACGGCCGATGGCAAGCTGCTGTTGCTGGCCACCGGAAAGATCGCCGCCGCGCCGCCCGAGCATCTGCTTCAGCACCGGGAACAGTTCATAGATGAAGCCGGGGATACTGCGTGCACGGTCCTTTCTGGCGGAGAGGCCGATCTGCAGGTTCTCTTCCACGCTCAAGAGCGGGAAAATCTGGCGTCCCTGCGGAACGAGCCCTATTCCGGCCGGCGCACGGTACTCGATGGACTTACGGGAAATATCCTCTCCGGCAAATCGGATGCTGCCACTGTCGAGGCTCCGCATTCCCATGATGGTTTCCATCAGTGTCGTCTTGCCGACGCCGTTGCGCCCCATGACGACAGTGCACTGGCCTTCCGGCACATCAAGGTCGATATCCCACAGCGTGTGACTCTGCCCATAACTTTGGTTTACATCACGGAGTTCGAGCAGGTTACTTACTGTCGGTAATTCCGCTTCAGGCGCCAAGATACACCTCCCTTACTTTTGCATCCGATTGCACCTGATCCATACTGCCCTCTTTCAAAATGCTGCCCTGATGCAGCACGGTAACGGTCCTGGCAATACTGCGAATGAACTCCATATCGTGCTCGACCACCACCACGGTATGTCGGCCAGCGAGACGGTTCAGCAACTCCGCCGTCTTGTCCATTTCCTGATGCGTCATGCCAGCGACCGGCTCGTCTACCAATAGCATCTTCGGGTTCTGCATCAACAGCATGCCAATTTCCAGCCACTGCTTCTGACCATGGGAAAGCGTTCCCGCGAGTGCGAGTTGCAGGTCAGACAGCCCAATCAGGTTGATGACTTCGTCCAGCCGGGCCAGTTGCTCCGCACCGAGTCGACGGTTGAACAGTTTGGGAATGCTCCGCTGTCCGCCGAGGGCGAGCCACAGGTTCTCAAATACGGTAAGTGCCTCGAATACAGTTGGCTTCTGGAACTTGCGACCGATACCGGCGTTGGCAATTTCCGGCTCTTTCATGTTCAGCAGATTCATGGTCTGGCCGAACCAGACACTGCCCGAGTCGGGTTTGGTCTTACCCGTGATGATATCCATCATCGTCGTCTTGCCTGCGCCGTTCGGGCCGATGATGCAGCGGAGCTCCCCTTCCCTGATGTACAGGTTCAGATTGTTGATAGCCTTGAAGCCGTCGAAGCTGACTGAAACATCTTCCATATAGAGGATATAGCCCTTGCGGGTATCGAGGTTGCCTGCGCCCTGCGGTGCCAGGAAATCGAACACCCGGTCACGCTGTCGTATCGAACTGATCAGGCTCATGCCGTAGCCTCCCTGTGAAACTGTGCATCGGGCCCGATCGGCGGGCGCGGCTGCTTCTTCAGATGCTTGAACAGGCCGGCCATGCCCTGCGGCAGCACAATCGTCACGAACACAAACAGCCCGCCGAGTGCGAACAGCCAGACCTCCGGCATGACCCCGGTGAACCAGGTCTTGCTGAAGTTGACCAGCAAGGCACCGATGACCGCGCCGTACAGTGTCGCCCGGCCACCTATCGCGACCCAGACCACGATTTCGATGGAGTTCAATGGCGAGAACTCGCCGGGATTGATGATGCCCACCTGCGGTACATAGAGCGCGCCTGCCACACCTGCAATCATCGCCGATAGCACGAATACCACAAGCTGCACATGTTCGACTTTATAGCCACTGAAGCGCGTGCGATTCTCAGCATCGCGGACCGCGAGCATGACACGGCCGAAACGGGTTACCGTGATCCACTTGCACAGCAGGTAGCCTAGCGAGAGCGCTAACGCCGACGCGATGAACAAGCCGATCCGGGTGCTCTCCGACTGAAGATTGAAGCCGAGCAGGTCTTTGAAATCAGTAAGGCCATTATTGCCGCCAAAGCCCATTTCGTTACGAAAGAAGGCCAACATCAGGGCGTAGGTCAGTGCCTGCGTAATGATCGAGAGATAGACACCGGTGACCCGTGAGCGAAAGGCGAACCAGCCAAACACGAAGGCCAACGTGCCGGGCACCAGCAGAATCATCAGCGCTGCGAACCAGAACTGGTCGAAACCCTGCCAGAACCAGGGGAGTTCGCTCCAGTTCAGGAAGACCATGAAGTCGGGCAGTTCCGGATTGCCATACACGCCTCGATCACCGATCTGCCGCATGAGATACATGCCCATGGCATAGCCGCCAAGCCCGAAAAACGCGCCGTGCCCAAGGCTGAGGATGCCGAGATAGCCCCAGACGAAGTCGACCGCCACTGCGAGCAGCGCCAGCGTCAGGTATTTGCCCAGCAGGGTGACGGTGAAGGTTGCGACGTGGAAGGGATTATCCGCAGGCAAGAGCTGGTTGGCCATGGTCACCAGTAACGTTGCCCCGAACAGCACGCCCAGGAACCAGTTGGTGCCCGTATCGAATACAGCCTTTCTGTGTGTGCCGGCAAAACTCGCCGGGTTGAGCTCAGCCATCGACGGCTCTCCCTTTCTGCGGAAACAGGCCGCGCGGCCGCTTTTGTATGAACAGTATGATGAAGATGAGTACCAGTATCTTGGCGAGCACGGCGCCACTGAATGGCTCGAGGAACTTGTTGGCTACGCCAAGACTGAGTCCTGCCACGAGGGTTCCCCACAAATTGCCGACGCCACCAAACACGACCACCATGAACGAGTCGATGATATAGCTCTGCCCTAGATTGGGCCCGACATTGGTAAGTTGGCTCAAAGCAACACCGGCAATGCCGGCAATACCCGACCCAAGCCCGAAGGTGGTGCAGTCTACCCAGGCCGAACGTACGCCCATGGCCTGTGCCATCGATCGATTCTGTGACACCGCCCTTACCCGCAGCCCCAATGAAGTCTTCTTGAGCACCAGCAGCAGCGCGAAGAACACCATTAGAGAAAAGAAGATGATGAAGAGCCTGTTGTAGGTGATCGCGAAAATGGGATTGATCTGCCAGACGCCGTGCATCCAGTCCGGCGATTCTACCGCCCTGTTGAGCGGCGAGAATATGGAGCGCACGGCCTGCTGTAATATGAGACTCACACCGAAAGTGGCCAGCAGGGTTTCCAGTGGTCGACCGTAAAGGAAGCGAATAACGCCTCGCTCGATGAGCATGCCCACCACGCCTGAAACTACAAATGCGCACGGAATGGATAGCAGCAGTGCCAGGCCTGTCTGCTGCGGCATCAGCTGCTGAATGACGAAAGTGGTATAGGCGCCAAGCATGATGAGTTCGCCATGGGCCATGTTGATTACACCCATGACGCCGAAGGTCACCGCCAGACCAATCGCCGCCAGAACAAGCACTGACCCAAGGCTCAGCCCAAAAAACAGGTTTTCGACCTTGGCATAGAACTCGGTTTTTTCGGCCACCTTCTTGATACCGTCCCGGACCGATCGCAGCAGCAATTTTTCCTGCTCATTCAGCGCTCTCGCTTCAGACGCCTGTGCGAGCTCTTGCTGAACGCTGCGAAACTCATTGACCACCGCAGGCTGCAAACTGTTCTGAAGACTCTGCGCAGCTTCAAGCTGATCGCCTGTCTCGCCATTCTGCAGACGGTACAGATGCAAGGCCTGTTGCATCAGCGACTTCACTTCAGCGTTGGCTTCATCGGCAAAGGCGGTCTGAATCAACTCGATAATATCTTCATCCAGTTGATCGAAAACCTGATTGACAGCCATCAGACGCCTGTCAACATCCTTATGCTGCAGATTGCGGGTCGCGATAAGGGTTCGTATTTGCCGACGCATCGCGTTGTTGGTCGCGACACGACGGAAATCACTTTTGCTGACGACCTCAGGTTCGGCAAGACCGGCGGAATCGTGCGCCATAACCAGCTTGCGAACCTCGACGCCGCCGGGAACAGTATTGCCGAACACAGCAAGGCTGTTATCGTTCCGGCTGCGGTACAGGTCACTGGTGAGCAGGGCTGCGAGGAGTTCGTCAGCTACGTCGGACTCGCTATTCTTCAACAGGGGCAAGGCCTGCCTTACATCCACCAGCTTCGATGACTGCAGCTTGACGACCGCCTGATCGAGCTTCTCATCCGCCAGCACATGAGGGCTCACGGTCAACAGCGCGAGCAGCATGATCTGTAGCAAGGCCAGGCAGTGCAGCAGACTCGACTGCTTCCCGCGCTTGTTCATATTCATATGGGACCTTTAATTGTCATAGACAAAAAAAATCACCCGGATTTGAGCGCCCGGATGATTTTCAGTTGGCGCAGTCAGTGATCAGAAGTTCTGGCCCGAACACTTGCCGGTCTTGACGTTATAGTTGCCGCAGGACATCGGCTTTCTCCAGTCGGCAATCAGGTCCTTGCTGTCTGGCAGGAAGTCCGACCAGGCGTCGCCTGCCACCAGACCAGAGGTCTCCCAAACGACCTGGAACTGACCATCGTCCTGGATTTCACCGATGAGCACGGGCTTGGTGATGTGATGGTTCGGCATCATGGCGGAATAGCCGCCCGTCAGGTTGGGGACGGCCACACCGACCATGGCGTCGATGACTGCATCGGTTTCAGTCGTTTGCGCTTTCTCGACAGCTTCTATCCACATGTTGAAGCCGATGTAATGGGCTTCCATCGGATCGTTGGTCACCCTGTCGGCATTCTTGATAAACTTCTGCCAGGATTCGATGAACTGCGTATTCACGTCGGATTCGACGCTCTGGAAATAGTTCCATGCCGCCAGATGTCCCACCAGCGGCTTAGTGTCGATACCTGAAAGCTCTTCTTCACCAACGGAGAATGCCACGACTGGTATATCTTCGGCGCTGATGCCCTGGTTACCGAGCTCTTTATAGAACGGCACGTTGGCATCACCGTTGATGGTCGAAACTACTGCGGTCTTCTTGCCAGTCTCGCCGAACTTCTTGATGTCGGAGACGATGCTCTGCCAGTCGGAATGACCGAAGGGCGTATAGTTGATCATGATGTCTTCGGCCTTGACGCCCTTGCCCTTGAGGTAGGCTTCCAGCACCTTGTTGGTGGTGCGCGGATAGACGTAGTCGGTACCGGCCAACACCCAGCGCTCGACCCCAAGATCGTTCATCAGGTAGTCCACTGCCGGAATGGCCTGCTGATTTGGCGCAGCGCCGGTATAGAAGACGTTGCGAGAAGACTCTTCACCCTCATACTGCACCGGATAGAACAGCAGGCTGTTGAGCTCTTCGAACACAGGCAGAACTGACTTGCGAGAAACGGACGTCCAGCAACCGAATACCGCTGCGACCTTCTCCTTGGAAATCAGGTCACGCGCCTTTTCAGCGAATAGCGGCCAGTCCGAAGCCGGATCGACGACTACGGCTTCAAGCTTCTTGCCCAGAACACCACCCTTCTTGTTCTGCTCATCGATGAGCATGAGCATGGTGTCTTTCAGCGTAGTTTCACTGATCGCCATCGTGCCCGACAGCGAATGCAGAATGCCTACCTTGATCGTCTCTTCCGCCAGCGCACCGCCAGCCATCAGCGAGGTCGTGAAAGCGAGTGTCAGTGGTGCGAAGAATCGTTGTGCCTTGTTCATGAAAATACCTGTGTGTTCTGAGTGGTCATTCCCCTGGCCTGCGGAGCACTTTATAAGTGTGCTTCTCTGGGTAGGGCTCTAACTTGGCATTCGTATCGGATAGCGCAGAAGGGGTTTTGCACAGAGCATGCCACTGCCGAAATTCCTGCTGCCAGCTGGTCGCTTGCTAGCGGATTCCCAGGTGGCAAGGGTCTCGCGCAGGTTCTACAATTTATGAGGCAGGTGCGAACTGCACCAGAATAGAACTTCGACAGATATGCTTAGACCTTGATGCACCGGGATAGTGCCCGAAGATCGCGCGCTTCATGCGAGGCGTATCAAATGCTGCCGCGTTCGCTGCCCGCACGGGGAAAATATAAATTATGTGGAAGACCTTAAACTCTGAAGACCGAATAATGTACCATTGCGCCGACATGGGAGAAGTATGTGTATGGTTTCGGCACAATTAGTGGGTGTAAGTTTAATAGATTATTTTGGGAACCGGATTCCAATTACCGATCTCGAGGGCGATATCGAATATCAGGAGCTGGCGAAGGACGACACCAGCCCAATGGCACCGTTCGGCATCACGCCGTTTGGCGATATCGTCAACAAGCCTGGCGCATCGATTGCGTCTGGAAAGTACGCAGCAGCCATGCTGGAAGCGCTTTACTCACTCCGAACAGACCTCGACCTGATCAGAAACTATCAGGAAATCTACTATGCCGTGCACGAGGCGCCGCTGGAAATCGCTGCGGTAAAGGACAAAACGTACAGGCTGTATAGCAATGGCAAACTGGTCGGCAACCTGACCTCGTCAGAACTGGCTGCTGAATACCAGAAACTGAGCAGGAACAATCGCAGCCTCATGAAGAAACATTTCACCCGCCTGAAATAGCGGGCTGTGAGCCGGCTTCGGGCTCCCGGGAACCGGAAGCCCGAAGCCGGAAACTGCATTCCTTCGACGACACCAATTAGAAAAATACTCATGAGCCAGAAAAACGGGTTTTCAGCCCAGCGCGAGGACAGAATCAGTTCACCCGTTACGGTCACAGTCTATTACTGGCATAGGATCGTCCTGTTTGGGCTGCTGGTAGTCTTCATTATCGGCGGTCTGGCCTATTGGGGTTTCACCCAGTTCAGCGCGACACCGAAGCCCGTCATTCCCGGCAGCAGCGCGGAACTCGCCATCGAACAGCCTGAAGAGACGGATGGCGGCACGGACACGCTGAGCGAGTACGAGCAGGCTGCAGTCACACCGACGCCGGCTGATGCCCCGGTGTTCGACTCACAGGTCGAGCCGAGCGAGCCGGAAAGCGCCGCGGAAGCTGCGGCGCCAGCGCTTGCAGAAACAGCGGCGCCAGTCGCTGACACCTCGGACTCTGAAGAGGCCGCAGCTTCTGTCCCGCAGGACCGTCAAACTTTTGCAGAGGTCGAAGTGAGCGCGGAGTCAGCGCTGCTCGATGATGCAGCGGTCCTCGATGAAGCGGCCGACACCGACACCGTTTACGATACTTCTCCGATCGCCGGAGAAGACGACACGGTCGATGCCGTCGTTGCAGAAACGGATACCGGTGAACGCGGTCACGCCCCTAAAGCGACGCCCACAGAAGGTTTCGACAGCGCTCGAGGCAAGCCCACCAGGACCGAAATACTATCCGACGCGATTGCCAGAGCCAGCCTGGCCGCGGGCCTGCGAGATCGCGAACCCATCGGGATCTATGAAAATGCCGTGAGTCTGAATGGGAAGGATCTCATTACCGTCTATATGTTCACCCAGACTATCGGTTACGTTGGTGAGACACTGTTCCACAACTGGTATCTGAATGACAAACGGATTGCCCAGGTCACCATCAAACCGTGGATTTCGCCGATGCGCGCGTCATCCAGCAAGAAGATCATTCCTCCCATGATTGGTTACTGGCGCGTGGAAATCGTGGATGCCAATGACAAGAAGCTGGCCGTGACGACCTTCGAGGTCGTGGAATAGCCCGAAAACTACTGTTCGCGCCAGGCTTTATCGAAGGCCGTGAGCAGTGGTTCCGCGAAATACTGCAATGGGGTCGACTCGCCAGTGAGGATGTACACCTCAGCAGGCATGCCTGGCTTGACCGTCTCATCGCCCCAAAGCGGGTTCGCTTCATCATTCATCACAATTCTGGCTTCGAAATAGTACTGCCCGCTCTGCTCATCGAAGAGCGCATCGGCCGATACTGATTCCAGCGTTCCCGTCAGCTCCGGCATCTCGTGATGCCGATAGCCGGACAGCCGGGCGCGGGCCGTCTGGCGCCCTGAAACCTTATCAATATCCAGTGGCCGAATCCGGGCAGCGATGACGAGTTCGTCTTTCGCCGGCACAATTTCCATCAGCGTGTCGCCCGGACGAATCACCTCGCCAATATTGTTTATCGCGAGGTCGACCACAAGTCCATCAACCGGAGCCGTCAAACTGATCCGCTGCAACACGTTATTGCTCGCTGCGATTCGTTGGACCAACCCATCAATTTCATTTCGCACTTCTCGCAGTTCATTTGCAGCTTCGTAGCGATAGGCTTGCCTGGATTGTTCCCGCTCCAGCGTAATCTCGGACTGTCGTGTGCCGGCACCCGCTATTTCTGTTTTCAGGCTCGCAATTTTCCCACGCATCTGGGCCGCCTCTCGTTTCAGTTCGAGCGACCGAGCTTTGCCAGTCATACGCCGTTGCAACAGCATCTCCAGTGAGGCCAGCTCCTCTTCGATCAGGGCCAGTTGCTGCTCACCAGCATGCGCTTCGGCCTTCATTCCCTGAATCTGCTCTCCCAGCTGCAAGCTCTGCTGTTCCAGGATAGCCAGCGTGCCATCAAGGGTGCTCCGGTTGAGCTCGAACAAAATGACCGCCTCGTGCACCTTCGCCTGCAAACCAGGATCCGACTGATCCAGCAGGTGATCAGGAAACACGGGGCGCTCCAGACCATGTTGTGCAGCCAACAATGCAGCCTCGCGAACCTGGAGCGCATTGAGTTGCTGGGAAAGGCGCAGGTACTCGGACTCAGCGAAGGTCTGATCCAGCGTCACCAGCACCTGACCGGCACTGACTTTTTCCCCTTCACGCACCAGGATCTGTTTGACGATGCCGCCTTCGAAGTGCTGGATACGCTTCCGCTCGGAGCCGACTTTGACCACACCTTCTGCGATAACGGCACTGTCCAGCGGCACGGAAGCAGCCCAGGTAACGAATCCACCGAAACCCAGTGTGGTAATCATCACACCACCAAGAACCAGGCCACGCAGGTTCTTGGCTGGTTCAGTCGGACTTCGCTCATTCATCGTCTGACTCCCGCAGATTGACTACCGCTGCCGACTTGCGAATGATCACGGGGGCAGATCGACGCCGCGACTCAGGCTTGATCATGTCTGCCAGCAATGAGCTCGTAGGCCCGAAACGCTCGAGCCGTCCATTCGCCATCACTGCCAGGAAATCACAGCGGCTCAGATGGTGCACCTGGTGGCTTATAGTGATGACTGTGGTGCCACGACTTTTCAGCGTAGCAAGGGCAGCCTGAAATGCCTGCTGCCCTTCCGCATCCAGACTTGACGTAGGCTCATCCAGAACCACAAGCGCCGGCCGTCCGAACAGGGCTCGCGCGAAGCCTATCCGCTGCTTCTGCCCACCAGAAAGCGGCACTCCCGCAGGTCCTATCGGTGTGTCATAGCCCGCCTGAAGCGACAGTATCATCGCCTCGGCACCAGCGAGTCTGGCTGCCTCGATAATCTCTTCCGGCTCAGCGTCGGAAAATCGGGCAATATTCTGTGCCACGCTGCCGTCGAAAAGCTCTACGTCCTGCGGGAGATAGCCCATGAACTCAGCGAACTGATCTCTCAGTTGAGGTGACATTTCGGAACCGTCTATCCGCACCTCTCCTGAATTCGCGAAAGACACGCCGAGAATAAGTCTGACCAGCGAAGTCTTGCCGGCACCGCTCGGACCGATGATGCCCATAGAACTGCCTGCTGGCAGTGACAGCGTCACGTCAGTGAGCAGGGGTCTGACTGAAAGGCCATCAGGGGTAAGTGTCGTGGCAGACAGACTGGCCTGGGAGATCGATAGCTCGCCCCGGGGCCGCGGCAGCTTCATGCCAGGCGACTGTGAATCGGCTGTATGAAGAAAGGTCTTCAGGCTCTGGAGAGACTGTCTCGCGCTGACAAGCGTTCGCCAGCCTTGGATGGACTGCTCAATTGGTGCCAGAGCCCTGGCGATAATAATCGAGGCAGCGATCATGACGCCAGCGCTGGTGATATGCTCCATGGTGAGCCACGCCCCCACAGCAAGCACCGCGATCTGCAGAAACTGTCGGACCACCTTCGCAAATGTGGACAAGCGCGCGTTACGTTCGGCGGCGACCGTAAGCGATGACAGCCCTGCGCCCTGCTTTAGCCGCCACATCCGTGCCAGGGCCGGTGCCATACCCATACCCAGGACCGCTTCACGATTGCGGGTGCTATGTTCCACGAAACCGGCAGCCTGTCCCAAGGCGACATTGCCCTGCCGGTACACAGTCCTCGAAATCATTTCGTTGATAACAGCCAGACCCAGCAGCAGCAGAGCGCCTGCCAGACCGAGATGCCCCAGTAGCGGGTGCAGGACATACACCAGCCCCAGGAAGAGCGGTATCCACGGGGCATCGAACAGTGCGAGCGTAAAAGGCGAGCTTATAAAAGCTCGTATTGTGTTGAGATCATGGACCGGTTGCGAAGAAGGGGAGAACCGCAGCGTCTCGGCAACGATAAGACGGCTCATGTCGTCATCGAAGCGATTGGCAATGCGCACCAGCAGACGCTGTCTGATCGAATCGATCAATCCAAGTGTCAGCAGCGCGAAAATCGCAACGCCGAAAAGAAAGGCCAACGTCTCCCGACTGCCTGACAACAGCACCCTGTCATACACCTGCAGCATGAACAGGGGCGCTGTCAACAACAGCACATTGACCACGAGGCTGAACGCGAATACCGGCAGCAGGCTTCGCCTAACGCGAGATAGTGCCCAACGCAGTTGCTCCGGCGACGTCTTTACAGTATTCACATCCATAGCCCGCTATGCCCGAATCAGCCGGCCAGGAAGTCGTTGTCAGTGCCGTTGATAAGCACCTCGACTGTCGCCGAACTGGTCGCCCCGTTGCCGTCGCTGACCACATAGCTGAACGACTCACGCGCCGTTTCACCTGCGCTCAACGTGTCGAACTGGCCGGCCGGATCATAAGTGAAGCTGCCATCGGCATTGGCGACGAGCGTGCCAAGCAGTGAGCTGTCGTCGAAGGAGACAATCGACAATGTGTCGTTATCAGCATCGATATCGTTGTTCAATACACTGATACTCACAGCGGTTGCTTCGTCGGTCACGGCCTTGTCCGCCTTGGCGATGACAGCATCGTTGACACCAGTGACTTCGAGCTCGATTAGTGCAGTAGAAAAGCTACCGTTGCCGTCGGTGATCGTGTACTCAGCCGTGGTAATGACTTTCTCGCCCGCCTTTAGATAGTCGAACCCTGTCTCGGCACTGAAGCGCGCCCGTCCATCCGAATAGATCTGGAACAGACCGCCCTCGGAACCGGCTACAGTGATGCTCGTCCCCGACATAGGCACATCATTGACCGCAGAGACACGAATAACGGCATTCGCATCGGCATCCGTATCATTGCCCACCGGGCGACTGTCAGTGAGGATATTGAGCGCGAATCGGAAACTGCCTTCGTTAACCTGATAGAAGTCATCGACCGCGACCGGTTCATCATTTGCACCGGTCACGACAACGGAGACTGTACCAAACGCACTGCCGCCAGCACCGTCAGACACGGTGTAGAGGAGCTGCTCCGTGACCTGCTGACCTGCCGCGAGATAGTCGAAATCACCATCGGTGAAAAACTCGGCTGATCCGTCTGACTCCACTATCCAGTAGCCACCCTTGGTGCCCGCCACCATTTCACCGACCTTCGTGGCGCTACGAGCTACGGCGGACACAAACAGCGTGTCCCGATCCGCATCAGTATCGTTCAGCAGAATGTTCTGCAGCACAATCGAGGCCGTGTCCTCACCAATCGCACCACTATCGTTTCGTGCCTGCGGTGCCTGGTTTGCAAGACCGTTCACGGTCACCTGATATACAGCCGTGGAAGTATCGCCATCCTGGTCTGCAATCGTGTAGCTTACTGTGGTCTTGGCTGTTTCGCCGGCTTGCAGGTAAACGAAGTCACCGTCAGCATCGAATATTACTGAACCATCGGCGCCTATGGTGAACAACCCACCGTTGGACCCCTGGGTCGCAACACCAACCTGCGCAGCGCCCCCTGCAACAGCAACCACTGTGGAGGGGCCATCACCGCGTGTATCGTTCACTAGCGCATTCAGCAGGGCTTGCTGATTGGCGCTTTCGAGCGCAGTCACGCTGTCAGCAACCGCCACTGGCAACTGGTTACCCGCGTCGTCCACGGTCACAGTCAGTGTAGCGGTGGAGGTCTGCCCATCTTCATCACTGATGGTATAGGTCACGCTGGTGGTAGCACTTTGGCCAGCTTCGAGATAGCCGAATTCTCCGTTAGGATCGAAGGTCGTCTTGCCGTTGGCGTCGATGCTGAACAATCCACCGCTGGAGCCCGCGATGACTGCACCGACCAGACCAGCTTCACCGTTGACCTGAGTTACCACCGAAGGTGCATCGCCATCCTGATCGTTGGCCAGGACATCGATGTCCACTGCAGTTCGATCATCTGTCGTCACTGCATCATCATTGGCAACCAGGGTGACATTCCGGCCAATGACCTGCATCGTAACGTTGGCCGAAGAAGTCGCGCCACTGCCGTCGCGGACGGTGTAACTGATCTGCGTCAGCAAAACTTCGTCCTGATCCAGGTGCTCGAAACCAGTCTCCGCGCCCAGTCGAGCCCGACCATCGGCATACACTACAAACTCGCCGCCATTGGAGCCCGTGACCGTGAGGCTGGCGCCGGTCATGGCCTGTCCGTTGACTTCGGTAATACGCAGTGTGTCGTTGGTATCGGCATCAATGTCATTCTGCACGAGCCGGTTATCGGTGAAGATGTTGAGCGCGACGAAAAACTTGCCCTCGCCCACTTCATACAGGTCATCCTGAGCGACCGGTGCATCGTTGGCGCCAGTTATGGTCACAGTCACTGCGCTGAAATCTTCACCACCACGGCCATCGGCGATCTTGTACTGAAGGGTTTCAGTGACCTGCTCACCCTCGGCGAGAAAATCGAACTCGCCGTTGGTAAAGAACTCTGCCCGGCCATTGCTGTCCAGCACCCAGTATCCACCCTGCCGGCCGGCAATTTCCTGTCCCACGTTCGCTGCCGATCCCGCCACTTCCGATACGACAAGCACGTCTCCGTCTATATCGGTGTCGTTTGCCAGCACGTTCTCGATGACAACGGAAGCCTCATCTTCGCTCACGAAGGCTGTATCGAGAGCAGCATCAGGGGCGGTTGAAGGGTCGCGCCCTTCAACGGTCACGGTATAGGTGGCGGTACTAAGGTCACCATCGGCATCACTGATGGTATAGCTGACGCTCGTGGTCGCTGTCTCGCCGGTATTCAGCGCTGCAAAGGCGCCAGCAGGATCGAAGGAAACAGACCCATCGGCGGTGATGACGAAAAGCCCCCCGTTGGAGCCTGTAACACTTGCGCCGACGTTCAGGGTCTCGCCGTTAACCATGCTCACCGAGGAAGCGCCATCCCCCATCTGGTCGTTCAGCAAAGCATTATCCAGCACCGTGAGGCCGTCTTCCTCCTGGACAGTGGCACTGTCGTTCACGGCAAGGGGCAGAGCATTTACCTGATTCACCGTTACGGCAACCGTGGCCTCTGAAGTGCCACCCTTGCCATCACTGATGCTGTAGACAATGCTGTCTTCGCCTACAAAGTCTGTCGCTGGCGTATAGGTCAGGGTGCCGTCGGGATTGATGACTACAGTGCCGTTATTCGCGCTGGCGCCAGTGACCACAAGCGCGTCGCCATCGGGATCAACATCGTTGGCAAGCACATCAATGGTGATTGACGTATCTTCGTCCGTGGTCGACGCATCGTCGCTCGCCAGAGGCGCAAGATTTTCAGGCGGCGGCGGTGGTGGGTTGAATGGGTCGATATCGCCATCGTCAAAGCGGAATTTTTCGACATCCAGGACCAGGTCCTGATCGCCGCTGGCCAGATGAGTCACTCTGAAACTGTTTGCGCCGGTCCTCTCGATCAAAAATTCGCTGCGGTTACCGGTGAATATCGCGACGTCGTAACCACCGTTTCCGTCGATGATATCGCTCCCCTGACCACCGAAGAGCATGTCGTCGCCTTGCTGGCCAAAGAGCGCGTCATCGCCGTCACCGCCCGCAAGATAATCATCCCCGCGCCCCCCGAACAGGGCATCGTTGCCATCACCGCCTGCAAGGTCGTCATCACCGTTGCCCCCTGAGATCAGGTCGTTGCCACTCCCCCCAACAACAGTGTCATCGCCGTTTCCACTGAAGATGATGTCATTACCGGCACCGCCATCTACGATGTCGTCACCCGAGCCCGAGAAGATCAGGTCGTTGCCGTCATCACCGTTTATGGTGTCACTTCTGGATGTGCCGATAATGAGATCGCTGTGATCACTGCCGTTGATGTCTGCCATGTTTGCTCCTGGATGCGCGGGATCTATGCCATTAGGCTTATTTTTTTAGTTAGCGCATCGTTATAAGGCATGCATCAATGCTTTCAAAGTGTTTCAATTTGTTAACGTGATCCCGCTCTCCTTTTATTGTTTCTAGCAGATATTTATGAGTGCGGAAGGCCAAGTTGGTCACAATTCCAGCTCAGCGGGCGCCTGGAGCTCAACTGAGAGCCAAAATTTCGACGAGCGACTATTTAAATTAACAAAATTTCATAGCTCATCAGCAATCGTACCAGCAGAACTAACTATCGGTTTTATAAAGCAGTTGACTGTAATTTGAACGATGACTGAGGCACTATTCGGGTCATCAGGATGCCGAGTTCGATTCCGTTCTATCGACGGGTCAGGGCCAATCACAAGATGGAGTACCCAACATGACCCAGTTCACCCAGCAGTTCATGGATCGGCTTCGCAGTCAGTCGTGGCGAAGTGATGCCAGCGTCCTCACTTATGGAAACGGCCGCCACGAGCATCTCTGTAACCTGGTGCTCGGCCTGGAGAGCCAGACGATCACGCCCAGCGAGCTGATTATCTGTCACCTTTTGCCGGAGCCCTACAGCGGGCTTCCAGAAACCTCATTTCCAGTACGCCAAATTCATGTTGCAGCGGGTGAGCTGGATCTGCCTCTGGCAGCTGCAAGGAATGCAGCTGCTCGGGCGGCAAGTGCAAACAGCCTCGTATTTCTGGACATCGATTGCATCCCCTCCCCTCGTCTGGTTGAGGACTATATAGCTGCGCTAGCACATTGGGACGGTCTGCTCGTGGGCGATGTGCGCTATTTACGCGAGGGTGGCAATGCCCCCGGCTGGACACCTCACACCTTGATGCTCGCGTCCGAGCTGCATAGCGAGCGCCGGCTTCCGCCCAAGGAGGGCATTGAACCCTGCGCCGACTATCGAGTCTTTTCATCGATGTCATTCGCTATCCGAAAGACGACTTTTCTGGAAACTGGCGGTTTCGATGAGCGCTATGACGGGTATGGCGCCGAGGACAGCGACTTCAGCCGAACCCTGTCCCAACGCGGTATCAGAATCGGGTGGTGTGCAGGAGCGACCGCGTTTCATCAATATCACCTGCAGCATCGTCCGCCCGTCCATAGACTGCATTCAATTTTAAGAAACAACGAAATCTATCGAGAGAAATGGGGGCAGAATACAATGGAGCACTGGCTTGCAGCCTTCGAAAAACTCGGCCTGATCACTCACGCAGACGACGGCTTCGCTGTTCTGAGAAATGTCACTGATGAGGATTTGCTGCTCACGCAGCAGACCCGCGGGCAAGCTTACGCGTCAACTCGAGCCTTCATATCCCGATTCGGCCGATCCTCGAACGCCGGCGGGCAAACAGAGGACGCGGCTCAGTGGGCCGTGCCTGCGATCGCCCCAACGGACTGACGCTCACCGGTCGCAGCTCATCGAGAAGCGGTCTGCTGCATTGCCCCCTCGGCAAAGATTCGTCTTGAGTCAGTATCTTGATCTAATCTCTGTGCTAAGTTTCCACAGATTAGTCACTCTACGTGCCACCTCGACTCGAGATTTTACCCCATGGCCCATCACAGCCCGCTTGCGCTTATGCGCAGTCGCAAATTTCTGCCTTTCTTTCTTACTCAGGCGCTGGGCGCGTTCAACGACAACGTGTTCAAGAATGCCTTGCTACTCCTCCTGACTTTTTCCGCAGGCAGCAGCCTGGGCATGGACATCAATGTTCTGGTAAATCTTGCTGCTGGACTTTTTATACTGCCATTTTTTCTGATTTCGCCCATGGCTGGCCAGATCGCGGATAAATACGAGAAATCGGCGATAATCCGTTGGGTGAAACTTGGCGAAGTCATCATCATGGGTCTCGCAGCAGTAGCCTTGATCTATGACGCTTATGCCGCACTACTTTTGCTGCTGTTGGCAATGGGGACACAGTCGGCATTTTTCGGACCGGTCAAATATGCCATCATGCCGCAGCACCTGAACGATCGTGATCTCGTTGGTGGCAATGCGCTGGTCGAAATGGGTACCTTTCTCGCCATCCTGGCTGGAACAATCCTGGCGGGTGTCCTCTCCCCCCTGAGCGAAGCAAGCACTTGGATAGCCATCACGGTTGTATTACTGGCTGTCGCCGGATACGTAGCGAGTAGAGGCATCCCAGAAGCCGCAGCGAGCAATCCGGGGCTGAAGATCGACTGGAACCCGTTTACTCAGCTCGCCGAGATCTGGCGCCAGACGAGAGGGAACCAGGCTGTATTTCAGTCCATACTGGCCATTAGCTGGTTCTGGTTCCTCGGCGCCAGCTATCTCACGCAGTTCCCTAATTTCACAAAAGACGTGCTATCAGCTGGTGCTGGTGTGGTTACCTTGCTACTGGCAGTGTTCTCAGTCGGTATCGCCATTGGCTCCATGCTGTGCGAACGATTGTCCCGCGGCCGTGTCGAACTTGGCATCGTGCCTATCGGCGCCCTTGGGCTCACAGTATTCGGGGCCGATCTGTATTTCGCCTCAGTAGCTCTGCAGTTGCCCCTTGCTCAAGCAGCGGGCCCCGAGCTTCTGCACACTATAAGCAGCCTGTGGGGCGTCGAAGGCAGCGGTCGGCTCCTGGTCGATCTCGGTTTCATAGGACTGAGCGGTGGCCTCTTCATCGTGCCGCTGTACGCGCTGATACAGCAGCGAAGTGCTGCTGAGCGACGGGCACAGGTAATCGCGGCCAACAATGTGCTCAATGCGTTATTTATGGTCGTCAGTGCCGTGTTCGCCATTGTCTGCCTAAGCGTCCTGGCGCTGTCCATCCCGACCTACTTTCTGGTTCTGGCCCTGATCAATCTGCTTGTCAGCATCTATGTCTTCAGACAGGTACCGGAGTTCGCTTTCCGCTTCATCATCTGGATCCTCGGCCATACCATTTATCGAGTCCGCACTGTCGGGCTGGACAATCTCCCTGAGGACGGGCCGGCCTTGCTGGTCTGCAACCATGTCAGCTATGCCGATGCCGTCATCATCGGCGGCGCGATCTATCGGCCGGTGCGCTTCGTCATGGATAGAACAATTGCCGGTATGCCGGGTATGCGCTGGTTTTTCAGGATGGCGAAGACTATCCCGATCTGTTCGGAACGTGCTGATGCCGCGGTGTATCAGGCAGCTTTTGCTGAAATTCAGGCTTGCCTCGAAGCGGGCGAAGTCGTCTGTATCTTCCCCGAAGGCCGCCTGACCACTGACGGTGAAATCGCGCAGTTCCGTAAAGGCGTCGAGCGCATCGTTGCCACAACGCCTGTCCCAGTCGTACCCATGGCACTGCAGGGTTTATGGGGTTCCGTATTCAGTCATGCTGGTGGAACGGCGCTTACCAAACTGCCGCGCAGATTCTGGTCAAAAATAACGCTGGTTTTAGCTGCGCCAGAATCACCTGAAATGGCAACGGCGGAACGTCTGCAGGCCCGAGTCGAGGCGCTGAGAGGAGACCTCAAGTGAAGGCATGGCAGAAGCGTAATGGGCCGGTAATCCTGCAGCGGGGGTGGGCTCTGTAAAGTGCGTCGCATGATTGCATTCAAACTCTTCGTCAGCACTAGCCTGTTCCTGCTGCTCCTGTTGGCCGGCCCGCTATTCATGGCCGCTTGCAGCAACACCAAGACGGTCAGGAGCTGGCACCAGACAGACCGCTCGAGCGCTGGCATAGCCCCATCACCAGCAGAGGCCCCTGAGGCTATCGTTCAGGTCTATGGCGCTAGGGCCTATAGCTGGCGAGGTCATTTCGCCGTGCACACCTGGATAGCGACCAAAGCCGCCGATGCACCTGACTACAGCGTGCACGAAGTCGTAGGTTGGGGTCGTGACAAGATCAGGTCCAGAACGGGCAAGCCGGATCACGCCTGGTACGGTAATAAACCCGCCCTACTGGCCGATATCAGAGGCGAGCGGGCTGCGGAGATGATTCCGCAGATCAATCAGGCAATCAAAGCCTATCCATATCCACACCGCTACCAGGCCTGGCCTGGGCCGAACAGCAATACGTTCGTGGCCTGGGTGATTCGACAGGTGCCGGATTTGCGTGTTGCACTGCCAAATATTGCTATCGGTAAGGATTATCTTGGTGATGGCGTGATAGCCAGCACACCTACGGGTACAGGTTATCAATTCTCGCTTTGGGGCTGGTTCGGCATTCTTGCAAGCATGCGTGAGGGCCTGGAGCTCAACGTTCTCGGGCTCTCTATCGGGGTGGACCCGATGGCACTGGCGGTCAAACTACCTGGTGTGGGGCAGCTGGGATGGCGTGATCCGTGGATGGATGCCAAACCAGTGCAGACTGCCGAAGCCTCAGTACTGCCAGTCGAGCCAAGCGAAATGGCCGGCCTTGCAGAGGCGGCGGGCGCCGCCACGCCGCCCCGGGAAAACTAGATGCGCTTCAGCGCTCCCAGATAACCTTCTCCCCTGAGTTGCAGATCTGCTCCATCAACTTCGTATAGCGATCTTCGACTTTGTTGCGCTTGATCTTCAGCGTGGGCGTTACCATTCCGCTTTCCGGCAACCAATCGTCCTTCGAGATGATAACGCCGCAGAGCTTCTCATGGTTCAGCAACTGCCGGTTCACCTGATCAATGTGGCTTTCGATACTGGTCTTCAGTTCCTCCTTGGGAATCTGTCGCGCCTGTTCGGTTAGTGTCACGATAGCCACTGGCTGATTCAGGCCGGATCCAGCGAGACAGATCTGCTCGAACTCTTTCATCGAAGCGATCTTGGCTTCTATCGGTGCAGGTGCGACATATTCGCCCTTCTCGGTCTTGAACAGTTCCTTGATCCGTCCTGTAATCCGCAGGTAGCCTTCCTGATCGATCTCGCCAAGATCGCCTGAGTGGTAGTAGCCTTCGGCGTCGATGGCCTCAGCGGTCTTCTCTGGCTCTCGGTAATAGCCTGTCATCAAGGTTGGTGACTTGAACAGTACTTCGCCCTGCTCACTCAGCTTGAAGCCGCTGTCAGGCATGGCCTGCCCCACTGTTCCCGGCTTGCTCTTGCCGCGGCGGGCGATAAAGCCGTAGGCAAAGTTTTCGGTCATGCCGTAGCCTTCCAGTATTTCTATGCCCAGTGCCCGATACCAGGCCAACAGCGAGGGAGCGATTGGCGCCGCCCCTGAAATAACGTAGCGGGCTTCTGCGAGCCCCAGCGCCTTGCGCAATTTGGCAGCGACAATGTTCTTCAGAACCGGGATCTTCATCAGGAAGTCGAGCTTCTTCTGCGGCATCTTCTCCAGTATGCCACCCTGGAACTTCTTCCAGAGTCTCGGTACAGAGAAGAATATTGTCGGCTGAACTGAAACCAGATCACGCTGGAAGGTGTCCAGCGACTGGGTGAAACTCACTCGCATTCCGCAGTAAAGGCTTGTGGTCGCCAAGAGGAGTCGCTCTGCGACGTGAGCAAGCGGAAGGAATGAGAAGCCCTTGTCATCGGGCCCCAGGTCGAATATTTCCATCGCCCGTGAGCCGACGAGTCGAGTGCCACCAAAAACGTGCACGGCGCCCTTTGGATTGCCCGTCGTTCCTGAGGTGTACACGATAGTCCAGATATCATCATCCGCTGGAACAGGGCTGTCGCCGAACGGCTCATTCTGCGCGATCAGGTCCTTGCTATGGTGCTGGACCTCACCCTCCTTGGGAAAATCGCCATCGGAACCCAGGAAGTCGAAGCCTATAGTGATCAGGTCTGCGGGAATGCCCGTCTTCAGGCGCTGCCATACCGGCTTGTCCAGCTTGCCCACAAAGATGCCCTTCGACTCTGAATGTTCGAGTACATAGCGCAAGGTTTCCGGCGTCTGGTCAAAATACAGCGGCACGCTGACAAAGCCACCAAGCTGCAGGGCAATATCGGTCTTGATCCATTCGGCGCAGTTTTTCGACAGGATGGCGATCCTGTCTCCGCGTTTGAAGCCCATGTCAAACAGCGCAGTGACCAGCCTTCGGGCATGATTACCGACATCCCCCCAGGTGTATTCGTTCCAGCTGCCGTCGATGGGTTGACGCAGATAGACGCGGTCCTCCGCAGTCTCCTCCCAGTGGTAGAACATTTCGATGGGTGTCTTATTACGGGCGATATCGGCAAGGTTCATGTGTGTATGCGCTCCAACAGCTGCTTATTGTAATTTTGCAGGGAGATACTACCGGCTCCATACCTCACCCCACAAGACGCGCGGAAAGAATGCTCGGCTGCCAAGCCTGCAGCCCATCGTCCTGCTCAAATTCCGACCGATTTCACGATCATGCGGCTAGAAAGGCTGTATACTGCTGCGCGTCCATGGATGGAGACTCCCCTTTTGCTACGCCCAAAGAATCACGCGCTCGCCTATTACTGCGTCGCGCTACTGTTATCGCTCGCCACGCTGGCCGAATTCCTGCATTTCAATTATCTCGGGAGGCTCGAAAGCGGTGCCTATGATCTCTCGCTGAAACATCGACTGTTTTATGCCCCAGCCGATCCCGACATCGTCATCGTCGACATCGACGAAAGGTCCCTGGCTGCAATGGGTGAAGAATACGGCCGTTGGCCTTGGCCACGTGCGGTATTGGCGGAGTTCGTCGAAGGACTACAGGCGCAGGCGCCCGCCGCAGTGGTTTTCGATATTCTATTCTCCGAACCTGACATCTATAACCCTGAGTCCGACGCTTACCTCAATTCAGTTGCGGAGAGCTACGACAACGTCTTCTTTCCGTTCATCCGGCTGCCGGCGCACAACGACGCGCTCAGCGAACTGCGCCCGTCAATGGTTCCGGGCTTTCAGCGACTCGACCATCTGCCGAGTTCAGACGCACCCCTGGCCGCCATACTCCCCTTCCTGAACGCAGCAGTGACTGCCGGTAGAATTGGCACCAATACCATCCAACCTGATGACGATGGCATCGTGCGCAGCTACGAACTTTACGAGATACACGATGGCTGGTTGATTCCGTCGCTACCGATGACACTGGCCAGTCAGCTGAATGAAGCGACGCCCCAGGCGCAGTCACTGCTCATAAACTGGCGTGGTGATGTAGGTGCCTATGAATCGGTCAGTTTCGTCGAAGTATTTGAGGACTTCCTCCAGCGTGAACCATCACGGCCAGGTGATGAGTTCAACAACAAGATCATCATCATCGGCTCAACGGCCCCCAGTCTGCACGACCTGAAGCCGACACCGATCGCACGCTCGCACCCTGGCGTGGAGATTCTGGCCACCGGCATCGACAACGCAATCAACAGGGACTTCATCCGCACCTTCCAGGCGCCCTGGGTGCCGCTGGCGATCGCGCTGCTGATCATCTGGATCACCGCCATTGCATTTGCGCGTCAGGTACCGGTGGCGGTCATCGATGGTCTGTATGGCGCCAGTCAGGGTGGACTGCTGGTTCTGGGCTTCGCCAGTATCAACGTGTCGAATTTCTATCTCGACCTGTCTGCGCCGGTCTTCTTTGGTCTTGCCTATTTTGCCGCTGCCAGAGGCTATCAGATCTACAGCACCAGATCCGATTCCAGGCGGATCTGGCAGAAACGCTTCGAGAGTCCCGGTCCCGTGGCTATCGGTGTACTGCACTTTCCTTCAAAGACAAACGCGAAGCAGCTGATACGGCAGACACTCGCACGCATCAGGAAGCTTTTCAGGTCCGTCTATATCGAGAAAGTACCAGTGGAAAATAGCGGCCTGAAGATAACCTTTGGCGAAACCTATTTCGTTTTCAATCTGTTCGAAGAGCGTCCTGAGCTCTTTTCCACAACCGGCCTGAAGGATCTTCTGCAGAAGACGGGTAGCGGCTCAGTGTCATCCGAAGGGCTCTTCGTAGCGTCCAGCGTCATGCATTTCGAGTCCGACCGTGCCACCAACGAACAGCTCTGGAAATCGCATGCGTTCACACTTCTTCAATCAACCACCAACACAGGGATTTGTCGTGAATACACCCCGTCGAACTAGCGCCGCGCTATTGGCAGCCGTTCTCTTATGCGCACCAGTCACCATCTTCGCCCGTGAGGCGAGCGTGGGCAAACCTTCGGTTCTTTATGCAGAACCATTCAAGGACGCAGTAGTCCTGCAGAAGCTGAGCGCAGCCACGACTGTCAAGATTCTCCAGCGCAAGGGTGGCTGGTCGAAAGTACAGCATCAGCAGAACGAAGGTTGGGTCAGGACGCTCGATTTGCGGCTTGGCAAGGCTGCAGAAGGCTCCGTCGTGGCGGATACCTTCGGGCTGGCTACTGGCCGTTCGGGTAGCGGCAACGTGGTGGCTACCACCGGTATTCGTGGCCTGGATGAAGAAGACCTCAAGAGTGCCAACTTCAATGCAGAGCAGATATCGCTAGCGGAAAGCTTCCGCATCGATGCACCAGTCGCTGAGAGTTCCGCGGCCAGTGCGGGGCTGCAAACGCACA
The DNA here is from genome assembly GCF_047946665.1 of Allohahella sp. A8. Lineage (GTDB taxonomy): Bacteria > Pseudomonadota > Gammaproteobacteria > Pseudomonadales > Oleiphilaceae > Allohahella. The sequence goes on from NZ_CP172312.1 coordinate 2,523,047, forward strand.
GCGTCCAGTACTTTGATGCTGAAACCGAAACTACAGGCACCAACAACAGGCACGACTGATGAATCGCAGAACAATTACCGGCTTACTCGCAACCGTCAGCGTTTCACTCCTGACTGCGCCCACCCTTGCCTTCGATCTCGGCGGCCTTGCAGGCGACATTCTCAACAAGGCCACTTCCTCCACGACTCAGCCGGCCAACGAGCCGGTGAGCGACCTGTCCCGCGGCATCGAGGTGCTATCGATACTGACCACTGACGTCGCCGAGGATGAGGAAGTTGCGATCGGCCGAGAAATTGCCGGACGCCTACTGGGTGCTGCACCACTGGTTTCGGATGCCGATCTCCAACGCTACGTCAACCGGATTGGTAAATGGGTCGCGCTGCAATCCGAGAGACCGGGTCTTGAATGGACATTTGGCGTTATCGAGTCCGACTCCATAAATGCTTTCGCCAGCCCCGGCGGTTACATCTTCATAACCAAAGGTCTCTACGCACTGCTGAACAACGAGTCGGAACTTGCCGGTGTGCTTGGCCATGAAATTGGTCATGTGATCAGACGTCATCACCTGGAACTGCTCAATCAGTCAAAGCTCATCGATACCGGATCGAAGATACTCAGTGACAAGGTTCGCGACCGCACGCAGGTGGTAGACAACCTGATTGGCAACGGTGCCGAGATACTGGCGCGAGGTCTCGACAAGGATGCCGAGTACGAAGCTGACCTGATCGGCGTCGTCCTGGCTTCGCGAGCCGGCTATGACGCCTATGGGCTCCCCGTGGTGCTGCAGGAAATCGGCCACAGTTCGAAGGGGCATGAAGGAGGCGGTCTGATGTACAAGACCCACCCGCTACCTGACGACCGATTGGCTCAGCTTGACGAATTCGCCCCGCGCTTCCCTGATCAGGGCCAGCTTACTGGTACAGGACTCTATCAGCTGAAGAAGCGCTGAATACAACCCAAGCCGCCAATGAGGGCCTACTGAAGTAGGCCTTTCAGACAAGAACCAAACTCGCTCTAGCCGCCGTATATCCAGCTGTATGGACAAGCAGGAGGTGGCAGTTTGGGCAACTCAGAAACAAGTGCAACAAACAGGGACAACTGGATAATTCACAGGACCGGCGGGCCTGTTCTGGCTACTGCAGTGCATGCGGGCCATACGATCCGCGAGGAGCTGCAACCCTACCTTGCTGCCGACGATGCCGAATTGCGCCGCGAAGAGGATCCACTAACGGATATTTGGGCCTCAGCGGCGCCTGATCACCTGATCTGCCGCACATCGCGCTTCGAGGTCGACCTCAACCGCTCGCGCGATATGGCCCTCGCGACCAGGCCAGAAAACACCTGGGGCAAGAGAATCTGGCGCGAAAGCCCCCCGCAGGAGATGATCGAACGGTCCCTGGCGCAACATGACCGCTTCTACGCGCTCATGCGGAACTGGATCGAAGACCTCATTCGCCTACACGGCAAGATCCTGCTGCTGGATATTCATTCCTACAACCATCGCCGAGACGGCCCTTATGCGCCGGCAGCCTCACTTGCAAGCAACCCCGACATCGACCTTGGGCTTACCGAATTGAACCATGACCGCTTTGGTTCGCTGGTAGGCGTATTCAGCGAAACGCTCAGTCAGGTGCCTTGCCAGGGGCGTAATCCCGATGTCCGCGGCAATGTCCGTTATCCCGACGGTGGCAATTGGCCGGAATGGGTGTTCGCCGAGTATGGCGACGATGTCTGCACGATTACCCTGGAATACAAAAAGTTCTACATGGATGAGTGGAGCGGTCATGCTTATCTGCCCGTGGTGGAAGACCTGCGCGTCGGTATTTCTCAGGCCATCGAGGCAGCAACACAGGAGTTGAAGCGATGTCGCTGACAGCCGATCTGAAAAGTGGAAAAAAAGTCGGGCATCTCAAGCCCCTCCCGCCTGTTGCAGCCGAAGTGGATCGCGAGCTCGTCGGCATAGACGACAAGGTAGACTGGTTGTATTACCTGTCGCCATTGCATAACGACGAAATCTGGGAGCGCTTTCAGGAAACTGGTTACAAGGAAGAGCCAAAGCTCGAATACGTCGCCGTTCCGGAGAACTACAAACATCTTCGCAAGGCGCTGCGTGAGCTGCGAGTGGATGACATCGAACATCCTGCCGTTCACGCCCTTCTTCTTGAGAAACAGAAAGAGCTGGAACTGCAATGCGAGCTTGTGCTCCTGCGCGATACTGAAGGTTTCGCAGCAGTATCCGTCGATCTGTTTGGCGGTACGGACCGAGCGCTTCTCCACACAGCCGAGCGAATCCTCAACTCGGTGGAGGATGAGGATCAGACTCAGGACAGCGCCGGCTGCGATGAAGTCGCTGCCGCTGCGGAGCAACACCTGGCCTATTACAGACAGAAAGCGCCTGACCTGGCCGCCAGGGTCATTATCCAGCCGGATCTGAACTCGATGATGATGGTTCACCGTGGCAACCTGGAAATCGCCCGCAGCGTTCATCTGTCGCCGGAGCGAATTGAGGCGCTGATGGCTCACGAAATCGGCGCGCATGTGGTCACTCGTTACAACGGGCACCACCAGGTTATCAAGCAACTGGAAGTAGGTCTGGCCCACTATGACGCCTTGCAGGAAGGTCTTGGAACGCTGGCGGAGTACCTCGCTGGCTATCTGCCTCCCAGGCGTCTACGTACTATTGCTGCACGTGTCGTTGCGAGCGACCTCGTCGTGCAACGCAAAACGATCGTGGATATCTTCGAAGTTCTTCACGAAGAGCACGGCATTCCGGCAGAGGATGCGTTCGACATTGCGGTGAGGGCTCGCCGCGGGGGTGGTTTGACCAAAGACTCGGTCTATCTCCACGGACTGCAGAACCTGATCGAATATCTTGCCGATGGTGGAAGCCTCGAATTCTTGTACCTCGGAAAATTTGCTCTTCAACAGCGCTTCATATTACAGGAGCTTGTGGACGACGGCTTCGTCGCCATGCCGCGCCTTCTGCCGCGTCACATGGAATGTCCCAACTGTTTGGAGAGATTGGAACGTGTTCGCAGCCTCAGCGTGGAATCGCTATTTCAAGGAAGACCTGAATCATGAAAATTGCTTTCATTATCAATGATATCTGTACAGAAAAAGACAACTACACAACGATCAGACTGGCTAGGAGAGCGATCGGTCTGGGCCATGAAGTCGTGCTCGTGGGCATCGGCAACCTCATCTACGAATCGAATGAATCACTTGCGGCAATGGTCACTCGGCCGAGCAGAAAGGACTATGAAGACGATAGCGATCTTCTGGCGGATCTGCAGTCAAACGAGGTGCCGAAAACCCGTTGCAACCTGAGCGAGATGGACGTGGTACTGCTGCGTTTCGATCCCGCTGACGAAATCTACACGCGTCCGTGGGCACCGCCATCGGCTCTATTGTTCGCGCAGTTACTGGCCAACCAGGGCATCATCGTGCTCAATGATCCCACTCACCTGACCGATGCTTCGAACAAGACCTATTTCCAGACATATCCGGAGCTTGTCCGACCGAAAACCGCGATCGTTCATGATGCGGCGGAAATCAAGAATGTGGTTGAGCGCTTTGGCGGCAAGGCTGTTATAAAGCCGCTGCAGGGTTCGGGCGGTCAAGGCGTATTCATCATCAACGAGGAGTCAGGGTCGAATCTGAACCAGATGATCGAAGCCAGTCTGCGCGATGGCTACGTTATCGTTCAGGAGTACCTCCCACTGGCTGCAGATGGGGATCTGCGTCTGTTGACGCTCAATGGCAAACCTTTGCAGGTCGATGGCGTTTATGCCTGCTTCAAACGCTACAACGATTCAGGCGATGGCCGGTCTAACATTACGGCTGGTGGCAAGATAAAGATGGCCGAACCTGATGATGATGCACTGCGTCTGGCCGAGGCGGTCGGGCCGAAACTCGTTCGCGATGGCATGTACTTCACTGGACTGGATATCGTCGGCAACAAGATGATGGAGATCAACGTGGATAGCCCGGGTGGGATTTCCATGGCCGAAGACCTGACCGGCAAGGACTTCTCGGGCGCGATAATCGCCGATCTCGAGCGCAAGGTCCGTCTGAAGCGCTATTACGGCGGCAAGCTCAGTGTTACCGAGCTTGCTGTCATGTAGGTCTCAGTCGAACTAGACGTAGCCTGCCTTCTTGAGCATGGCATAGGCCTGGTTCAGACGCTTCGACTCCTCCTCGGCTTTCAGCCTTACTTCTGGGGCAGCACTGGCCACCTTGTCGGGGTGGCACTGCTTCATCTTCTGACGATAGCGCTTTCGAACTGCGGCTTTATCAGCCTCGGGGCCAAGGTCAAGTACCTTGAGGCAGGCCGAGATCGAATCTGGCGCCGCACGGTCGGCTCGCGCGTTCTCGGATTCCGCCTTCCCGTTCCTGGTCGCCTTGTACACGAAGATCTGACCATACTGGTCGATTTCCATTCTGAACGGCTCGCGGCAACTGCCGCATCGACCTATGCCCGCCTGGGCAGGTAGCCGAATCCTCATCTTGCGCTCGCAGCTTGGGCACCAGACGATCTTCTCCTGTTGTGATTGCGCCGCTGACTCGTTACCCCGATTCGTTGGGCCTTGCGCCGCATGGCGGGTACGTGCGCCTGCAGTTCGATCAAAGCGCCCGCGCTCGAACCCGGCCCCTCGCGATGGCGTAATGCCGAGTATGAGCAGCCATAACAGATTGAGTCCGGGCAGTATGACCAGTACAGATAGCCAGGCCGGCCATCCGGTATCTCGACTCCGTTTGGCCATGACTGCGAGAAAGGGATACAGCAGTATGAGATAGACCGGCAGCGAGGCGCTACTGAGGAGCCCATTGGCCCAGAGCAAGGCAGCGGCAGCCAAAAGGCCGGCCATGGCCGCCCAGTACGCGGACCGGCCCAGTCGGCCGTGGAAGGATAAATACAGCGAAACGATATCCATGCTCAGGTCATGCTCACATCAAGAGAAGGTCATTGATGGAGCATTGTACGCTGGCTGGGCGGCTCTGGCTGCGATCTGTGTGAATTTCAGCGGCTAAACGGATAAACCTGGCCGTCAGGCGACAGCGCCTGCAGGGTACCATCACGCCAGCTCAGCCTACGCGTACTGAACACATCACCGGTATTACTATCGCACACCTGATCAGCGCTTCGAACGATGAAGGTAGAAATCACGCCATTGCTGTCATTGTACTGCCAGGTACCTTGCAGCAGAACATCTGTCATTTGGCCATCCACCGTGCAGCGTCTGGTCACCAGCAAATTATCGTCGCTGACGAAACTGACCAGGATCGGACTCTCGAGACCGTTTTCTGCTGTGGCCTCCAGTACCCAGAGGCCGGAAGGCGACGCTGGATCGTAGGGTCGAGTGTCCGGCGTGACCGGGTCGCCATCAGCACCAGGATCGATTGTGTCCTGCAAGCGCGCGAGTTGTGACTCGAGATGGCTGATAGCGTCGATGACCGGAATGAGACCAATTCGAGTAATCGTCAGTCCAGCGTTCGGCAATAGCTGCGTCACCGCTGTGGAGGCGGCAAAATCCGCTATGGTCTGCGCGAAAATGACCTGGGTCGCATTTAGCTTGGCCTGCTCGGAAATCGTAATGCCATTCTCCGGATTACCGTCGACATCGAGCGACTGCAGTAGGCGGATGATATTGGTCACCTCATCATTGATGCGCTCTTCTGTGGACATATCCAGCGGCGTGACGATGGGTGCAGCAGCCACTTCGGGCAGCGCCAGATCACCGATGGCAAAGGTCACCCGTTCTCCGGGCAGATAGCTGAACTCGCCCTTCGCATTTGTCACGCCCACACGGGACGCCGTGCGGTAGTCAATATTGGCTACCGGACTGTCGAGGAAGACCCCCGTTAACACCTGTGGCTCATCAGACGAAGGCGTCTGCCCCGCTCCACCACGGTCCGGCTGTCCCACTACAGGATCAGTGGCTTGCGCTGGACTACTGGAGTCACCGCTACTGCAGGCAAGCAGTGTAAGACCGAGCGAACAGACAAAAGCAAGATTGAGCTTGGTAGACATACAGGCATCCGTGACATGTGTATTCTTCGAATGTCCGTATTAGGCCATATCAGAAAATGCCGAACTGTGAACTGGCACACGCTAGCGTCCCGTCCGGGCGCCCAGATCAGGCGCTACAGCTGCTGCTTGAAAGGTTTCAAGGCCACTTCGCCAGCTCGCTGCCAGAGCGACCGGCGTTTCCACCTGGTGAAATCGATAGGCTCACAGCATTCGACATCATCATCGAAATCGGCATTCAGACGGGCCGCAACTGCTGCGGAATCCACCACCATGCTGATCTCTTCATCCTTCTTCATCGAACGCTGGTTGAAGTTCGCCGAGCCGATACAGACCAGCTCGCCATCAACGATGATCAGCTTGGTATGGAGCATGGTCTTCTGATAGAGCAGCAGGGTCACACCGGCTTCCAGCAGTTGTTTGAAGCCATCTTCACCACCGAGTTGCGACACCCGCTGGTCGGTATGCCGGCCAGGCAGCATGACCGTTATCGAAACGCCCCGGGCTACAGTCGCCGCCATAAGATCGATCAGCACGGGATCAGGCACGAAATAGGCGGTGGCAATCCGCACTTCGCTATGTGCGCCGAACAACAGTGCCTGAATGAGGGTTGCAACGTCTGACCAGCCGAGTGTCGAGCTGGACTTCAGCACCTGAATCGGCACATTGCTGAAAATGTTGCTACCCGGTTGCCGCACCTTGTCAGGCACCGAGACTGGGTGGAGAAGATCCGGCTCGACAAGACGACCCTCATCCACCCAGTTGCCCAGGAAAGCTGCATGCATACCTTCCAGACAGGGACCGGTGAGTTGAAAGTGCGTGTCGCGCCACTGATCGGGATTCTCAGCATTGCCCTCCCACTGGGACGCTATGCCGACCCCACCCGTGAACCCGATACACTGGTCCACCAGAAGAATCTTGCGATGCGTTCTGTGGTCGCTTCGCCACATTTTCCAGGTAGCCATCGGGCGAAACCAGCGAAGGATTACGCCGGCGTCCCGCATGTTGTCCAGCAGCTCGTCATTCATGGTAGCCGCGCCGTAGCTGTCGAGCAGCACACGCACGCAGAGCCCCTCCCGCGCCTTTTGAGCCAAGGCCTCGGCGAATTCGACGGCGATATCACCCGTCCAGTACACGAAAGTGAGAAACTCGATTCGCTCCTGCGCCGCGCGGATGGCCTCGAGCATGGCCGGGAAGATCTCACAGCCATTTCTCAGAATGCGCAGCGTGTTTCCGGTGGTGAAGGTGACGCCGAGCGCATGCTCGAGCACGGCTCGCTTATCAGGAATATCAGTAGAATCGGTCATCAGCTCTCCAGTAGCAGCATTGCTGCTATCCGACTTCGTGTAGCTATCAGAATCAAAGGTCATAGGTGAAGCATAAACGCTAAGACTCGGGACCGCGACCGTCTCTTGAAATGGTCGACAGATTTCGAGGTGCGGTAGGCGGGCTACCGAGCTTCAGAATCATCTGCAGCCTGGCAATGCCCGGCAAGTTCGCCAGCAGGATCTTGATCGTTGCCAACATTGGCGTAGCCATCAAGGCGCCTGGGACACCCCAGAGCCAACTCCATATGATGACCCCGAGAAACACCGATACGGGGTTCAAACGCAGACTGTGCCCAACTGCCGTAGGCGTTATGAACTGGCCTTCGAGCGTGGTCAGGATCAGAAAGATCCCCGGCACCGCCAAGGCATCGGCCATTACAGGAAACTCGGTGAGTCCCACCATAGTCAGCAGTGCGGCTGTCGCCATGGCGCCGATATAAGGTACGAAGTTGAGCATTCCGGCCAGAGCACCCCAGAACAGCGGATTTGGCACCTCGAGCAGGAATAGATACCCCGCCGTCAGCAGACCAAGACAGGTGTTGATAATGGTGACCATGCCCAGGTAGCGGGAAATGTCGCGCTGTATTTTGGTCGCAATATAGACGGTCTGCCGCTTACCACGCCAGGTGGAGTTGAGGCGAACCATTCGACGGAGGAAGTGCTGATTGGCCGACAGCAGGAAAAAGGTCAAAACCAGCGTGATGATGAGGTAACCGGTAAACTTCGGCAGGCTCTCTGTCATGAGACCACTCACCACGTCCGGCTCCTTGATTTTAACCGCCAGCGGCTCTGCCCCCTTCGTCACCTGTTCAATCTCAGTCAGGTTCTCCACTTCCTGTGAGACCCGCTGCAAGTCTCCGAAGGCGCCACCGCCGGTGGCGACAAATTCCTTCAGCGTCTGCAGGTTCGCTGGTAGCTCTTTCAGTAGCTCCGCAGCTGGCTGGGCCAGGAAATCCGTGAGCACAAGCAACAGGACCAGCATCATCACTATGATGACGGCCGCAGTTAGGGCCGAGTGAATGCGATACCGGTTACCGAATTTGACGATGGGCAGCAGCAGCGAGCTCAATAGCCACGCCAGTACAATCGGCACGAGTATGCCCGAGGCGAAATATAAGGCCGTGGCTAGTGCAAGCATCGTCAATATGAGCAGACAGACGACCTTGCAACGCTCGATATGCAGTTCACTCTGGGTCATTGCAAAACTCTACGTGGAGATATCATTGTTATTGGGACGCCAGCAAATTGCTTAGTGGCTGCGGGCAACACATCCTGGGTTACGTTTCCTTCTGTTACATACGATATACTGGCACAAACCGCTGTTCCCGCCGGAACTTTCGATACACTGCCCTGGAATGGACTCATGCCCCCAAAGGATAGAACCCGCCGATTCATCGAACAGGTTTCGCAGATGAAAACGGAAAACCTGCAGGACAAGAGCAGAGTCGAACGCGAATACACGATCGATGAACTGGCACGTGCGACCGGCACGACCACCCGTAACATCCGCGCCTATCAGGAACGGGGTATTCTCAGGCCACCAAGGCTGCGCGGTCGGAAAGGGATTTACTCCGATCAACATTATTCGCGACTGCGACTGATTGCCAACCTGCTTGAACGCGGCTACACACTTTCCAGCATTGGAGATCTTCTTACGGCAGTCGAGCAGGGAATGGACCTGAAGAATTTCGTCGGCATCGAGTCTGCCCTCACCAGTCCATGGACCGATGAGGAAACTGTAGTCATGCCGCTACAGCAGCTCATGAGCATGTTCGACACGAAGATGAGCGGTGAAGCGCTGGCCAAAGCCAGGGATCTGGATCTGTTCCGGATCGAGGGGGACCACGTGTCTGTTAGAAGCCTGCGGATGATGCAGGCAGGCGCAGAGCTGGTCTCGACCGGCATCCCCTTCGAAGAGCTGTTGGACATCATCCAGATGTTGCGCGGCAACGTGGAGCGGGTTGCCAACGAGCTGGTGAAGCTCGTTTCAGAGCATGTGCTGGAAAAATACGATGTCGAAGCCACGCCGCCGAAGGAGGACCTGCCTCAACTGGTCGATCTGATCTGGCGGCTGCGGCCACTTGCCGAGATGGCGGTGCATGCGGAGCTCGCGCGGGCGATGGAACGGGCCGCCAATCACTTCCTGGGCGACCGACTGGAGACTATCATCCAGGACCTGGAGGGCATCAAGAGAAATTAGACGCCCCTCCTCAGGCCCGTAAAGTGCCCCTCATACTTACGCAGCCTGCTGCTGACCGAAGCCGTCGACCCGTGCCACCAGCTCGTCCAGCTGCTCCAGATGATGTCGGTTGTCATGCTGCCACGGATGAAAGCCTGGCTTGAACCACGCAAACCATGCTGGAAGAGCCTTGCGGAAGACACCCGGTCTCAGCCAGAGGTGTCTGGTGAGTGACCACCAGCCGCGTAGATTGGTCAATGCCTGGCTGCGCCGTAGAATCCTCAGATAGAAAATCGTGCACAACGAGAAAAAGATGGTTGTGGCCATGAGCAGGGTCAGGCTGCGCAGGCAGTAGGCCTTCACCCCGGTGCCTATGACTTGCTGATAGACATCGAAGGCAACAGCCTTGTGCTCAGTTTCTTCCAGTGCATGCCACTCCCAGAGCGCCTTGAAACGTGGCTCGGCACCCTCGAGGGCGGCGGGGCTCTCGAGCAGTGCATCCGCCATGATTGCCGTGAGATGCTCAAGTGCCACCGTCACAGCCAGACAGTAGGCGGGTGAAGTTATCTTCTGCAGACGCTTCAGTCGCCGCGTTACGCGCGCCTCCATAGCCTTGATTGGGAACCCTGCAGCTTCCATCGCATCGTTATAGATCTGGTGCTCCCGGCCGTGCATGGCCTCTTGAGCAATGAAGGCCTTGACCGACGCCTTGAGTTCCGGCTCATCGATCTGATCACGATAATAGCGCACGCTCTCGATGAAGAAGCGCTCGCCCTGGGGAAAGAACAGCGAAAGCGTATTGAGGAATTGTGAAACATGTACGCCGTCGGCATGCCAGTCAGTCACCCTGTCGACTGGCAAGAGGAATTTGAGGTTGCGCTGTATCGGGTTGACGATGCTCATTGGACACTCCTTCCATAGGTGGAGACTTGCTCTTGTTATCTGCCATCAATCTATGGCACATAGATAATGTATACAAGCGCACACGACAAAGGCAAGGACTTTTTTAATCAGCGTTGCTTGTACTTTGGACCCGAGTCACTAGGGTAAATAGTGCATGATTAAGCCGTGGCCATTCCTTTCAAGGCATGGCAAGGTAGGCGACTTTCCAATTACTCGCGGATGTTCGAATGCTGTTTATCGTACGTATGGTGCTGTTGAGCGTGCACTTCATCGTGGCCAGTCTGGTTGGTCTCGTTGTTTGCCTGGTTAGGCCTTTCAATCCCGATAACAGCCGTATCGCTGGACGGCTGTATGCCAGCCTCGCCCTGCCGATCCTCGGCGTTCGCGTTCAGTCGGAGCGACTCCCGGTAAGACCTGCACCCTGCGTCTATGTTGCGAATCACCAGTCAAACTATGACCTATTCGTCATGGGTGGCATCATCGCGCCTCGCACGGTGAGTCTCGGGAAAAAAAGTCTGAAATACGTGCCACTCTTCGGGCAGTTATATTGGCTTTCCGGAAATGTCCTTATCGACCGCGGCAATGCCCTGCGATCCAGACAGTCGATGGCAAAGACGACAGAGACCCTGCGCCATCGCAATACATCCATCTGGTTCTTTGCCGAGGGCACGCGAAATCCCAGCGGCCAATTGCTGCCTTTCAAGAAGGGGGCTTTCCAGATGGCCATAGCGGCTGGCGTACCCATCGTGCCGGTCTGCGCCAGCAGCTATATGCGGCATATTGACCTGAACCGCTGGAACAGCGGCACAGTACTTATTGAAGCCCTGCCGGAAATCTCCACCACGGGTCTTGGCCCTGAAGACGTCCCCACCCTACTGGCACAATGTCATGCACAGATGCAGCAACGTATTCGGGAACTGGATGCGCGGGTTGTCCAGGGCGACTTGTCAGCCGACACCTGATCATGCGGCGATCAGCTGACGGTGGTGTGTGAGGGTGTTCTTGGAAGTGTCACGTGGAAGACGGTGCCTTCAGATAATGTGGAGCTTACCTTGATGCTACCTTTATGAGCAATCACAAGCTCACGCACAATGTAGAGCCCCAGCCCCATGTTCCGGTGAGGATTGGCTTTACCTGAGCTGGTGCTCTCTGCAAGCTCGAAAATCCGCTGATGATCCTTGGCAGGAATAGGCTCCCCGTTGTTGTGAACGCTAAACTCGACAGCGCCAGGTCGCCCCGAACAGCAGACCTCAATCTCGCCATTCTTTGTGCCATGCTGAATGGCATTGGCGATGAGATTCTGACAGATCTGACCCAGTCGGCCTACGTCCCATTCTCCGGTGCAATCGCCGGTAGTGGTCTCACGAAAGATGTGGCCAGGATGGGATGCCCGGAATTCGTCGACGACCCCGCTCGCTACCGATGACAGGTCGGCCCATACCGCATCGATCCTCAGCCCACCACCAATGCGACTCTGGGTAAAATCCAACAGGTTATCCAGCATGCCCCTCATGCGCTGCACGCTGCCAAGGATCCGGGAGCCTAGATGTATGTGACTACCGTCACTGTCTTTCATGAGTTTAAGGTTCTCGGCGCCAAAACTAATGGCTTGTAGCGGTGCACGAAGATCGTGCCCCAGCATGCCGAGGAAGACATCCGAGTTCTTTCTCACAGCATCCGAATAACGTGCAACAGATTCAGCAAGTGCCTGGTCAATGGCCTCGTTGAATCGGATCACATCCTCTACACCCTCCTGTTCTCGAGAGCGCGGCTCCTTGAACCAGAGACGGAGTACGCTCGCCCTGAGGGCACGGTATTCCGCTACGAGCAGAGTTATCGAAAAACCGGACCGCAAGCGGCCGTCGGCATGTGTCTCTGCAGCCGTTTCGGCACCGACTGGAGGGGCTCCGCCCTGTGACTTGTTCGCGCGTTCAGATTCTGTTTGTGCCGTACCCATGTCTTCAACAATGACCAGCAACATGTCCTGCGCATGATCACGAAGCTCCATTACGTCCATGTTCCCCTCCGGCGGCTGGATGGTACGCGCAAACGTTTCCCATTCCTGGATGATGGCTTCCATGTTGGAGATAATGAATTTGTTTAATCGCATAAACACTCTCCTCGTTGCTCAGGTCATTACCAAACGGAATACTGCCTTGAAGAGCCTTGGAACAGGGACCGTAGCACATCCGGTGCGCTGCAAGTGATCAATGGCACTAAAATCTCTTTCAGTCGCCGGATAACAATTACACGAGGAGATGGCTGAAGCGCCAGGTAAAATATCTTGATCCGATCCTGCTGGCTCGAATACTGGAGGGATTTGCGCTATCGGAGGTTTGAACAAGAATTGGTCGGGACGGGAGGATTTGAACCTCCGACCACCTGCACCCCATGCAGGTGCGCTACCAGGCTGCGCTACGCCCCGAAATCCGAGAGAACAATGACTTGCCACTCAGGAAGGGTGGCGATGATAGCCTAGGGCTCGAGAACCTTCAAGACTTCTTCGAGTTCTGTAATCATTTGGCGTATCAACTGGCGGGCCTGGGTCGCATCATCTTTCTGATCGTCACCAGTCAATTTGAGCTTAGCGCCGCCAATGGTGTAACCCTGGTCGTACAACAGACCGCGAATCTGACGGATGGTCAGCACGTCCTGACGCTGGTAATAGCGACGATTGCCGCGCCGTTTTACGGGCGCGAGCTGAGGGAACTCCTGCTCCCAGTACCGCAGAACATGAGGCTTGACGCAGCAGAGCTCGCTGACCTCGCCAATCGTAAAATAACGTTTGCCCGGAATTGTTGGCAATTCCGCGTTATTACTCGCCTCCAGCATACGCCTCTACTTTCGTCTTCAATTTCTGCCCAGGACGGAAAGTGACGACTCGCCGGGCAGTTATCGGGATTTCTTCACCGGTTTTCGGATTGCGCCCCGGACGTTGATTCTTGTCCCGCAGGTCAAAGTTACCGAACCCCGACAGTTTGACCTGTTCGTTGTGGCTTAGTGCTTCTTTGATCTCGCCGAAAAACAGCTCGACCATTTCTTTGGCTTCCCTTTTATTGAGACCGACTTCCTCGAACAGCGTTTCCGCCATGTCAGCCTTGGTTAAAGCCGTCATTCACTAACTCCTTAGAACCGCTCCAAACTGCTCGCGCAGGCGAGTGACTATGTCATTGAAAGCGGACTGTACTTCTTCGTCACGAAGCGTTCGGTCAGGGTGCTGCCAGACAACACCAATACCAAGACTCTTCGTGCCCTGTTCCAGCCCTTTCGCCGCCTCGCCGTTCTGCCCCTGATAGACATCGAACAAGACCTGACGTTGAAAGTAGTCTCCCCCAGCAGAGCGTACAAGTTCACTGACTGCGTGATAGGAGATGGCTTCATCAATAATGATAGCAAGATCTCGCCGAATTTCAGGATATCTGGAGATCGACCCGCTTTTCGGCAGATCGGTCGCCAGAACCTCGCTTAAGCGTAGTTCAAAACCGAAGACTGGGCCATTCATGTCCAGAATTTTCAGTGCTGCCGGATGCAACTTGCCTGCGTAACCAATCGTTGTATCGACCCCATCTTCAAGGCCCTGATTTCGTACAGGTTTCTCAGACTTGCGAACAATTCTGCAGCGCTGTCCCTGTTGAAAGATGGCGCCATAGTGGCCGTTGTCGTCGTCGAAGGCCTCATAGCTGATGTTTTCATGGCCTGTTCGGGCCGCGAGTAACTGCTCGATGCTGCCTTTCATATCGAAGAAATCGACAGGTTTGGCCTTGGCATCACGACTCTCGGGCATCGGTGAACCGAATAGAACCCCAGCCAACATCTTGTCCTGCACGATCCTGGCACTCACTGCGAGCTCCGCGGGGCGGCCCGGTGGCATAGCACCAGTATTCGACATACCGGCTGTCGCTTGTTGCACGGGAATAAACCTCAGACCGGTTTCAAACAGTCTTACCCGGCTTTGCTGCCTGTTCTGGTTGTATCGCGTGGCCTGTAACAGACCTGGCAACAAACTCACCCGCATCTGGCCCATATCGCTGGCAATGGGATTCGCAAGATCGATACCCGGCAGCGTTGGGAACAGCTTTGACTGCTTTGCCCCGTCGACGAAACTGTAGGTAATAGCTTCCTGGTACCCCAGAGTCAGCAGTGCCTGCCGGATCTGAGCGAGCTCGCGCTGCTTTTCCGGCAAGGGCTGAAAACCGATGGCCGCTTTAGGCTTGGTAACCGGTAGTTTGTTGTAGCCGTAGAGGCGCGCAATTTCCTCGATGATGTCGACTTCCCGCCGCACATCAAATCGGTGAGCCGGCACATTGAAGCGCCAGCCATCCTTGTTCACCTGCTCTACCCGGATATCGAGCAGTCCGAGCAGTTGTTCAATTTCGTCGCGACTGAGCTGGAGCCCAAGGAGATCGGCCACATACTGTTCGCGAACGCTGACCGGAGGACGCGCCGGCATGGTCTCGACATTCAGCTGTACATCGACAGGCCCTGGTTCACCACCACAGATATCAAGAAGCAGCTGGGTGGCCCGATGTACGGCCCGCTCCTGGTGATCGGGGTCGACACCACGCTCAAAACGATGAGAGGCATCCGTATGCAGGCCATAGCCACGAGCTCGACCAGCCATGGGCACAGGCGCGAAAAAGGCACACTCGAAGAGGATGTTCCTGGTTTTTTCGGTAACGCCACTATTGAGGCCACCCATAATACCCGCTAGTGCCAGCGGCCCAGCGGCATCCGCAATGACCAGGCTGTTGTCAGAGAGCTCTATGGTGGTCTCGTCGAGCAGTGTCAACTTCTCTCCGGCGACTGCGTGCCGAACCTGCAGCTCGTCCTTCAGCACATCCAGGTCGAAGGCATGCATGGGCTGACCCAGCTCCAGCATGACATAATTGGTCACGTCAACCGCCGCATCAATGCTGCGGATTCCCGAGCGACGCAGACGTTCTACCATCCAGACTGGCGTGGGCCGACTGAGATCGACATTGCGAACGATGCGCGAAGTGAACTTCGGACAATCGGCAGTAGCCGTAACCTTGACCGGGAACGTCGCATCATGAGCCGCAGGCACTTCAGCCGAGACCTGAGCCAGCAGTTCATCATCGATTCGTATACGATTGACAGCGGCCACTTCACGCGCAATACCAAGCACACTCAGACAGTCGCCCCGGTTGGGCGTAAGATCGATATCAATGATACTGTCGTCGAGCCTGAGGTACTGGTCTATCGGCTTACCCGCAGGGGCCGAGGGAGGCAGTTCCATCAAGCCATCAGCGGCTTCACTCAGCTGAAGCTCTGCTTCCGAGCAGAGCATGCCAGACGACTCCACACCACGCAGCTTGGCCTTCTTGATCTTGAAGGGCTCACCTTCGGCACCCTTAAGAACAGCACCAATACGGGCAAAAGGCACCTTGATGCCTGGACGGGCGTTGGGTGCACCGCAGACGACCTGATAGGTCTGTATGCCATCACTCACGGTGCAGACGTTCAGCCGATCTGCTTCCGGATGTTTCTCCATGGCCGTGATCTCGCCAACGACGACATCGGTGAAGGCGGCTGCCACAGTTTCCACGGCATCGACTTCGAGCCCAGCCATGGTAATCTGATGTACCAGCGCAGATGTGCTTAATGCCGGGTCTACCCAGTCACGCAACCACTGCTCGCTAATCTTCATTGCTTATCCTCAATACGCGGTGTCGCTTGCTAGAACTGGTTCAGGAAGCGCAAATCGTTTTCGAAAAACTGGCGGAGATCATTCACGCCATATCGCAGCATCGCCATTCGCTCGACGCCCATGCCGAAGGCAAAACCGCGGTATTGTGTGGTATCGATGCCAGAAGCCTCGAATACCGTCGGATGCACCATGCCGCAGCCCATGACTTCAAGCCATCTGACCTGGCCATTTTCGTCACGACCCCATTCGATATCCACTTCTGCCGAAGGCTCGGTGAACGGAAAGTATGAAGGGCGGAAACGAACCTCGAGATCGCGCTCGAAAAACTCTCGCAGAAACGAAACGATGGTGCTTTTGAGATCCGCGAAGCTCACCTGTCTGTCGACCAGCAGACCTTCGACTTGATGAAACATCGGCGTATGGGTCTGGTCTGAATCGTTGCGATAGACGCGCCCAGGACAGATCATCCGGAATGGCGGCTTCGCCGACTCCATGACCCTGACCTGTACAGGCGAGGTATGGGTACGCAACAAGGTGCCAGGATCGAAGTAGAACGTGTCGTGCATGGCACGCGCGGGGTGATGGGCGGGAATATTGAGGGCTTCGAAGTTATGGTAATCGTCTTCGATCTCGGGGCCTTCCTCAACGCTATAACCACAGCGGGTGAAAAATGCTTCGATCCGTTGCATGGTCCGGGTGACCGGATGCAACTTGCCAGTACTCTGCGATCGACCCGGCAGCGTGACATCAATGGCTTCAGCCGTAAGCTGGGCTTCTAGCGCCGCTGATTCAAGCTGGGCCCGCTTATCATTCAAGGCGTCCTGTATACCGCTCTTGGCCTCGTTTACCCGAGCACCGAAAGCGGGACGCTCTTCCGCACTCATTTTACCCAGACTCGACATCAGGCCAGCGAAATGACCTTTCTTACCCAGGTAGTCGACCCTGATCTGCTCGAGCGCCTTCAGGTCGCTCGCTTGTTGAATCGAACCCTGCGCCTGATGCAGCAAGGCTTCAAGGTTGTCCATTTGCCATCCTCATTGTTCTACCTTTGACCCAGACGAAAAAAGGGAAGAGTTGCCCCTTCCCCTTTTATCAGACCTATCAGACAGCCCCGGAGAGGCGCTGTCTTTACATCACTTCAAGCTAATTAAGCTGCCAGTGCTGTCTTAGCCCGTTCAACGACGGCGGCAAAGCCGTCTTTTTCGTTCATGGCCAGGTCGGCAAGTACGCGACGGTCGATAACGACGTTCGCAGCCTTGAGACCGGCAATCAGCTTGCTGTAATTCAGGCCGTTCATGCGTGCACCGGCGTTGATACGCGCGATCCAGAGCGCACGGAAAACACGCTTCTTCGCACGACGGTCACGATAGGCATATTGACCTGCCTTGATGACGGCCTGCTTGGCAACCCGGAATACACGGCTTCTAGCGCCGTAATAGCCCTTGGCCTGCTTTAGAATCTTCTTGTGCCGACGCCTGGCCTGCACACCACGTTTTACTCGAGCCATTTTCTATCTCCTCAACAAGCCAGCATGCGATTGATCAAAGGCACATCGCACTTCGCAACCTGCGCCATAGGACGCAAATGACGCTTACGCTTGGTACTTTTCTTGGTGAGGATGTGGCTCGTGAAAGACTGCTTGTGCTTATAGCCGTTGGCTGTCTTTTTGAACCGCTTACTCGCCGAACTCTTGGCTTTCATCTTGGGCATAACTTACTCCGCAATTGCTCTATTCAAAAACTGCTGTGAGTCTCTCGACTACTTCTTCTTTTTAGGAGCGATCACCATGATGGCCTGACGTCCCTCGACTTTTGGTCTCGATTCGACAGTACCAATCTCGGCAAGGTCCTTCTCGATACGTTCGAGAAGATGAATGCCGAGCTCTTGGTGCGCCATTTCACGTCCGCGAAAGCGAATCGATACTTTGGCTTTATCTCCCTGCTCTAGGAAACGCATCAGGTTGCGCAGTTTTACCTGATAGTCACCTTCTTCCGTGCCTGGTCTGAACTTCATTTCCTTGACTTGCTGTTGCTTCTGCTTTTTCTTCGAAGCGGCTTTCTGCTTTTTCTCGTCAAAGATCTTCTTACCATAGTCCATTATCTTGCCGACTATGGGGTCACCCTCAGACATCTGGACCAGATCGAGACTTTCTGCCTCCGCCGCGGTCAATGCTTCCTGCAAGGACACAATACCCATCTGTTCCCCAGAAGAGGAAATCAGTCTTACCTGGGTTGCGACGATATTCTGGTTTATTTTTGGACGTTCTTTGCCACTGCCTGCTTGGGTGCGCTTAATCGTGTATTCTCCGCTAATTAACTGTTCTGATCCGGAACGCCTGCGGCCATGCCGCGGCTTCTCCTACTGATATCGGCTTCGAGTCGTTGTATGAAAGCCTCGATACTGTCTGAGCCGAGGTCCTCACCTGTGCGCGTACGTACCGCCACGGTGTTCGATTCGACCTCGTTATCGCCCACGACAAGAAGATAGGGAGTCCGGTCAATTGTGTGCTGGCGGATTTTAAAGCCTATCTTCTCATTTCTCAAGTCACATACGGCCCGGAAACCGTTTAAATTCAATTTATCGGCGATTTTCTGGCAATAATCGGCCTGATTATCGGTAATATTCATCACTACAACCTGCTTTGGTGCCAGCCAGGTTGGGAAAGCGCCCTCGTATTCTTCAATAAGAATACCGATGAACCGCTCGAACGAACCGAGAATTGCGCGATGAAGCATGACCGGCGTCCGGCGCTCCTGCGTCTCGCTCACATACTGGGCGCCCAGCCGACCAGGCATGGAAAAGTCGACCTGCATCGTGCCACACTGCCAGACCCGACCGATACAGTCCTTCAGTGAAAACTCGATCTTCGGGCCGTAGAACGCACCCTCACCCGGCTGCAAATCCCACGGCAGCCCCTTGGCATTAAGGGCATCTTCCAGAGCCTTTTCGGCCTTGTCCCATTGTGAATCATCGCCAACGCGCTTTTCAGGTCTGGTCGAAAGCTTGTACTGCATCTGGGTAAAGCCAAAGTCGGCATAGACGTCGTGAAGAAAATCTATAAAGGCTGCACATTCAGACTGGATCTGGTCTTCGGTGCAGAAAATATGGCCATCGTCCTGGGTAAAACCGCGCACGCGCATAAGGCCATGCAAGGCGCCCGAGGCTTCGTTGCGATGACAGGAGCCAAACTCGGCGAACCGCAGTGGCAGTTCGCGGTGCGATCGCAGCCCCTGGTTGAAGACCTGAACGTGCCCAGGACAGTTCATGGGCTTGATGGCGTAGTCGCGATCTTCCGATTGGGTAGTGAACATGTCGTCACGGAACTTCTCCCAGTGCCCTGACTTTTCCCAGAGACTGCGATCAATGACCTGCGGCGTCTTGATTTCCTTGTAGTCGCGTGCCCGCTGTTGCGCGCGCATGTACTTTTCGACCGCCTGATAGATGGCCCAGCCGTCCGGATGCCAGAAGACCATGCCTGGCGCCTCTTCCTGCATGTGAAACAGATCGAGCTTCTTGCCGACCTTGCGATGATCACGTTTTTCAGCTTCCGCCAGGCGGTTGAGATAGGCTTTGAGATCTTTCTTGTTAGCCCAGGCTGTGCCGTAAATGCGTTGGAGCATCTCGTTATTCGAGTCACCGCGCCAGTAGGCACCAGCCACTCGCGTCAGCTTGAAGGCCTTGATTTTGCCGGTACTAGGCACGTGCGGGCCGCGGCAAAGGTCGATGAAATCACCCTGCTTATAGAAGCTGAGAGCCTCTTCACCGGGAATCGATGCAATGATTTCCTTCTTGTACGCTTCGCCCATCTTGTCGAACAGGCTAATGGCCTCTTCCCGACCCATGACGGAACGAAACACCGGCAGGTCATCCTTCGACAGTTCTTCCATGCGCTTCTCGATAGCTTCGAGATCATCTGGCGTGAATGGTCTGTGGAAGGCAAAGTCGTAGTAGAAGCCATCGTCGATGACCGGCCCTATGGTCACCTGGGCTTCCGGAAACAGATCCTGTACGGCCATCGCCAGAAGATGGGCGGCAGAATGACGAATGATATCGAGGCCTTCTTCGTCACGTTCAGTCACGATGGCGAGGCGGGTATCGCGGTCGATGAGAAACGAGGTATCGACCAGGGTCGATTGGCCATCTTCATGAATGAGTTTTCCACCCAGTGCTGCCTTGGCAAGTCCTGGACCAATGTCTGCGGCAATATCATGCACGGTGACAGCCTGACTGAACGCTCGTTCGCTGCCATCCGGGAGGGTGATAAGCGGCATAGTGACTCTACCTCGATTTCGATTCTGTTATTGACGCTGGTAGCAGAGGCTACACTTCGCAATTAAACGGCGGTGGATTCTATCAAGTGCTGGCGCCCATGGCTATCAGGTCAGGCTGTGAAACGCAGTCCCAGATGGGCTCGCGCCGTCGACCTGCCTAGGGTGCACTGACCACGAAGTCGCCTTCGAGGCGGCAGGTCAGCGCATTGCCGCAATATACTTCGCTAAGCATATGCAAACGGCCTTTCTGACGGCGGGCGAACATGCTGCTGAAGCGCTGCCAGGCCTGCTCGTCGAGGGCACAGCGGGCAGTAAATGTTTCACGCATGGGCAAAAGGTATTCGATGTTCGAACGCTGTACGACGAGGTCACCATCGAGCCCTTCCGCTTTCAAGCGGACATAGATCATGGTCCACGCCGCAAGCGTCGCGACTGAGGCGATACTGCCGCCGAACACGGTGCCCTGATGATTGATATTGGGCGCAAACGGCGCTGACAGCGTAATGGCCGCCTCGCTCCGTTCGACCACCTCGACACCCATGGCCTTGCTGATGGGAATGTGCGTGTGGAGATAGTGGATGATAGCTGCCTTGTCCATTGAACCTGCTTCCCTGTTGCTAGTGTTGAGGCGTCAGACCCGCCTCACGGAAATAGCGCGCGGCGCCGGGGTGGATCGGAGCGGCCAGGCGCTCGTTGGCCATAGCCTGGACGCGCAGATTTGCGAGTGCTGGATGGCGCTGCCTGAACGCTTCGAAGTTGTCGAAGACCGCTTTGACGAGCCGGTATACAGTCTCGTCATCCGTGGCGGCATCGGTAACCAGAACCGCTCCGACACCGAAGGTTGCCGTAGCGCCTTCGTTATTACGATACATGCCTGCCGGGATGGTCGCATCGCGATAGTAGGGAAAGGCTGTCTTCAGTGATTTGATCATCTCGGCACTGAGTGGAATCAGTCGACTTTCGCACAGCGTAGTGACTTCCTTGACGGCACCGTTTGGATGTCCAACCACATAGAGCATGACGTCGATCTTGCTGCGACACAGCGCATCCGGCTGATCGACTGCGGGCAATTCGGTGATTTCACTGAATTCACTGAAACTCCAGCCAAGGTGGCTGAGGAGAATTTCAATGGTAGCGCGCTGGCCGGAGCCCCTGCTCCCGACGTTGACACGTTTGCCTTTCATATCGTCGAGATCATGAACCGAAGAGTCGGCACGTACGACTGCAGTAAATGCCTCTGGATGCAGACTGAAGACCGAGCGGAGCGATTTCTGGGCAGACCTGGTTTCGCTGCCATGATAGGCATTGTACTGCCAGTCGGTCTGAACGATTGCAAAGGAGACGTCCTTGCGGGCGAGTGCCTCAAGGTTGGCGATACTGCCATCGGTGCTTTCGATGAAACAGCGGGTTCCCTTGTTGCTGTACACCTGGTTGACCAGGCGGCAGATGGCGCCGCCTGCAGGAAAGTAGACGCCAGTTTCATTGCCGGTCGCGATGGTAATCGTCGGCGCGGCTACTGGCTTTGGCGTTTCAGCCTGAGCGACGCCATACGACGCTGTCATTATCAACAGGCAGTGCAGCAGCCTCGACCGCCACCTGCCTGTTCCGAACCGTCCTTCCATGACAGAACCATCTCCTTGCGATTGCCTATCCGGCTACCTGAGCTGCTTTTGCTCGGGCGACCATCTGGTCGGGCCGAAGCAGGAATCGGGCAAGCGCTGGCAGCAACCAGATTGCGCCGACCATGTTCCAGATGAACATGAAGAACAGCAGCAGTCCCATGTTGGCCTGAAACTTGATTGGACTCAATATCCAGGTACAGACGCCGATACCAAGGGTGATACCGGTAAATATCACAGCCTTGCCTGTACTGCGCAGCGTTTCGAAATACGCATTCTGCAGCGAGCGGCCCTGTAACAGGAAGTGCTCGAACTTGGCGTAGATATAGATACCGTAGTCGACACCGATGCCCACACCAAGCGCGATAACCGGAAGCGTCTCGACCTTGATACCAATGCCCAGTTGCGCCATCAACGCCTCACACAGCACCGAGGTGAGACCGAGTGGAATGACAATACAGAGCACCGCACGAATCGATCGGAAGGTGATGTAGCAGAGTATGCTGACTACAGCATAAACGAAGGCCAGCATCATGTTCTTTGCGTCGCTGATGACCTCGTTGGTTGCCGCATCCACACCTGCGTTACCGGCAGCCAAAAGGAACTGAAAATCGTCCTGGGGGTTTTCAGCAACGTAATCTTCCACCACGTCCACGACGCGCTGCAGGGTCTCGGCTTTGTGGTCTTCCAGGAAGGCCAACACTGGCGTCAGGCTGCAGTCGGAATTGATGAGGCCAGAAGGCGCCCGCTGGACAGAGGAGTTAATAACCTGCTGGTTACGCGACAACTCCGACCATTTGAAGTTACCTTCGTTGAAGGCCTTCGTTACGATCTTGGACACTGTCACGATCGAGGCGGTCGACTCAACGCCAGGGGTGTTCTCGAGACGCCACTGGAGTTCGTTCATCGCCGCCATGACAGGATAGCTCGAGCAACGCTCAGGCTCTGTCTTGACCATGACAACCAGCACGTCAGAGCTCGTACTGTAGTTTTCGATCATGAACTTGTTGTCCATGTTATATCGACTGTCGGCCCGAAGCTCCGGAGCGCCGGGATCGAGATCACCGACCTTCAGATCCTGCTTGAGATAGAAACCAAGCCCGGTACCTATGAGCGCGATCAGGATGGACACCGGCGCAACCGACGGATGAGCAAACTTCGACATCCAATGCCACTTTCGATCGTGACGCTCGTCGTGGTTCTGAACATAGCGAACGCCGCTCTTGCTGATACCGACGTAGGACAGCAGCACCGGATGCAGCACGAGGTTGGTGACGATGACCACCGCCACACCGATACTTGCCGACACAGCCAAATCACGAATGACATCAATTTCGATGAACAACAGCGTCAGGAAGCCGATTGCGTCACTCAACAGTGCGATCATGCCGGGAACATAGAGTCCTCTGAAAGCGCGTTTCGCTGACTCATACGCGTTGTGGCCGTCCGCACTTTCCACAGCCATGGCATTGACGATCTGGACGCCATGACTGATGCCCACCGCGAAGACGAGGAAAGGCACCAGCACCGAGTACGGATCGAGTCCGAAACCAAGTAGTTTCAATATGCCCAACTGCCAGAACACTGCAATGATCGAAGCGAAAATTGGCGTGAGCGTGCCGGACCAGCAACGCGAGTACAGCAGGAGCAGCACGAAAGTCAGGCCAATGGTCACGAGGAAAAACAGACCAATTGACTGAATACCGTTGATTAGATCACCGACTTTCTTGGCGAACCCCACGACGTGAATCTCGACGTTAGGGTTATCAGCGGCATATTTCTCACGGATCTTTTCTTCAATCGAGTTTCCAAAAGCCTGATAGTTCAGCGTCTCGCCAGTCTCAGGATTCTTCTCGAGCAAAGGCGCGGAGATAATCGTCGACTTGAAGTCGTCTGCGACCAACCTTCCGATTTCACCAGATCGCTGAATATTCTGTTCCAGGCTGGCCAAACGTTGCTTGTCCCAGCCATCGCCACCAGGAATAACCGTTCCACCCTGAAAACCCTCTTCGGTCACTTCGACCCAGCGAGTGTTCGGCGTCCAAATGGACTGAACACCCGCACGATCGACGCCGTTGAGGAAGAATACTTCGTCTGTAACCTTCTCGAGCAGATCCATGTACTCTTCGGTGAAGATATCGCCGTCCTTCACAGCCACAGCAATACGAATCGAGTTACCGAGGTTCTGCAGGTCTGCCCGGTGCTCCATCATATTCTTGATGTAAGGATGCTCGAGCGGAATGAGACGTTCAAAGCTGGCATCTGGCTTGATCTGGACCGCGTGATATCCGAAGAAGGCCGTCAGCAAAGCAAAGATGATCAGGATAATCGGTCGATTGTTGAATATCAGCCGCTCCAGCAAAGGCTCAGCTTTGGGGGTGGTAATATAATGTTCGCCCTTGTCGTGCAGCGGATTTGACATAACGAGCCCTTCGAGAAGTTCTTATTTGGGAATGCAGTTTAAATCTTGCTGATACCGTTCATGATGCTGACACCGCTTTCGCCGGTGATGAGGACCTTGTCCTCATTCACGATCCAGGCGGAGGTCAGCGACAGACGGTCATCGCGAATACGGGCGCGGAAGGTCCTGCCGTGATCCGAGCTGAAGAGCATGACGCCCGAGTTGCCGACGACAACCATTCGACCAGAGCTCTGCGCCATCCCGCCGGTCAGCGTGGCGTCGGTCTGCGAATTGATTTCGTCCCAGGTCGCGCCGTTGTCGGTCGAGAGGAACATGTTACCGCGCAGGCCGAGCAGGAGAACCTCATTCACATTGCCGGTACCGGTGACCCCAAAGAACGAGCCCTCATACGGGCTTTCCATTGTTTGCCAGGACTCGCCAGCATCGACTGAACGGAAGACGATGCCACCTTCCCCAGCAATGTAGATCGTTCCACCCGTCACCTGATTGATGGCATTGAGGTGAAAGCGATCGAGATTATCGATGTTGCCAGAGTAATTCTGCCAGGTCTTGCCGCCATCGACCGTTCTGAAAAAGAAGCCGTAGGAGCCTACCGCAAAGCCCCGCTGACTGTCCTGAAACCAGACATCAAGTAAGGGCTTGGTCGGTCCAAGCTTGGCATCTTCCTGTGCATCTTCAAGGCTGTACTGCGCCTCTTCCAATTGCATTTCGAGGTCGGCCAGCGAGCCCTTACCGCCTTTGGCAGCCCCGTTGCCTGCCTGCAGTGCAGCTATTGCGGCTTCCAGCTCTTCGATAGTGGCCTCGGCTTCAGTGATCACCAGCTTGTTGGCGTCGTCACCGTCAAACTGCTTCGTCCACGTCTTGCCAGCATCGCTGGAATGAAGAATGACGCCGCTATGCCCTACTGCCCAGCCATGATCAGCGTCAGGAAAGTGTACTGCCGTCAGCAGCACATTAACCGGCACCTCGGCCTGTTCCCAGGTCTTCCCGCCATCATCGGAATAGATGATATGGCCCCGCTGCCCTACGGCAACCAGCCGCTTGCCTGCACTGACCACGTCGATCAGGAGCGTGGAAGTGACGAGGTCACTCTGAATGGCTGACTTTGCGAAGGGTTCTGCCGCGGAGGCGACCGTCGGCATGACGCCCGCCAATGCGGTCGCCAATGAAATACCCAGGCCGGCCTTGCGTAGCCAGAACTTCGCTGTGCGTGCTGAACTCATTTATGATTCCTGTAAGCAGCGGGGAGTTGTCACAATACTATCTGCCTCGACGGCGCAGTGCCTGCGGACTGAAGTAACGTCTTGATGGTGCTTCACCGGTGAACATTTTTGCAGTCTTTTCTTCGGAGTCCATACCCTGCACGTGGTAGCGCATGGATCTCAGATCGTAAAACGCGTCGACCGTGGTCCAGGTCGTGGGTAGCTCATAGAAGTTCTTGAGGTGGGCCATACTGACACGCCAGAGCTCATCGCGGGTATCGTACTGATCCACCATTGCCACGTTCCAGCTGTCGGCGTCAATATAGAATACGCGCTTGCCATAGATATGGCGCTCGCCTTTCTTGAGCTTTGCCTCAACGACATGCACCCGGTGTTTTTCAAAGCGCAGAAGATCCGGGTTCAGGTGACTCGTATCGAGCAGTTGTTCGTAGGTAACGTCTTCCTGAGACAGCTTGTAGCTGTTGTAGGGAATGTACATTTCACGCATGCCCATGTACTTCCAGTCATAGCGATCTGGACTGCCGTTATACATATCGGTGTCGTCGGCTGTGCGAAGACCCTCTGCATCCGCGATGGGTGAGTCGTATGCCAGGTTCGGTGCCTTTCGCACCCTGCGCTGACCAGAGTCGTAGCCCCACGCCTGCCGGGGCTCCTTCACCTGATCGACAGTTTCATGAATAAGCACGGCACCGCCAGCCTTTCGTGCTGGCGCAATGTTGAAAGACAGATAATAGAACAGGACGTTATCGAGGGTTTTCGCAGATCCCTCTGGATTGTAATAATTGAAATAGACCTCTTGCTGAGAGGTGACCAGCGTGTACTCGCCATTTCGCTGTACGGCCACGTCGCTGGCCTTTCTTGTCACGAAGATTCCACGATAGCGGGTAATGTGATTCCAGATGGCCTGCAGCCCCTTCTGTTCGTCCGAGCCCTCCAGGATTGGGAACGGCACACCGCCATAAGCACCCTTGATACCGTTTCCGCCGTCTACGAGTTCGGCAGAAGTCGCGTTCTCGAAGGTATTCTCATAGACCCACTTCGGTGCAGCGTGAGTACGATGCGAGGTAAAAACCGGCACCTTGAATGAACTGGCGTAAGTCTTGACCATCGCCTGCAAGCCGTCCGACATGGCCGACGCGTACTTGGACATGTTTGTGGAGTCTATCGTGAAAAGTGGTTTCTCATCTGCGAAGGGATTGGGATGATGCTGACCAGGCCGCTCATATTCTTTCGGTGGTTCGGTGATGCCGCCCTTCCAGTCAGGAATATCCTTGCCGTTGCCCTTGCGCGGCGCACCATAAGGCGTTAGTTCGTTCTTGAGCTTTGCCGCTTCTGCGGCAGAGACCTTTGCATGCGCGGGCATTTGGGCCGTGAGGACCACAAGGGCTGCGCAGGAAATACTAAGGAGCGTT
This sequence comes from Allohahella sp. A8, assembly GCF_047946665.1. Lineage (GTDB taxonomy): Bacteria > Pseudomonadota > Gammaproteobacteria > Pseudomonadales > Oleiphilaceae > Allohahella. Next base: position 2,550,100 of record NZ_CP172312.1, read on the forward strand.
TTAGAGGGTAGCGACCGGTTCATAAAAGTCATGCTGCTGTGTAATCCTGACGATTGTGAGGGACCTGGCACCGGAGGAGACGAATCACGAAGTCCAGACGGTACCCAACTTCATTAGCGTAGACCAGCACCGCAGTTTGTCCACGGTGGAGACGGCTGCTCCACCTGTGGCTGTCAGGCAAATCAATCTGTTTTATTGGCTTCCTGAAGTGATTTATACACGATCTCGTACAGATCTTTTGATATTTCGGTCTCACCCTCCGGATTCGCCAAGGCCTCCAGCTCTGCCCTGAGCAGGCTGCTGTATGGCTCCGAATACTTCCGCCACCGGGTCAACGGCGTGGTCATTCGGGAAGCGATCTGCGGGTTGGTCTGATCCAGCTCAGCGATGGTTTCACGTATGAAGCGATAGCTGTCGCCCTTGGGGTCGTGGAAGCAGGCCCAGTTCTGAGCGGCGAAGGTCGTGAAAAGCGAGCGCAACTTGTTCGGATTGAAGCGGCTGAACAGACGATGTTCCGACAAGCGCTTAATATCCGCCAGGGTCCCATACTCTCTGGAGGCTGCCTGAAGTGCGAACCAGTTATCCATGACGAGGCCATCGTTTTGCCATTGCTTTTCAAAGGCAGCAATGGCCTGCTCCGGACGGTTCGACTGTGAACGGGGATAGCGTAACAGGGCTCTGAAGCCGGCCAGTTGATCTGTCATCAATTGAGCGGTTTCGAACTGCTGCCACGCCCGTTCGGCGTGCTCCGGCAGGCGTGAAAGAATGGCCAGACAGGTATTGCGCAGCGCGCGCAGTTCCGCCCCTGCCTCACGATCTGCAATGTTCGGGTGTGAGGCCAGCTCGTCATAGCATTGGCTGGCGGCCTGCTCCAGTTGCTTGCAGATTTCCAGTGTCGCCTGTTCGTAACAACTCAGCGCAAGCTGAATATCCACCTGTGGCAGGCGCTCGATCCAGGCAGAGAAGTCCGGCAACTGCAACAGGAGCGCGCAGAAGGCTGGGTCCTGGCTGCTGATTGACCCTGGCTTCAGGTACTGCTTCAGCGCGCTCGAATATTCCTGCAGAAATCCTTTGTCAGCCTCATCGATCTCGACCACGCCCCCCCCTTCGCTATCTCCGGCAGATGCGCGTCCCAATACCCTGTCGAACAGACCGAGGGCGAGAATCTGCCCAGCGTTCCAGCGATTGAAGCCGTCACTGTCGTACTGCATCAGATGCAGCAGCTCAGTGGTATCGTACTCATACTCCACCCGAACCGGCGCAGAGAAGCCCCGGTTCAGAGAAATAACCGGCTTGTGGGGGATACCCTTGAAAATGACGGTCTCTTCCTTCTGACGCAGCTCGATCATGAGGCCATGACCTTCACGGAAACTGGCAGCAGCCGTGGACGCCGAGTCCACGTTGGTATCGAAATCCTTGCCATCCTCAGATACAAGACCAATACAGAACGGGAAGTGCATTGGCTTCTTGTTGGTCTGGCCAGGCGTATCCGGTATGTGCTGACGAATACTGAGCTGGTACTCGCCAGTTTTCGCATCATAGCGGTCCTTGATCTTGACGCCGGGCGTGCCAGCCTGACTGTACCACAGCTTGAATTGGGTGAGATCGCGCTCGCTGACTTCTTCCATGCACGCGACGAAATCTTCTGTCGTGACAGCCTGGCCATCGAAGCGTTCGAAGTACAGATCACTACCGCGCCTGAACAGTTCGTCGCCGAGCAGGAGGTGAATCATACGGACGACTTCCGCGCCCTTCTCATAAATGGTGAGCGTATAGAAATTCGATATTTCCATGTAGCTTTCAGGACGCACGGCATGGGCCATGGGACCTGCGTCTTCCGCAAACTGCGCGGTTCGAAGGAAGCGGACATGTTCGATTCTGTTGACCACGGGCGAGTGCATGTCGGCACTGAAGCAGGCGTCACGATAGACCGTAAACCCCTCCTTGAGACTCAGCTGAAACCAGTCACGGCAGGTGACACGGTTGCCTGACCAGTTATGAAAATATTCATGGGCTACGATGGACTCGACACGATCAAATGTGGCGTCACTGGCTGAAGCCGGGTCTGCCAGCACACAGCTGGAATTGAAGATATTGAGACTCTTGTTTTCCATCGCCCCCATGTTGAAATCGTCGACCGCAACAATATTGAACAGGTCAAGATCGTATTCACGGCCATAGCGCTCTTCGTCCCACTTCATCGCCTTCTTGAGACTATCCAGCGCATGGCGGCACTTGCCGGCGTTGCCGGGATCGACGTAAATGTGCAGGTCGATGTTGCGACCAGACATGGTGGTGAAGCTGTCCTCCACCCTGTCGAGGGTGCCTGCTACCAGCGCAAACAGATAGCTCGGCTTTCGGAAGGGATCCTCCCAGACAGCCCGGTGGCGGTTCCCATCTACGTTCTCCTCGCTGACGAGATTGCCGTTGCTGAGCAAGACCGGATATTTATCCCGATCAGCTTCGATCGTGCAGCGGTAGGTAGCCATCACATCTGGTCGATCAAGGAACCAGGTGATGCGCCTGAAGCCTTCAGCTTCGCACTGGGTACAAAACAGGTTCTTCGAACGGTACAGGCCTTCCAGACGGGTATTGTCCTGTGGCCTGATTCGACTCACGGTTTCGAACTCGAAGGCTTGCGCCATGTCGTCCCGGTAGCTGACGAGCATGCCATTTTCGTCGATACGGAAGTCATCCTCCGAGAGTCGCTCGCCATTGAGACTGGCGCTGACGAGTTCGAGCGCTTCGCCGTGTAACCACAGATCGGCCCTGGAACTGGCGTCTGCTGGCTGAATAGTCAGCTTGCCGGTGATCAGCGCATGGTCCTCATGGAGATCGACATAAAGATCGACCGTGTCGATCCGGTACGCTGGCGGTGTGTAATCGCGCAGGTAGACAGCCTGATTCTGCGATGCGCTCGCGGCCTGGGCCTCTGGCCCGGGAGCAGCATCAGGAATGTCGGGCTGGGTAAGTTTTGGTGCTGTCGCTGTAGGCTCTGGGCTGGTGCTCAATGTCGTTCTCCCGTCTCTCTGATGGTCAGGATCTGTTCGGCTTGTGTTCCGCAGGCCGATGTCTTTTTCGGCCCCACATACCCAGTACGTTTGTCTTCCGGAAAGTTGTTGATGTGCTCATAACGGATGATCGCCTCCATGCAGAGCGCTTTCTGCTCCTGTGTGAGCGGTTTACCGTCAGGCCAGCGCCCGAGCTGCAAAGAGTGCCTCAATGCGTCGTAGACGTCCGGTGTAATCTGTTTGAGAAGAGTCTGCAGGTCCATGAACTTTTCCTATGCTAACGCCAAATCGATTAGTCAATGCAGCGGAGCGTGCCGCTTGGGCGGCTGCCTGACAAGTGACGAACAGGCTTGCCACAATACGCCGCTGAGGAAGCCGATGAAGTGAGCCGTGTCGGCCATGTAGACGTCAAACAGCTCACTGAGATTACTAAGCCCGAAGGCCATGCCAATGATGGCCAGGATAACAAAGCCAGAAGGTCCCCAAACCGGATTACTCTTGTCCAGCATGAGGGCCACCGCATGCACGCCCACCAGTGCGTATACGACACCTGAGAAACCAGCGAAGGCCGCCCCGTGAAAAAGGTACTGCGCCAGGTTGCTGGCCAGCGCAGACGTTAGCATCAGCCCAAGCATCCACAACCTGCCGTGCATCAACTCGATGGCTCGCCCAAAAACGAAGAGACCGAGCGCGTTGCCGACCAGATGCAGTACCCCCAGATGCGTCAGAGCGGGGGAAATCGGCCGCCAGAGTTGCCCCTCCAGCAGAACTCGCCAGAGCACCTCCCAACGCTGAGCCAGCCCATCGACGCCATACAGCGAGGGCGGAACCATGTAGAAATCATCCTGCGACGGAAACCGGCCGAAACCGGTCCAGGCACCTACAAGCAGAAGCAAGGCCAACGTGAGCCAGACCAGCGGGAAGCGGGCCGTGCTCTCCAATATCGTATTCGAGAACGACGACTCCTCGGAGCTGCGCTGACTTCTCTTCGCACGCAGATGGCTGACCTCGGCCTCGACCTGCTGTCTGATCTCGGGGCTTCGGGTATAACGGCTGAATGCTTCCCTCACCTTGTCGACCAGGGCCTCGTCTTCGACCCAGATGCTTTGCAGGCCATTCTGCTCGATCACTCTCACCGGCACGCCGTTGAGCCTCAGTGCTTCGTACAGTGCGCTGATATCCGTTTCGACATCGAGCTCTAGAGCTTTGAACATGCGGAGCCTACCATTGGGATTCCTTGCCAACGTCTACCCAGACAAACTTGTCTTCACTGATCTCCTGCTCATTATCGAGCCGGTAGGCCACCAGTTTGCCGTATTTCACGGCACTGTAATCCAGACAGCAAATGTTCGGTCGGATACGGCGTGGCTTGCCGGTCAGCCAGTAATGCCCCATGAACAGCTTCGGCTCGTGAGGGCCATAGTAAGCCAGCATGGCCTGTTCTTCAGGCGTCAGCAGGCGATCTTCGACGCTCTCAGGCAGCGCATCAGGCTGAAATACAACGTCACCATAGGTTTTAGGGTTGGTCGCCCAGTATTTCGTTCTGAAGAAGTCACGGACGAAACCATCGCCGCCGGCTATGCGCACACCAGCCGGCAATCGAAGATCGGTACCACGGGTGAGACGGTCCATCACCTTATGTTCAAAAGACTCCGGATTTGCTGAAGCCTTGAGAAAATCCAGGTCGATGCGCGCATCGGGGTAACGCTGGAGAAACTGCGCAATCAGATCGTTGTCCCAGCAGGCGTGGACTACACGGAAGTGGCCGAAATCCAGCAACAGCGGCAGGGTCATGAACCATTCCAGATAGGCGGCCCACTCATGCGGATGCAATGCGAACTGGTCCAGCGTCTCCTTGATGAGTCGGTCATTACGCGGGGTACGTTTTCGTAAATAGCGCTTTTCCGAAGCCTCACCGTCCGTGGTGCAGTAACTCAGGGCGTTATACTCGTGATTACCCATGATCGCGTAGGCCTGGCCGGCGTCGACCATTGCCCGAACTGTACTGAGTGCCTCGCGTATGCGCGGCCCCCTGTCGATGATGTCGCCGACGAAAATCGCCTTCCGGCTTGGATGACGATAACAGCCACCCTGGCGGCTATAACCGAGCTTCTCGAGCAAACGAATGAGTGTGAGGCCACAGCCATGAACGTCGCCAATGAGGTCATAGCCTTCGCAAATGCTGGATTCAGGCACAGCTGCTCCCAAGGGCGCAGGCAAGTCTAAAAACCTCCCAGATGCCCGGACCAGCCAAGTTTTTCACGACAGATCTGATAGAAATCATGCGATTCTGGATGAATGAGGCGCAGTTTCTGGGGCTTCTTGCTAATGGTGACTGTATCGCCAGGGGCGCAGTTGATATGGGTCTGACCGTCACAGCTGATATGCGGATAGGTCTGGTTGTCTTCACCGATCAGAATCTTGATCTCGCTGTTGCCGTCGACCACGATGGGTCGTGAACTCAGTGTATGTGGATACATGGGGACTAATACGACGGCGTCAAGCTTGGGGTGCATTATTGGTCCACCAGCTGAGAGCGCGTACGCCGTAGAACCGGTCGGGGTAGCGACGATCAGGCCGTCCGAGCGCTGGCTATTGACGAATTGACCTTCGATATTCAGTTCGAAGCTGATCATGCGGGTGCTTTTACCCGGATGCAGCACGATGTCGTTCAGCGCCAGACCGGTACCGATAGGCTCGCCATTCCGTCGCACCAGCGCACCAATGAGGAAGCGGTATTCCGAGACATACTTGCCCTTGAGCACCTCGAGGATTTCAGCTTCGACCGTGTTGGGCGAGATATCCGTAAGGAAGCCCAGACGGCCCCGGTTGACCCCCAGAACAGGCACATCGGAGCCAGCAAGCGCGCGGGCAGCACCAAGGAGACTTCCGTCACCGCCTACGACAATGACGAGATCACAGCTCTGCCGCATCATTTTGGCCGTCGATACCTGGGCCGAGTGGCCGGGCATCACATTCGCAATCCCGTCATCGAGAATTACCGAATAGCCTTGAAGGTTCAGAAACTTGTTGATGCGCCTGACGGTGTCGATGACCTGTACCGACCCCAGTCTGCCAATCAAGCCAATATTTCTGAACTGATCCATGTGTCTGTCTACTCCTGGAGGACGGGAAAGGCTGCTCTCTGAAGGCCGCCAGTGTGAATCATGACGTGTCGGCGCTGGTCATGCGCGACGCCTTCGAGTGCCACCCGTGCAACCTTGCCGGTGTACACAGGATCGAGCCGGATACCATACTCTCTATCGAAGCCTGAAATAAAGTCTCTTAACCAATCTGTCATGCGCCCGAAGTTGCCAGCGTCGCCGCCATCCTCAAGGACCCATTCACATTCAACCGGCACGGCCTGTGCGGCTATCGCCCGGGTTACGGCATCGCCTAGCCAATTGCCAAAGCGGCCTGCGGGCACGCCGACGATTCGGCAGTGCTCTGAAGCCTCGCAGATAAACCCCGCCACAGTAGCGCCGGTGCCGGCGCCAACATACAGCGTGACAGGGTCGACCGCACTTGGCTGCAGCGCATCGAAAATGGATCGCGCCCACACCCGGACGCCTCGCACCGCAGCAGCATTGCTGCCGCCTTCCGGCAGCAAGCAGACCTGATCAGGCGCAAGACCCAGGCGCTCTGGCAGCCCCTGCCACTGCTGATCGCGCTCTGCTCGATAGGTTACCCGATCAAGATGGTGCAGCTGCATCCCCAGGCTGCGCAGGGTATCGATGGTGGGCGTGTTCGAATAATCAAGGCCGCGAATAAAGCCGTGAACTGTCAGCTGCCGAGCGGCGCAGGCATGTGCCAGGGCGTGCAGGTGGTTTGACCAGGGCCCGCCGACAGAGACAACAGGCGGCGCTTCTGCTTCAAGGGAGGGAAGGTTGTAGAGCAGCTTGAAGTACTTGTTGCCCTCGCCTGCTGCCCCAATACAGTCCCCACGGACCACGAGAAACTGCCCCTGTCCGGGCTGTGGAAAGCTGGTGCTCGCAGGAATCAGCTGGATCAGAGGCGTGATATCAGAGCTCGACTTTATGAGCCTCACAGCGGTTGTCTTCGCCATGTTCATAGTCAGCAGGCACAGTGATCCTTTCGACGGTCTTGCCACAGACTTCACATAATGGGGTTTCGTAATGCTCCAGCCAGTGCTTGTAGTTCTGCTCGGTCACAAAGCAACGGCTGGCGGCATAGGCCAGCGGCTTCTCCGAGTAGATCTTGAGATCCGCCGCTGGCAGCGTCAAATGGCCCGCACCCGGATGGTATACCACGAAGACGACATCGAGCTCAGACAGCCTGGTTACGATCTCCATCTCATCATGATCCTCGACCTGGGCCTGGGCAGACTGGAGTTCAGCTATCAACTGATCTTCGCGCTCAGAGCGCATCTGCAACTCTGCTTCACGCCGTTGCAACTGCTCCTTCACGATGGAAAGCTCAGCCCGCAGGCGGCTGGCATTGCGATCCTCATCGGCCCCACCTGCTTTTCCGCTCACTGCACCTGCCGCCACCTGCTTCTGTAGCAAACGCATCTGTTGCTTGAGCTCGTCGACCGTAGCTTGCAGCTTGAGGACCTGTTCGCCACGTTCCTTCAGTCGCGCTTTCAGCTGGTCGCTGAGTACGCCAACCTGCTGAAGCTTCTGTTCGAGTACTTGCGTCCGGTTCTTGTGTGCCTGCTGCTCCAGCCGCTGTGCACGAACAAGATCGCCAATTTCGGATTCATGCTGGCTCGACAGCGCCTTTATCCGCAGCCGCTGATCGCGCAGGAGTCGCGCCAGACGGGTCCGGTGATCTACCCCCGTGCCATCACGCTCGGGTGTTGCCTGCAACTCATCACTTAGACTGAGCGCATCTTCGTCGCTGAGCTCCTGACTATCAGCGTCACTGAACTGATCGTGAACAGGCAACTCACGATAGCCGCCACTCTTAAGACCTGACGCACCGCCACTTGCGCCCTCTGCAACGCGGTCGAATCCTAGCCTGTTATCCTTGATGGCCTTGCGAATAACCTGGAAGTCGTTGCCGCCAGGACGCATGTCCGGATCCCACAGGTCAGCCAGATGCCACGAAATCGGACACTGGCTTCGACAGGCAAGACGAACCGGGCCGGCACCAAGGTCGGGGCCCGGTCCGGCTATTCGCGCGAGCCTTCTCAACGGCAGGTTCCATTCGGGATCGGCGCGACCGTCTTCATCAAAATAGATCTTGAAGAAGACCGTGGCGCGAACCTGGAGCTGCTCATCCATCACGGCATAGACAGCGAATGACTCGGCATCCGCAAGATCAGGCATCGACACGACGCCATCGAGCACAGCTTCGAATTCGGCAAACCGCATCTGCCGGACCACGTACTGGTCTTCCAGAAACAGTACCGCTTCAAAACCATTAACCATTTCTGTTTTGGGCATTCGATCCCCGACTTCAAAAGCACTCCGGACGACATGCTGTCGAGCCGGTCCAACAGGAAAAAAATAGCACTAAAAGGCTGGGGTGTCAGTGCCAGCTTTGTAGCTGGCACTGTGAAGGGTCGGACTTGTGACGGGGTTGGCTTCCGCGAACGGCCTAGAGTGCTGCGGCTACACGGCAGCCCTGATTGATCGCGCGCTTGGCATCCAGCTCGGCAGCGACGTCTGATCCACCTATAAGCTGCACTGGAATACCTGCTGCTTCCAGCGGTTCGAACAGCTCTCTCAACGGCTCCTGCCCTGCGCAGATGATGACGTGGTCGACATCGAGCACTTGCGGCTGGCCGTTGACAGTGATGTGAAAACCTTCATCGTCGATCTTCAGATATTCACAGCCTGACAGCATCTTGACGTCTCTATGCTTCAGCGAGGTCCTGTGGATCCAGCCGGTGGTCTTGCCAAGATTCTTGCCAAGCTTGCTGGTCTTGCGCTGCATGAGGATGACCTCGCGCGCAGGCTTCTCGATCTCTGCTTCCACACCAGCAACACCACCACGATGGTCTACGCCCAGATCGACGCCCCACTCCTCCATAAACTTTTCGGTATTCAGTGCCGGTGATTCACCAGTGTGCGTGAGAAATTCAGAAACGTCGAAACCGATACCACCGGCACCGACAACCGCGACCTTCTGACCTATTTCCACTCGCTGATACAGGGCGTCGATATAGCTCACAGCCTTCGGATGATCGATACCTTCGATTTCAGGGGTCCGCGGCTTCACACCTGTCGCGAGCAAGACTTCATCGAAACCCTGATCAATCAGGTCCTGCGCAGTCACGCGCACGCCCAGACGCACATCAACATTGTGCTTCTTCAGCATGACGTCGTAGTAACGCAGGGTTTCGTAGAACTCTTCCTTGCCAGGAATCAGCTTCGCCATATTGAACTGACCACCGATCTTGTCAGCCGAGTCGAACAGGGTCACATCATGGCCACGCTCTGCGGCAATCGTCGACGCCGCCAGTCCAGCAGGCCCGGCACCCACCACGGCAATCTTGCGTGGCTGCGCGGTCTTTATATAAACAAGTTCGGTCTCATGACACGCGCGTGGATTCACCAGGCAGCTCGTCAGCTTGAGCTGGAAGGTGTGGTCAAGGCAGGCCTGATTACAGGCGATACAGGTATTGATTTCATGCGCCTTGCCGGCCGCCGCCTTGTTGACGAAGTCGGGGTCCGCCAGGAAAGGACGCGCCATGGAGATCATGTCGGCATCACCGTCGGCCAATACCTTTTCAGCTACTGCAGGCATGTTGATCCGGTTGGTGGTGATGACCGGAATGTTGACATGCGGCTTGAGCTTCGCTGTTACTTTCGTAAAGGCCGCGCGCGGCACCATGGTCGCAATTGTCGGCACTCGTGCTTCGTGCCAGCCGATTCCAGTGTTCAGGATAGTGGCGCCGGCCTTTTCTATGGCCTGACCAAGCTGTACAACCTCATCCCAGGTGCTGCCATCGTCGATGAGATCGAGCATGGAGAGGCGGTAGATGATGATGAAATTCGGTCCGACTCGCTCGCGTACCCGACGAACGACCTCGATAGGCAGTCGTGTTCTGTTCTCATAGGAGCCGCCCCACTTGTCGGTGCGCTTGTTGGTGTGCGAAACGATGAACTGGTTGATGAAGTAGCCTTCACTCCCCATTATCTCGACGCCATCGTAGCCGGCTTCCTGAGCCAATGCGGCGCAGCGGGCATAGGCTTCGATCTGCTCATCGACTTCTTCGGTCGACAGCTCCTTAGGGTTGAACATGTTGATTGGCGCCTTGATCGCCGATGGCGCCACAAGCTTGGGATGGTAGGCGTAACGGCCAGCATGGAGAATCTGCATGCAGATCTTGCCGTCGTAAGCATGCACAGCGTCCGTGACGATCCTGTGCTTGGCCACCTCTTCCGGCGTCGTCAGCTTGGAGGCACCCTGCGCCACACAGCCTTCTTCGTTCGGACCGATGCCACCGGTGACGATCAGGCCAACACCGCCCTTGGCTCGCTCTGCGAAATAGGCTGCCATGCGGTTGAAGCCGTTCGGAGACTCTTCGAGGCCAGTATGCATGCTGCCCATCAACATGCGGTTCTTCAGGGTGGTGAACCCGAGATCCAGTGGGCTGAGCATGTGTGGATATTTCTGATCTGACTCGAGAGTCGCGTGCATACTGATCTCCGCTGGTGAGCTGGCTGCCCAACATCGGGCAACTGGTCATTCTGTAGCGCTGTAATGTAGACCCTGACAGACAACAGGACAATGTCCTAAACTTACAGAATCGTATCTCTGAAGCGCAGGCCCATGACACGTCCCAAAAGTAGCGCTCGCCCACTTGGCGATGTATCAGTAAATTTTCTTCGTTTGCTGATCGATACTGCACAGATTCTAGGCGCGACCCCCGATCCCGTTTTGCGTAAATACAAGCTCGGCGAGGAGGCGCTCCAGCAGCCCCAGACGAGAGTGAGCATTCAGCGTTACATGCGTATCGGTAAGGAGCTGATTGATCTGAGCGGCCGGGCCGATCTGGGGCTTGAAATGGGTGCGCGGATGCAGGTTACCACCCTCGGGCTACCGGGTTACGCCGCGATGACTGCCAACTCGCTGGAACACGCGATTAGGCTGGCCATCATGTATGAGCGACTGGCCAGCAGGAACCAGCAAGGCAGCAGTCGCTATTATCGCGAGCAGATCAAAGATCGATCACGCGCCACGAAATCGAACCGTCGGCTGCACGGCGTAGCTCAACTCTACTCGCTCGAACCCTATAACGAATTTAACCACTTCGTCGTCGACGCCACCCTTGCCGGCTGGTTCGCGATTGCCCGCTGGCTCACCGGTCGAAGCGACATCGTCGACTATGTGGAAGTGGAGTATCCGCAACCTGACTATGCTCAGGCCTACAGAGCCTTCTTTGGCTGCCCTGTGTATTTCGGCCAGGCGCGGAATGCAGTGCTGTTTTCAGAATCCGCCCTTGACCTGCCATCACTGTACAAGCACCCCTTGACGCACCTGCAGATGCTAGGCATCTGCGATGAAGCGCTTACCAGAGTACAGGTGGATATGACGATGGCAGAGCGAGTGTCGGAGGTCATCCGTTCTCGTCTGGAAAGTGGCGGTATCAGCCTTCTTGAAACAGCCGATCAACTGGTGACGACCCCGTGGTCGCTGCGTCGACAGCTCGCGAGAGAGAACACCAGCTTCAACAGGCTTTTGGATGAGGTGCGTCGCAACCGGGCGGAACTCCTGGCGAAAACCACAAACCGCTCACTCACCCAGATCAGCTTCGAGCTTGGCTTTGCCAACCCCGCTTCGTTTCACCGTGCCCGCAGACGATGGCAGGCAGACGAATGAGCAGCCAGACTTACTCGCCTCAGCGCGTCGTCTAGAGTTCCTCGCCATCGTCCTGGTCGCTGTCATCATCGAAGAAAATGTCACTACTGCGTGAAACACTCTCCTCCATAAGTTCTTCATAGTAATCCTGCATGTCACGTTCTCCTGTCCGGCCTCCAATGGGCGCTTCGCCCGTCTTCCACACAGTATTCCCAGACTTGATGACAGTATCGTGAAGGTCTCTGCTCCGGTTGCCATGATTCGAGCGTATCCAGCCTGTGCTGCAAATTTAGCGGCAGGAGAGTCCGAAGGACGCAACAAGCCCAGAAGGAGTTATAAACGTGCTCGAATCCATGAATGCCGTGCCCGTGCGGCGACTGCTCGCCAGTGTATTGATCAGCTGCTCGCTCATCGCCTGTAGCGATGATGACGATAAGGAAGAACGTGACGAAGGACGGGATCTTTACGTTTTCGGGGACAGTCTCTCTGACACCGGGAACATCGGAGAATTTCTGACATTCAACGACGATCTGCCTGACCCATTCTATGAAAATCGAATTACCAACGGTCCCGTCATTGTCGATTACGTGGCCCAGGCGCTGGGCGAAGCGGTTGAACCGGCGGAATACGTCGAACCAGGGGAAGACGGCACCAATTATGCTGTGTCCGGATCGAAGGCGAACGACCCAGACCCGAACCTGACACTGAGCAACCAGATCGATTTCTTCCTGCGCAACAACAATGATGTCGTGGATCCGAAGGATTTGTTCATCATATTTATAGGCGGTAATGACATTACTGGCGCTGTTGGACAGGAGGGTGCTGCAGCGACGGCTGCACTCGATGCAGCGGTGGCCGAAGTTGGCGATGCGGTCATGGATATCGCAACCAGGGGTGGTCGGGAGTTCTTCGTGCTGACTGTGCCGGATATCGGCAAGACCCCAGATCTCCTGGAAGCAGATGCAGGAACGCCCGGAAGAGCCGCCAAGGCCAGCATGTTGACGCAGTACTACAACGATTCATTACGCCTTACCTTGGACTCTGTGAAAAACCAGCTGCTGACCATGAATCTCACCGGCGTAGAGATCACCGTGGTTGACACCTTTGCAATCTTCAATGACAAGCTAGCACGAGCTGCTGAACTGGGTTTGACGAACACCACGGACGCTTGCTACATCATTGCAGATTTCGCATTCAAGCCGCCGTGTAATGAGGCCCTGCTGCCAAACTATGCCTTCTTCGACAAGATTCATCCAAGCGGTCGGATGCATGAGTTGGTTGGAAAAGACGTGGCTGCGCAGATTGAGGCTGTCGTGAACGCGCAGTAGGACGCGGACGGAGGACCTGATGGAGCTTCATGAACATCAGGTCCTGCTGCTCCACCTATTTCCGTGCCCGAAAAAATCCGGACGCAAGAAAGAACCGGCATGCTTTGCGCAAGTCGGTTTTATTTTCCGTGCCATAAACGGCAAGAGAATTCAGAAAAAGTTGGCGGAGCGGACGGGACTCGAACCCGCGACCCCCGGCGTGACAGGCCGGTATTCTAACCAACTGAACTACCGCTCCATTTTGGTGGGTGGTACAGGGATCGAACCTGTGACCTACGCCTTGTAAGGGCGCCGCTCTCCCAGCTGAGCTAACCACCCGAGCTCAACGCTTTAGATTTCGTCCTGAGGACTGCGTCGATATTCGGTATCAGTGCGTGCTTGCGATGTTTCTGCTTGCACGTTTGAGGCCGCGAATATTAAAGAGAGGACCCACCTCTGTCAACACCTAATCCTCACTTAATTTAAATTATTGTGAAGACATGAGATTGAGCTGCAGCGCCAGCTCATTCAAACGCCTGTCTACTGCCACAAAACGCTGCACCAGCTGCTGTCTCGCAGCGTCGATTGAGTCCACCTGCTGCTGCAGGGACTTCATGGTTTCTGGCGTGACCACTTCACGCGAGGCCGCTCTGGAGGCACTCTGCGCGAGCTTACGTGCCTCCACGAGCTGATCGCCCTGCTGTGCTACCGAGGACTGCAACTGCGACAGCCCCTTGTCCACTTGTTCAATCTTGCCCGTGATGGCAGCCAGACGCTCCTGAGTCGCCGCTCCCGCCTGCTCGGCCATCTGCGCCACTGCCTCATCAACTTTGCCAAGGCGCGTCTCGAGTGCCGTTGTAGTGGCACTCAGGGCATTCTGCTCGGCGAGGATGTCCTCCGAAAGCTGGCTGAGGGTCGAGAGACTCCGAGTGTGCTGTTCGATGGCCTTGTTGGCTGTCCCGAGTTGCGCATCCAGGGCAAGCTGCTTCTGCACCAGAACGGCATTGCTTTTTTCCAGGGCAGCCAGCTTCTTCGCAGCTTCGGCAGTCTCCGCCGCTGTGGATTTTTCAAGCTTGCGCAACTGGGCGTCCATCTTCTTCAGCGCCCGGGCCATTTCGTTGCCGCTTTGTGCCAAGGTTGCATCAGTCTGGCTGAGCTGGCCTTCGAGTTCACCGGCGAGCTTCTGACTTTCATCCGCCAGCGTCTGTGCAGTAGTCAGCTCATCCTGCAGGTTGTCTACGATCTGCTGCTGCAGGTAGAGAACATAGCCACCACCGGCTGCCAGCGCCAACAGGAGCAGCCAGAGCAGCCAGGTGCTACCAGACCCTTTGGCTGCCTGCGCAGGCTGCGCTCGCCCTCCATAGCCCGCTCCATGCCCACCCGATGCCGCATAGCTGTCGCGACCTGCTCTCATGCTGCTATCGTCAGCAGCGTTGTCGTCAGTACGGTGGTGCTCACCGGTGCCGCGCTGCACAGTCGCCTTGCCTCTGCCAGTGCCGGGCCTGTCGAGTTCATCGAAGTCGGGTTTGAGTGGTTCCATGGGTCTCCAGAATTCATGAGGCTGCTCCATCAAGCGGCTTGAGGAAGCGTGGTTTCGAGTCTGATTTCATTGTCGCTAAGGTAGCGGTCGAAATCCATGCTTATTGCACTCGATGGCCGCCGTAGATAGACTGCACGGTTTTCAATTTGCCGGTAGACATCATTCATGAGCGAATCCAAACAGGCGCGGGTCGGAATTATCATGGGCTCCAGATCAGACTGGCCCACTATGATCCATGCCTCAGAAATGCTGACCAGACTCGGGGTCGCTCACGAAGTCGAGGTGGTCTCTGCGCATCGCACCCCTCATAGACTCACCGAGTATGCTACACAGGCCCGCGAGCGCGGCCTGATGGTGATTATCGCCGGCGCCGGCGGTGCAGCCCACCTGCCAGGCATGGTTGCTGCGCACACGCCCCTGCCAGTACTCGGCGTGCCGGTGAAGTCAAAGACCCTTAATGGACTCGATTCACTCCTATCAATCGTGCAGATGCCTGCGGGCATCGCCGTAGGCACGCTCGCCATTGGTCAGGCCGGTGCGAGCAATGCCGGGCTGTTGGCAGCCCAGATCATCAGCCTGCACGACGACAGTGTGCGCAGGCACATCGATGAGTTCCGTCAGCAGCAGACCGAAACCGTGTCGAGGGGCAGTGACCCTCGGCTTGATCTCGATGCTCAGCCAGGCCAATCCTCATGAAAAAGGCCGCGCGCAGCCGCAATCGCACTACCGGACTGAAGGTCGGCGTACTGGGCGCAGGCCAGCTTGGACGAATGATGGCGCTGGAAGGCATACCGCTTGGCATGCAATTCGCGTTTTACGACACCTCAGGCGCACCATCGGCCGGACTGGGCAAAATTTATAGCGATCCTGACAACAGCCTGGCGCCCCTGAGTGACTTCATCAACGATGTTGATGTGGTGACCTACGAGTTTGAACATCTACCGCTTGACCTTGCGAACCAGGTCGCGGCTACCAAACCGCTCTATCCTGGCGTGAAGGCGCTACGCATTTGCCAGAATCGGGTGCTTGAGAAACAGACCTTCGAGTCACTGAACATTCCGACAGCGCCGTTCAGGGTCATCGACTCGCAGACGGATCTCGAGCAGGCAGTCGAGGCGCTTGGCCTGCCCTGCGTGCTCAAGTCCACGACAGAGGGCTATGATGGCAAGGGTCAGGCGGTATTACGTGACGCTGCCGACATTGCGGATGTCTGGCGGACCTTGGGGGAGCGACAGTTGATTGCCGAAGCCTTCATTCCCTTCCAGCGCGAACTTTCCATCATTGCAGTGCGAGCGGAGGATGGCACGACTGCCACCTACCCTCTCATGGAGAATATTCATTGCGAGGGCATCCTCAGGTACACCATAGCCCCTGCCCCCGACTGTAGTAGCGAAACCTTTGTCAGGGCGAGCGATTATGCTGAGCGCCTGCTGAACCACCTGGATTATGTTGGCGTGCTGGCGCTCGAGCTGTTCGAGGTAAACGGCTCGTTGATGGCGAACGAAATGGCACCGAGAGTGCACAACTCAGGTCACTGGACACAGAATGGTGCCCACACGAGCCAGTTCGAGAACCACCTGCGAGCAGTATCAGGCCTGCCACTCGGCGATACCGGCGCGATAGGTGTAAGCTGCATGGTGAACCTCATCGGCCAGGAGGCCGATACAGCCGCCGTCCTGACGCTCACCGACACGCACCTGCATCTCTATGGTAAATCCGAGCGGCCCGGTCGCAAGGTTGGTCATATCAATATCGTAGCCAGTGACTATGCTGAGCTGATGAAGAAACTGAAGCTCTGCCTGCCACACGTGCCGGATCATCCGGCCTTCTCCTCAAGCCTGATATCACTACCCTGACATGAAAAAAGCCGGCAATGCCGGCTTTTCATTTACAGTACTTTCGGTTCCTGATCTGGCTTGATGAGCACCGGGTCCTTTTTCGACTTCGAACGATCTTCAAGCGGATTGCCAAGGAAGAGTGACTCAACCTCTGGCCGCACAAGCTCTCCAACTGCCTCTTCACCCTCAGTCTGTGCCTTGAGGTCCAGATTCAGCTTCCACAGCCTGTTGTAGCGATCTTCTACGATAGTCTTGGCCTCACCCTTATTGCGCAGGATGGTAGGCCGAAGGAAGACCATAAGGTTGGCCTTTTCCTTGTTTCTCGTCGTGGTACGGAACAGCGCCCCGATCAAGGGTATATCACCCAGCAGTGGCACCTTGGCTTCGCTGAAGCGATAGTTCTCGCTGATGAGACCACCGAGTACGATGGTTTCAAGATTGTCTGCCAGAACCGAGGTCTTGATTTCGCGCTTGTTGGTGATAATGTCGCTCGCCGCTTCATTCGAAGGCGCGATAGACGAAGACTCCTGCTCGATTTCCAGTCGGACAAGCTCACCATCACTGATGCTCGGCGTGACTCGCAGGGTCAGACCGACATCCTGCCGCTCGATCGTGGTGAAGGGATTCGAAAGGCCATCGGTACCGGTTGAAGTCGAGCCGGTTCGGAATGGTACGTTCTGACCCACAACGATCTCGGACTCCTGGTTGTCCATGGTGATGATGCTCGGTGTACTGAGCAGCTTGGCCTGTCCACTGGTAGCAAGCGCCTGTATGAGCGCACCCCATACCTTGCCGTCGTCTTTCTTCTCACCGAAGGCAATGGCAGCGCCATCCGGGACACCGGGAATTGTGCCCGTGTCGGAAATAATCGCGCCGATCACCGTGGCTGCAGAAACACCGCCATTTGAGAAGTTGGTGATGGCGGCAGGAACGTTATTGGCACCTGCGGCAAGCTGTACGCCAAGCGCACGACTCAGACCGTCACTTATTTCCACGATAGCCGCTTCAATGAGTACCTGAGCACGACGAACATCGAGCTGCTCCACGATGGCTTCAATTTCAGTCATCATCGATGGTTCTGCACGAACCACGAGCGCGTTCAGACCTTCATCAGCATAGATGCTGACCTTGGTTGACTGGCTACCACCGCCGCCACCCGGTGCGCCACCCTCGCCACCTTTACTGACGTTCTTCTCGATATCACCCATGATGCCCTTGAGCAGCTCTGCAAGCTTCTCGGCGTCGGCATTACGGAGATTGATGACCTTGGTCGCACCGGAAACAGCGGCCGGCTGATCCAGCTTGGCGACGAGATCACGGACCTTGTCTCTGAAGACATCATCGCCCTTGACGATCAGGCGGTTACTGCGCTCGTCGGCGACGACACTGAACTTGCCACCAGGCCCGCCTTTACCAGCACCAGCCTTGCCGAGCTCAGTAGGCGCCAGTTGCTCGAGTAGCTTGACGAGATCACCGACCCAGGCTTCCTGGAGCTGGATAACCTCGAGCTTGTAATCAGCCGGACTATCGAGCTCGCGAACCAGAGAGCGGATGCGATTGATGTTGTTAACGTGGTCACTAATGATGAGGGCATTGGAGGCCGCGACACCCGCGAGGTGACCGTACTTAGCCACCATCGGGCGCAGAATGGGCACCAGCTCCAGCGCGTTGGCATTCTTGACTTCAATGACCTGGGTCACGAGCTGATCGGCCGGGACCTTCTTGAAACGATCCAGGTTGGCTGCGCCCTGCTTGGCTTCGTTCTCCAGCACGATCTTGATGACATCTTCGCCAGGAATAGCACTGAAGCCATGTACGTTCAGTACCGAGAGGAACATCTCGTAGACTTCCTCCCTGTTCATCGGCGTATTTGAGATGACAGTGACTTTGGCCTTGACCCTGGGATTGATGACAAAACTGTAGCCAGTGATGTCTGCGATCTGGGTGATGAAGGCGCGGATGTCCGCGTCCTTCAGATTGATCTTCCAGGTCTGCTCCTGGCTTTCGTTGGCTGCAGCGTTCTGATCGCCAGCCGGTGGGGCAGCGACTACCTGGGCACCTACGCCAAGCAAGGCGCTCATGGCCACGGCACTCACGAGCCGCTTCACACCGCTCGAAGCATGTCTGCTTGCAAGAAAACGGTCTGCATTCAAGCAGCGGTCTTGACCGGTTTCGCCGGTCAGGCCTGTCGAAACCGGCTGCAGAGGTGATCTTATCATCCTGGACATATAGTTCTGCTTATAAAAGTGGTCGATTCAAATTCATCAGCTGAGTGCTGCCCGCACCAAACCGCCTAGCTTACGGTATAGGATAGCTTATTGAGAACACAGCTCCATCGCGTTCCACTTCCACTTCGAGCATTCCGCTCTGGTGGAATTCCTTCATCATGCGCCTGTCTTCCTGAACATTACCCAGCACATGACCATTTATTGAGCGGATCACATCGCCCGCCCGCAGGTTCAGCGATCGCAACATCGGATTGCCGCCAGTAAAACGATAGCCCTCTGCGGCGCCGCCAGCGGCTGCAGGCTCAAGCCCGACAGAGGCAAGCGCGGCTGGCGCATCTTCTGCCAGCTGCTGCTCAGCCATGCTGAGAAACTCTTCCGGCGACTGCGGCAGCGGTGCGCCCGAATTGCTCGACGCAGGTTTGGCCGCAACCTGAGGGCGTGCCATAGTCTTGATCGTCGCGCCCTTATCGAAGGAAAGGGTTTCCATGACGCCGTTTCGATCGAGCAATACTCGATCATCATAAACAGCAGCCAGTACTACGCCCCCTGGCAATTCCTCATCCATCCTATAGTAATTCGCCTCAGCATTCCGTTCCGAAATTATCGCGCCGCTGCTTCGGCTATCGAGCCCTACTACGACGCCATGCAGATCGAGCTGCATGCTGGTCTCCGGCACCTCGACCTGCGCCATTTCCTGGCGAACTTCGCCAGCGGGCTTGCGGCCGAACAGATTCCAGGCGGCATAGTTTGCCTTAATTGTTTCAGTGCCACCGCGACCCTGCTCAAAGTTCGCGACCAAAGGTCTGAATGCGTCTGGATAAAGCACTGGCCAAATCCACTTTCCAAGCAGCCATACGAAGAGCACGATGGCGGTCCACAGTAGAATATTCGTCAAAAAATTCCGTGCCCCTGCGCCGAGAGCCAACAAGCGACTTGTCGCCATAACTAAGGCCTCACCAGCGGCTGTTTCAGCCGGAACACAATCGCATCCGCATCAGCTCGATCACTGTACGGCGCACCGGCCACATCCAGCATACGCTTGCGAACCTGCAAGGCCAGCGTCATCCCCGGCTCGAGCACTGCCGACAGGAGCTTGGCGCCCGTATCGTTCAGCACGAGATCGAGCGATGGCTGCCCGCTGGTCTGACCGAGATCACCGCGCAGGGCAGGAATATCTGCAGTCTGGTCATTCGCACCCACTGGATAGCTTACACGGCCGCCGGGCCAGTATAAATTTCCATCGGCGCTTAATAGTTGTTCGTTATTGAAATCGTAACGTGCCTGAACATTTCTTACATCAACCAAACCACCGACCTGTAGACGGTTCTGCGACAAAATTGGCTTGAACAGGTCAAGATCGATACTTCCGCTAACATTCAGGTCTGCCACAGAGGCAGTCGTGGTCGCTCCGACAGTGAGGTCGATACCGCGGGTTCTGACCTGGGTCTGCACAAATTCGTCGCCAAACAGCAGACTACTGACGGAGAGCTTCCAATCTATAAGTACCCGCTCGCCGGTCTGCTGCACAACAGCCAGCGCAGCACCATCCCAGATAGTACCCGAGAGCTGCTGCGGCTGAACGGGCATCGATCGCAAATCCGCAGTCTTGCTGACCATATCCCACATCACGGCTGCCGGCATATGAACGAGCGCGCTCGTGATGAAAATGAGCGATACCAGCAGCACCGATGCGATAGCGAGAAAGATTCTCATGAAAAAGGCATTAATCCATTGAACGACATTGGCGCTACTCTGTTTCGCAGCCACGAAAGCGACGCATCATAGCAAAAGCATAGCAGTGAATTCACATTTAACTGCTCATAAAAAAGCCTCGCAACCATAGGGATGCGAGGCTCTTCTCATCTTGAGGCTTACATATGCGTAAGCCTGTCGATATTTCGCTGGGAAGCGAGGGCTTTACATCATGCCGCCCATGCCGCCCATTCCACCCATGCCGCCCATATCTGGCATGCCGCCGCCCTTCTCGTCAGCTGGCTCATCAGCGATCATACACTCGGTAGTGATCATGAGGCTGGCGATGGAAGCCGCAGACTGCAGTGCAGTACGGGTGACTTTGGCTGGATCCAGGATACCCATTTCCAGCATGTCGCCGTATTCTTCAGAGGCAGCATTGTAGCCGTAGGCACCCTTGTTCTGCTTGATCTTGTCGATAACGACTGAGGCTTCGCCACCAGCGTTAGTAACGATCTGACGCAGTGGCGCTTCCATGGCCTTGCGCAGCAGGTTAATGCCGACGGTCTGATCATCGTTGTCGCCCTTCAGGCCTTCGAGACCCTGCAATGCGCGCAACAGTGCAACGCCGCCGCCAGGTACTACGCCTTCTTCAACTGCAGCACGAGTAGAGTGCAGCGCGTCTTCTACGCGAGCCTTCTTCTCTTTCATTTCAGTTTCAGTTACAGCGCCAACCTTGATGACTGCAACACCGCCTGCCAGCTTGGCAACGCGCTCCTGCAACTTCTCACGGTCGTAGTCTGAAGTGGTGTCTTCAATCTGCTTGCGGATCTGACCAACACGCGCATCGATATCGTTCTTCGCGCCTGCACCATCGATGATGGTGGTGTTTTCCTTGGTGATCACGGCACGCTTGGCACGACCGAGGTCGTCAAGGGTGGCGTTCTCGAGAGACAGACCAACTTCTTCAGAGATGACAGTACCGCCGGTGAGGATGGCGATGTCCTGCAGCATTTCCTTGCGACGGTCGCCGAAGCCAGGGGCCTTCACAGCAGCAACTTTGACGATGCCGCGCATGTTGTTGACAACCAGAGTCGCCAGCGCTTCGCCTTCGAGGTCTTCACTGATGACCAGGAGCGGCTTGCCTGCCTTGGCGACAGCTTCGAGAACAGGCAGCATCTCACGGATGTTGCTGATCTTCTTGTCTACCAGCAGAACCAGCGGCTCTTCGACTTCAGCGCTCATGTTCTCCTGGTTGTTGATGAAGTAAGGCGACAGGTAGCCACGGTCGAACTGCATGCCTTCAACGACTTCGAGTTCGTCTTCGAGGCCAGTGCCTTCTTCAACGGTGATCACGCCTTCCTTGCCAACTTTTTCCATCGCGTCAGCAATCAGCTGACCAATGCGATTGTCGCTGTTGGCAGAAATAGTACCAACCTGGGCAATTGCCTTGCTGTCTGCACATGGCTTGGCCAGTGAACGGATTTCTTCAACGGCCTGCTTCACGGCCTTGTCGATGCCGCGCTTGAGGTCCATTGGGTTCATGCCAGCAGCAACGGCCTTGAGGCCTTCGTTCAGGATGGCCTGAGTGAGAACAGTTGCAGTGGTAGTACCGTCGCCAGCTTCGTCGTTGGTTCTGGAAGCGACTTCCTTGACCATCTGTGCGCCCATGTTCTCGAACTTGTCTTTCAGTTCGATTTCCTTGGCAACAGAAACGCCGTCTTTAGTGACGGTAGGTGCGCCATACGACTTGTCGAGGATGACGTTACGGCCTTTAGGGCCCAGGGTAACTTTAACCGCATCCGCCAGGATGTTGACACCTGCGACCATGCGCTTACGGGCGGTTTCGCCGAATTTGATTTCTTTAGCAGCCATTTCAATTAATCCTTCAGAAATTGTTTATTTGATCGTGAGCCTGAGGTTTGCTGGCACAGTGGCCGGTATCAGGGTTCGCTGATTAAGCCTCGCCGATTAACCTTCGCTGATTAACCTTCGGTGATTAACCTTCGATAACGCCGAAGATATCGCTCTCATTCATGATGAGAAGCTCTTCGCCGTCGACCTTGACGGTGCTGCCTGAGTACTGACCGAACATGACCTTGTCACCGGCTTTTACACTGCAAGGACGCACGTCACCGTTGGTCAGGATCCGGCCTTCACCAACAGCAAGAACCTCGCCCTGCTGCGGCTTTTCTGCAGCACTTCCTGGCAACACAATACCGCCGGCAGATTTTGTTTCTTCTTCGTTACGGCGAACGACCACACGATCGTGAAGCGGACGAATTTTCATCTCAGAGACTCTCCCAATTCGAAAAAACCAGATTTTTACTGATGTTACGTGCCACGACCGCGGTGTCCGGCAATATCCGGGACGCACTGCAGTGGCGATGTGAACTGAATGTGGGGCTGCCCGTCAGGAATTCAACGGGCGGAGAGGAAAAATTTTTACTTTTTATCGATCTCGGTGAACTCACCTTCGATGACGCGGCCTGAGCCGGATTCTGAACTGGAGGGGCGAACATGATCTTCATTGGCAGCCGGCCCGCTGCCGAAGGGATTACCATCCGGGCGCTGGCCAAAGCCACCTGCACCGAAAGGGCCCTGGCCGCTATTGAAAGGACCCTGACTCTTGCCAAACGGTCCCTTGGCGCCGCCGAAGGTGCTGTAGCGGGTCACCGCAGCACCAGCGAGTCGCTTGCTCACACCGGCAATCAGCATGGCCCGTGTTGGCGGCAGAATCAGGAAGAGACCGCAAGCATCGGTCACGAAGCCGGGCGTCATCAACAGGATGCCGCCTATCAGCATCAGCAGCCCCTCAACGAGCTCCCTGGCCGGCATCTCACCGGCTGCCGCTTTCATCTGCACCTGCGCGAGTATCTGCGTACCCTGGCGACGGAGTAGCCAGGCGCCAGTGACACCGGTTGCAATAATGATAAGGATGGTGGGGCCGAGACCGATCACCTGCCCAACATTGACTAGGACGATGAGCTCGATAATGGCAATAACCGGAATAAGAAATAACAGGCGACTCATGAGTTTCGGGCCGAACTGGTTGGAAGAAGGGAGATAGCATACCATACCTGGCCGAGCTATCGATTCAAGAACTGCTGACAACAAGTCGGCAGTGCAGACAGGTGTGTTGATTATGAATGCGAACGATTGTGTAGTTGTGATTACCGGCGGTGGCGCTGGTCTTGGGCGCTCAATGGCGCTGTACCTGGCCTCTCGGAAAGCCAAGCTGGCTCTGCTGGACGTCAATGAAGACGGCCTCACGGAAACCGCGAAGCAGTGCCGCGAAGCGGGTGCCATGGACGTCGCCACCTTCAAGTGCAATGTCGCTTCTGAGAGCGAAGTCGAGTCAGTGTTCGGCGCCGTGGTCGATTACTTCGGTCACATTGACTGCCTTGTGAACAATGCGGGTGTGCTGCGTGATGGCATGCTGATCAAGGCGAAGGATGGCGAGATCGTCAAGCGCATGTCTCTGGCTGAGTGGCAGATGGTCATCGACGTGAACCTGACTGGCGTCTTCCTCTGCGGGCGTGAAGCCGCGACGCATATGATCAATGCCAAGCGACCTGGCGTCATCATCAATATCTCGAGCGTCTCCCGCGCCGGAAATATCGGTCAGAGCAATTATTCAGCCGCCAAGGCTGGCGTCGCGGCGATGTCGGTGACCTGGGCGAAGGAGCTGGCGCGGTACAACATCCGTTCCATGGCCGTGGCACCGGGCTTTATCGAAACCGATATGATCCGCTCCATGAAGCCCGAGGCCCTGCAGAAAATGACGAGCCAGATTCCGCTGCAGCGCATGGGTCAGCCTGATGAGATCGCGAAGACCATCGCCTTCATCATCGAGAACGATTACCTCACTGGACGCGTCATCGAGGTAGATGGTGGCATCCGGGTCTGAGGATGAACGCCGCCAGGCCATCTTCGCAACGGTGATGGCCATCCCGCCCGGCCGCGTGTGCAGCTATGGTGAAGTTGCGCGTCTGTCGCAGCAGCCGGGGCTGGCGCGCTTCGTCGGGCGCATTCTTGGGGAGGTGGACGGCCTGCCGTGGCACAGGGTCGTTCGTACCGGCGGACAGGTCGCGTTCGCCCAGGAGACGAAGAAGTATCATGAACAGGTGCGGCGGCTGGTAGAAGAAGGTGTAGAGATCAAAAATGGACGTGTGCAGGACTGGAAACAGCGGTTCTGGCGAGGCTACTGAGTCCGTTCTATTTCATGTAAGCATCATAGATTTCCTGAATCACGCCCCCCTCCCTCAGTTCCTTGAGCGCCAGTCTGGCCCGTTCCACCACTTCTGGTGATACGTCCAGACTGAACGCCATGTAGAGCGGATTCGAAATTTCGTCCAGCTCCAGTACCTTCTCTACGTCATCGAGCTGAAAGCCCTCTGCTCTCAGGATGTAAGGCAGGTTGGTCTCGCTGACCGGCAGAAGATCGATTCGGCCAGCAAACAGTTTGCGTATATTCAGGTCTGCCGTCCTCACAAGCTCAATATTCCAATCCTCCTTGAAGCCTGCCGCCTTTAGGTAAAGCTGCTTGATGTCCTGGTACTCGCCACCAACCTTATAGTGCTTCGCCTGCTCGATGTCGTTGATGTCGATATCCACTCTGCTCTTGAGCTTGTAGAGGTTGACCTGATATGGGGCCAATGGGCCAACCCATTGGAATTGCGATTCGCGCTGCGGTGACCTGGCTATTGAATAGATCAGGATATGCTTGCCCGCCTTTGCAAGCGTGAAAGCTCTGGCCCAGGGATAGATCTTGAACTCATCCGTCTGGATATTAGCCTTTGCAAGTACCGCCGTGACGATTTCGGTCGAGAGGCCGGTGAGTTTGTTATCGCTCAAAAACGAATACGGCGGGAAGTCGGTTGTCAGCACTGTGATCTGATCATCAGAAGGATCAGCAGGCGCCACACCGGCGGCGATCGCAGTCGAGTATATCAGTGCAATGAGCACTATCAGGAACCGCTTCATTGTAAGGATCCAACTGGACGAGGCTGCCACCACTTATGTTAAACCAGTTTACACTCAACTAATTGAAGCCGCCTCATTAACTCGCGGTTACCACACCTTACTCCGGCAGCCACTTCACTCTGGCAGCTTCATAAGCTTCACCTTGTTGGCCTCGCCGAAGTCCAGTTCGATTGCCGAACAGTCGGCATTCACAGTGCCTTCCATCATGTCGCCTTTTTTCGACTCGGGGTCAGCGTTCATGACAATGCGATCACCCTCGACAGTGTACGGACCTGTCCCCTTGTGAGTGCCAAAGAACATCATCTCGAAGGTCTTTGCCTCAGGGTTCAGGGACAACCTGGGCAACAGGTCCTCCGCATCCGCCTGTTGGCCATTGGCGATCATCTTGTCAAGCGTCGGCTGCATGGCGGCGGGATAGGCGTTCGGTGAGCGGAAGTTGCCTTTGCATTCTACGGCGTTGGCGAGGGGCGAGAGTGCAAGTATGATTAGCAAAGAGGCTGTAGCGAAGGTTCGATAGTTTATTGGCTTCATGGGAGGACCTCGGCATTAGTCGGCTGGGCAGTTGGATAAGTAGGCCGCTGCAGTTCTTCAAAGGGGGATGGCATCCTATCAAAGTCTCTGGTCCCTCGCACATTTGCTAAAATAAATAGGTTAGAATTAGATGGAGTACTGGTTATGTCTCTGCTACCTGAATCTGCTCGTGATCACAGATCAATCAGATTAGTTTTAGTACACTCAACTGGTGTTGAAGGATATCAGCATGGCTGCGCCGCATGGAATGTCTAGTAGCCGCGACACCTGCCGTAAGTGGTGCGACATCCCGGAGAGCACGGGAAACTGTCGTTGCGGTTAAGCCATTTGACGTGCACCCTGAGCGTAATTAAAGCAAACCGGCGCGTGATCAATCGCGACCCTGGAGGATTGAGGCGACAATCCTTTTCCAGCAGGAATCGATGTCCAACTGCGAGACCAACCCCGCTTAAGTAAAAGATAGATTGGTTCCTTGTAGTGCTGATAAGTATTGTTATAACCCAACAGCGTTGTTTCTACAAATCGTCAATATGCTGAATTCTCAGTATTTTTCCCCGTTCAACTCGCCACTAGAGGGAGTATTCTTGACCACCTCAACTCACTCCGGCGCAACGAGATCGAGAAGTTTCCGGTTAACCTAGCAATGAGGAGAACCTAGTGTGACGAAGCGGTACACCGAAGAACAGATCGTTAGAGCTTTAGAGGACTACGCATCTGGGACTGAATCCGGAACAATCTGCGAACAGCTGGGAATAAGTCGCGCCACACTTTACAGCTGGCGGCGCAAATATGCGCAACTAGGGGTAAAAGAAATATGGCGACTGCAGGAACTCGAGGCAGAGAACAGGAAGCTTAAAAAGATGCTGTCTGAACGGACAGTCGAACTTGAAGCGATGAAGGATGTTTGTGCAAAAAAGTGGTAACGCCCGCCAATCGAAGGCAGATCGCTGCTCACTTGATCGACGAGCATCATGTGAGCAAACGTTCAGCTTTCAGATTAGCGGGCATAAGCCGCACAGGATTTTACTATAAAGCAAAGGTCGAGAATAATGAGGCCTTGCTGAAGGCTCGGCTCAAGGCGCTGGCTACTCAGCGACCGGACTTTGGCTATGTTCGGCTGCATAATATTCTTAAGGCTGAAGGGCTGGTGACTAACAAGAAGCGCACGTATCGACTTTACATTGAGGAAGGTCTACAGGTCCATGCCAGGAGGCGGCAAGGATCGCGCTAGAGAACAGTCTAAGTCCAGAGTACGCCGCCTAAGAGATAAAAAAATAACAGCTACGGATCCTGCTTAGTATAGGTACCCAGAATTGGACCAACTTCGCCTAATAACATGCCGTAGATCTTGCAGCCGGCCAGATTGGGCGATGACGGCGATAAAAATAATTCCATTACCATCTCCACGGCGTGCCTTGGAAAGATCACCATGCCTGAAGGTGTCTTCTACACCCACAGCTGAGGGAAGTGTACCTGACCCAAGAAAGAACTGCATATCCGTTCCTTTCTCCTCACGGCTTTCCACGATAACGGAGTATCCACTCAAGGATCCGAAATCTGCTTTTTCTAGATTGTCCAGATTTACCGCAGAGCGATCAATTTTGTATTTTTCAGCCATCTCACGCAGAAATATGACCGCGCCCTCATCCACGCTAACCCCAAGACTTTGCATTTTCACATCCCAAAATGGAATAAAATGCATTTCCGCGAATGGCGTATAGTTGGCGGGACTGCTAACCACCACTACGGGATACTTGCCTTTTACATTCGGCTGAACATTCACCCTCCACCGTGGAGCGATGTCAACGGCAATACGAACACCAAACTCAGGAAGCGTATGATACTCCAGCGTGCGTAGTGCAGGCTCCCAGTCGCGAGGCCTGGCAGAGACAGAACCTGCTGTTATCAATCCTAGACAATAGACGCCGAGTATAATTATAACGCTAAACCTTGGGAATCTGATGAACTCAGTTATTGCGGCTAGCCACTTGATCAAGGAGTTGCTACTCATTTTGCAGGGACTTCATACTGGCCTTTGACAGCATTGAACAGTAACTCGTCTGCGTCAAGCTGCACCGACCATAGCGCATGCGGCAGCGCGAGCCGGAGAGCAGCAAGTGTGTCAGTCCAGTGTTCGAAAACACATATGTAATCATCAATATCTTCTTCAAATAGGTGATGTGGCAACTTCGTAGAACCTTCAATTTTTTTTAGCGAATTAATAGGATAAAATGAGATTCCTTCACCACCTTTTTTACAAGCCAGCTTTGCTAATTCATGCTGGTTAGCAACAGCTAAAATTTTGACTGCAAGATTCTTTGCATTAGCGGAAAGAGGATGCTCGAATTCTGCTTTGTAATAAAGGCTTGTGCTCATTACTTTTAATCCTTTATGTCTGCAATAGGCAATAAAACCTGCTGCATATCTTCCACCACCACAATCAATCTTCCGAAGACCTCTTCGAACTCTTGATAACATCGAAACCCGGGACGGGGTATAGGATCAAGTCCGAAACGCTTGGGGTAGAAATGGATCGAGCCGCCATAGACATTGCCATCTATGACAGGAGCTAACAGGAGATCGAGTCGCCCCAGATCAAGGCTCATTCTTAAATTCAGGTTTAATGCAGCGTTATATGAGCTGCCTGAGGCCCACAGCTGAAAAAAACGCTCGCGTTTGAAATATTTAGCCTCGTAACTAAGACGCTTGAGGATCTCGCCAACAATCTTTGGATCTTGTGGATGGAGCCGATCACTCATTTCAAACTGGTAATTGTCAGAAATGCTTTTATAGCGATTCAGAAAATCGATGCTCTCTAACGCCTTCAGAAATTTATGGTCTCCTTCGGTGTGCATACCTACTCCGGCTTGAAAATTAGTTCTATATTATACTCTCGCGCTATTTCACGGTAGCGCTCGATATTTGGCGACGACAAGTTGGAATCTGGCAGCTCTAGCACTTGCTTCCCAGTTAGCACCTTTCCATCGAGTTCATCTTTATATTTATCTGATCTTATAACCATGCCTGCTGGATATTTCACGTTGAGTTCTTTCAGGTAATTACGGAAGGAGGCTTCTGTAATATCATCTAAATCCGTAGCCTTACGCGAAACTATAAGACCCTTTTCTGGATCGTACGAATCTAGGCGTTTCCCGTTCGCCAAATGTATCTCATGAAATTGATACCAATCGCTGTCACGAGCCTTCTCATTAAATTTATTACCTCTAGCAATTGGCGAGTTCTTTTCGAAATAGTCCCTGCTTTTCCCATACTCGGTGGGATCTTTCGGCTCAGTCCCCTGCTTTCGTTTACGTGCAATATATTTGTCGTAATCAGCAATAGAATAGCCCGCTTTGCCAATGAGTGAAATTGCCTCTTCCCGGGTGAGGCCACCGGGATAGAAGCCGGAGAAATCTACGGGGCAATCGTTTAGGCTAGAAGCTCCCCCCGCATTGTGAACCCATACCTTGTCATGACCTGCAAAATAGCTTGGCGTCTCATGGACGCTAAAATTGAACACCTTCACAGGTGCGGCGACGAATTCCTTCTTAACTATCAGCAGGTCGTCAGCTGTCGTCGCTACTGGCGCATACTCTTGGAACTCTCTAGCCTCTACCCAACCGGAGCCCTGCTGCCATAGAGGGTGTTCGGCAGTTACTTTAAGCGTGGCGCCGGTCTCAAGTGTCAGGAGCCAATAGCCTTCAGCTTTTCTATTAAAAGTTTCTGCGATGGCTTGGGGCTTATCAACGAAATCATGATCTGAGCGAGACCAAACAATATCTCCAACTTTCAAATTCTCTATCGGTCGCAGACCGTCAGGCGTAGCTATTAGCGTACCCGCCGTGAAGCTTGCCTGCGCAGAGGTTTTACAACGAAGGCCAGTATTATCGTCGAGGCCATCCCCGTCCGAGTCACGGCCTGCCTTCAAAGGGCCTACCGGAGGACTAGGAACGTCTGATCCGTTCCCATTAGGAACCTTGAATTCCGGAAGGTTGATTGCGTTCCGTAACTTGTTGACCGCTACAAGACCTTTAGCCCCCAAGCCTCCTGGAACCAGATACATGGGATCCACGTGATACGTAATTGCTCGAATCGTATCGCCAGGACCGCACTTGAAAGGAGCTATTAAGCTTTCAAGGCCAGCCATGCCAGAGGCTATGATCTCTTCCCGCGCCTGCCATAGATCAGAAACTTTCTGCATTGACGTTGCGAGGTTGCCAATCTGCTGGGCCAAAAGGTTGCTCGGGTGGTGGTCAATCACGACGAATTTCAACGTGTCGATTAGATAGCCCCAGGGGTCTTCAGTAGCCTCAGTAACCTCCTGATTAAACTTCCCTACGGCCTGGTCCCAAAGTTTAGTTATATCTGTCCACTGATCTACAAATCCCTCCTTCGCTGCCTCCAATAGCTCCCACGCCAAGTCGATCTGCTCGTCCTTAGTACCATTTTCGACTATTTCCTTTGCTTGGTCCCAGTCTGTAACATGTTTGCAAACGGAGCGATCAAAGGTGTCTATCGGTGGAGGCGTGCCAATGGGAATAGTTCCTGGCGGAACAATGTTGTCACCTGGGTGCGAAGGCGGCGTATCGACACATTGCTGCGGCCCTCCGTCGGAGGGGCTCGGCGGCGGCTGCAAAATACCCGGAATGCTACTTTGACCTGAAGTGGCCTCTAGAGGTGCGTCGGCGCTCATTAGCATCATTGGCATCGGGGTAGAAGCTACCTTGGCAGGTTTCTTTGCACCTGACCCTCCTTGTCCCCCGCTATTGCCTGTGCCTGAGGCTGCCTTATCTGCACCCGAAGTGGGGCCGAACAGCTGCTTGAGAACTGGATCTTGCAGACCAACTGCCGCCGGCGCAAAAGCAGCAGGCTGGGCATCGAAACTGAGGCTGGCCGGTGCAACAGAGGCTTCCGGCTCAATAGCTTCACAGACGCCTGGATCGGCGCCATTGCCACCATCGCCTGGAATCTGACCGCCACCGGTATCCCCGCCGTCATCGTCAGGATCTATACTCGGGCCATCGCCAGGGTTATAGCCGGCATTACCGCCGTCGTCGTCAGGGTTATCAATGCCGCCCGGCAACGGGCCGTAGCCATCGCCATCCCCAATACCGCCGTCACCGCCACCATCGAGAACGTTGTTGGCCGATACGTTCGCTGCCGTCAGGAAGGGATTCGAGTGCATACGGACCAAAGCGGAAGCCTTGATTGGCAGGCGCACTGGGTCGGCTTTATAGAAATTCGCGTTGGCAGGATCGGCCACCTGCATAACAGCGCCAATGAGCGGCGCAATGATGGGAACGCTGAGCTTGTAGCCGTAGGTCACTTCTATTTTGAGGAGGTTCGCATCCTGAATATTGACCTTGGAGCGACTACCAACCTCGGTCCCGCGCCGTTTCAGGTGATGGTTCGGAATCTGTTTTTGACCGTCAATCTCTGAGCCAAAATCCTGAAAAGCCTCTTGAGTCGGGTTGAGAACACGCAGTTGGGTACCTGAACCGATGCGCTGGCCGGGAAGCGCGGGCGTATTGATGTCGACGAGCGCTTTTGCATAGGCCTGCGTGAAGCTTGTATGGTCCTGGGTTGGGCCATACAGGCTTGCCATCCGCCTAGCGAGCTCTTCCTGCATGGGTGCTGGCACGCCATGCTGAACAGCGCCGATTCTGGCGGCTTCAAATGTAGCCTGATTGAGGATGGTTTTTGCGTTGTAGACGAGCGCAGCCTGTGTGCCACCAAGCACCAGAGGCAGAAGGGCAAGACAGGCGACCCAGAACTCGATAACGCCTGCACCCCGACTTCCAAAATGTCTGCCGAAGCCAGACTGAAGCCGTTGCCGCTGATGGCGATTGAGCCGGATGTGGTTAGGAGAAGCTGACTTTCGGGCAGCCAGAGACCTGGCTGCGCTGGTGCCGCGTGTGACATCCCTGTTTGACTGCATTGTACTGCGTCCTGTGCTGCGTACTGCTCATACGGCCTTTCTGGCCGGTGCGAATTCTAACTGTTCTTATTGTGCTGAGAGCGCTGGTATATCTGCCATAGCCTGATCGAGGACCTTGTCGAGCAGGCCGAGTCTCACAGCCAACTGTTTGGTCGCAGGATCCC
The DNA here is from genome assembly GCF_047946665.1 of Allohahella sp. A8. Taxonomy (GTDB): domain Bacteria; phylum Pseudomonadota; class Gammaproteobacteria; order Pseudomonadales; family Oleiphilaceae; genus Allohahella. The sequence goes on from NZ_CP172312.1 coordinate 2,582,107, forward strand.
CAGGCTGAAGCCTGTCGTGGAGATAAACCAAGGCTTCTCTCGCTTCAAGCAGGTGGGCGGTTGCGAGGTTATTCCATGCCTTGGCAAAACCCTGATCGCGATTGATGGCCTCTGTATAGGCTTCGCGCGCTTCGCTCATCCGTGTTTGATACATCAAAACGTTGCCTAGACGAAACCAGAGATAGGCTTGGCCGGCATCAAGTTTAGTCGCCTCGCGATACAAGCCTTCGGCCTTGACCCAGTCTCGGCGATAGTAGGCTTCATCAGCTTTGACGGTGAGATCGAGTACGGCCTGTCCCTGTGCATATGCAGCCAACTCGGCTTCATCAGCCTCTGACTTGGAGGACAATTGGGAACAACCGCTGAGCAAGCTCATCACGATGATCAAAAGAGATATGCTTTGCTTTACATACATTTCAAAACTTCCTCTGGCTGCATTCCAACTCGCCAGCCCAATTCACCGACCTTACCTGCATTCAACTCCACCACCGAGCGGGCGCCGAAACAGAGACTCATACGCCAGGGCTTAAGCTGCTCACAGATTTTCACAATGCGCCGCTCTTTATCGAGATAAACCACATCGATAGCGAAGCGCATGAAAAACGTATGAACGCTGCTGCAGGGCGTAAACATGAGTGCCTCGCCTTCAGGCAGTGATGCCTTGCCCATGAGGCCACGGAGCCTACCGAAAAAGGTATCCGCTTCTCGAATGATCAAGCTAGACGCCATCGGTTTCACCTTCAGCGCCAGTAGCCGGATCGGCTTCACCTTCGGTATCAGTACCTGCTCCTGGATCTTCCGTTCCAGTCACGGGATCTATGGGCTCCTCAGTCGCATCCGGCGGCGGCTCAGCGGTAACCGATACTGACGTCGCCGCGCCACCGGGCGTGCCTGCTACGAATATATTGCCTTTGAACGTACATGAGAGGTTTACGCGCGCGATGAGGTTAATTTCGCCGGTGTATCGCCCTGTCCGCGTGTCGTAGGCTGGCATCCCTGGGCCTAGCACGAGTTCTGAAGGATCAGCGACGCCATTACCATTGGCGTCGCTATAGACTTGAATGACATGGAAGCCGGTATAGCTATTACCAGTCAGGTCCGCGGTCACCCGCAAATCGATACCGCCCAACGGAGCACCTTCTTCATTCACCACCCGAGCGGTTAGATAGGTGTCGTTATAGTGGCCAGGGTTAATGAGGCAGTTACCGTCCGCGTCATAACTTCCCTGCACTTCCCAATCTATGCTGGCCGGATCAAGGCTTACGCCGCTCCCAACCCGCACCTGCTGTTGAGCGTCATCGTTGTTGCATCCCACGAGTGCAATACTAATCAACGCGCCGATAGACAAGCCTTTCCATGGTTGCATACAACTTCTCCTGCTAAACATTAGTTGCTGGCCAATACAGCGCCCATTCGAGCGGCCCCTGTAAAGCACCGGGCAAGACGTTGGCCAAAATGGCCTTGGTAATGATGACGAAACCGAGCACAGCAAAGGTGTTCGGAAAAATAAACAGAATCAGTGGCCCAAGCATTTTCACAGGCGCCTCCATGGCGAGCTTTTCGGCCCTGGTGAAACGCTCCGTCCGGCGCTGGTCTGATTGCGCACGCAGCACCGGGCCCAGGTTCGCGCCAGTCTTTTCGGCCTGAACGACTGAACTGACGAAACTGTAGATGGCTGGCATGTCTACACGTTCGGCCATACGCCGTAGAGAGTGGGCTCGAGGTTTACCTGCCCTCACATCGCGGAGCACCCGGTCAAACTCATATTTCAGAGGGCTGCGCGGTGCATGCTCACTTGCCTGAGAGAGGGCTACGGTAAAGCTTGCGCCTGACTCCACGGTAAGTGTTATGACGTCGAGGTAGAAAGGTAACGCTCGAAACAGCTGCTTTTCACGGGTTCGAATCGTTTCGCTCAACCATATATCGGGATAGAAAAAGCCGATGGCTGCCAGAGGCGTTATGAAAACCCAAGGCGAAAGCTCGAGCGTGTTGCCAAGTAACCAACCAAAGAGTCCTGCAATCAAAATCGCGGCGATTTTGCTAAAGAAGAAATGGTCGGGGCTGAGGATATACTCGACCCCCGCTTTTCTCAGACGCTTCAGCAAGCGCTGGCGGTAGCCGATTCCCAGCAGACCGCCAAAGTAGTACATCAGAACCCGAATCAACGGCCAGGTCAGTCGGTATCCGATTGGTGGACGATCAAGATACGCTCGCTCTTCTTCGGGCACCTCGGTAAAGGTCGCATAAGCCCAATAAAATGCCAGCAGAATGACCACGCCGAAAATTAGCGTTACCCAGTGAATACTCATCCCGCGCTCCTTGCGTAACCGTGCACTGGCTTATACATCAATCGTAATAATCTTGCGTATCATCAAGAGTCCGAGAATTTCCATCAGAATAATAATTCCGAGGAAAACCCATCCGAGCAGTCCTGTTGTCAGATACTGCATGGACTCAGGCTCCATAGACTGCAAAATCAGAATGATGGCGAAAGGCAGCATTCCGACGACCCAGCCTTGCATTCGACCCTGTGATGTAAGCGCATCTATTTTCGCCTCCATCGTGATCTTCTGGCGCAACGTGTCCGACAGGCGGCCGTACACCTCCGCGAGATTGCCTCCAAGATCCTTCGCAATCAGCGTGGCAGAAGCCATTATCAGCAGGTTTTCTGACGGCACGCGTTTAGTCAGTTTCTGCATCGCCAGATCGGTGCCGATACCCAGGCGAAGCTCTTGCAGGAACAACGTAAACTCCTGCTGAATTGGTCCTCGGGTTTCCTGAACCATATGTTCAAGAGAACCGATAAACGTAGCACCCGCGCGCATGGAACCCGCCATTTGCGCAAGGGCGTCCGGGAGTGACATTTCGAAAGTCTGGAGACGCTTTTTTCGCATTCGCAAGTAAAGCAGACGAGGCAAAACGATCAGCATTACAACGCTCAAGCCGACATAAAAATATGAGTCGGAATAGAGGTAGACAATGAGCGGCACCAGGCACAACGCCAGCAGGTTCAGAAAGAAGAGCTTGTCCGCATCCCAGAATATGTACATGTTTCCGAGTTCGGTGTTCGCCTTCTGGGTAAAGCTGCCCTGGTAGACCCTATAGGCCTGAGTCGTGATCAAATACCCGCTCACCAGCAACCCGAGAATAATGGCGAAGTAAACCAGCATGTTCGACGACAGCGCGTCCATCAGACGGCTCCCCAAGGTGTTCGCGAACTCTTGCCAATACTGCCGCTCTGCCCCGCAGCTTTCGCAGCCTCCTGCTCAGCTAACTGATCCGCTGTGAGGAAAATCGATCGATCGACCTCGACGCCAATCTCAGCTAGATGCTCATAGAAGGTTGGAATCACCCCGGTCGGGGCAAAATGGCCCATCACACGACCGTCTTTCCCGATGCCTCGCTGGCGAAAGACGAAGAGATCGTGCATCTGGATGGTTCCGCTTTCCATCCCCGTAATTTCAGACACAGCGGTGATCTTTCGTGATCCGCATGGATATCGCGTCTGTTGAACAATGATTTGCACTGCTGAAGCGATCTGCTCGCGAATAGCCAGTATCGGCAGATCCATGCCCGACATCATCACCATCACTTCCAGTCTCGAAAGCGCATCTCGTGAGCTGTTCGCGTGGGCCGTGGTCAAGGAGCCATCATGGCCTGTATTCATCGCCTGAAGCATGTCCAACGCTTCCCCACCGCGACACTCACCCACGACAATTCGGTCGGGCCGCATACGGAGTGCGTTCCTAACGAGGTCACGAATGGCTATCTTGCCTCGACCCTCTGCGTTCTCGGGACGAGATTCCAATGCTACCCGGTTGGGCATAGTTAGCCGTAACTCTGCAGCGTCCTCAACGGTCACCACCCTATCCGTATGCGGAATCTCGTTGGACAGCACGTTCAACAAGGTGGTCTTACCAGTACCTGTTCCGCCAGACACCACGATATTGCGCTTCTGATGCACACAGAGCTTCAGAAAATTGACCATTTTTTCGTCGACGGAACCATAGTTGATCAAGTCACTGAATTGCAGTTTCTTCTTGGGGAATTTCCGTATGGTGATAGAGGGCCCCATGATCGCTACTGGCGGGATGATGGCATTCACTCGCGAGCCATCAGGCAAGCGCGCATCAACCATGGGACTACTTTCATCAATTCTCCGACCGATTTTGGTGATGATTCGATCGATAGTGGACAAAACAGCAGCGTCGCCGGAGAAGACCTGTTTGCTCAGAAGGAGACGCCCGTCGCGCTCAACATAGATCTGCTTGGCGTGATTGACCATGATCTCAGTGACACTGTCATCGTCAATCAGGTCTTCCAGTGGGCCCAAACCCACGGCCTCATCGAGCACAGACTTTTTAATCAACGCTGCAGGCAGCGTGTCCGGAATCTCGTTCTTGCACTGCTCGAGAATGACATCCAGAATCCGGCCGGTTTCGGCGCGCACCTCAGCATCAGCCATCGTGTGCAGATTCTTCCGCCGCAAGTCCATTTCTTCTATGAGCTGCTCATGGACCCGATTCTGCCACTCACTCAGCAGGTCAACGTCAAGTTGAGATTGGACGACTAGCGCCTTATCTGCGCTTACGCCTTCATGCTGACCAGACGCCTCGCCGCGTACCTCGTCGTTCCCTTCGGTTTCGGCTTCAAACGTTACTGATGCTGTTTTCGAGGCAGATCTATCGCCGCTTATTTCTTCCGGCTGCAGTGTCTTGGCAAGCTCAAGCGTGAAACTCAGGTCACCGATTCGAAACTGGTCTTTGGTCTGCACAGGGCCATGAGATACGATTCTTTCATCATTGAACCAGCAACCCGCCATACTGCCCAGATCATCGAGAAAAAGAGCCCCGTTGATCAGCCTGAGCTGGCAATGACGTTTACTGAGGGAACGCTCTTCTATAGACAGGTCGTTGCCGCGGCCACGTCCGATTCGAAATGGGAAACGCGCCACTTCCGCAGTCTTCCGCGATCCATCTGAATGCTGATAATGCAGCCAGGCGACCGGCTGCTTCTTACGCAGGCCGAGTACCATTAGTCCATCACTCCTTCATCGATAAGCTTCAGCAGATCGGCACGTTTGATCGCCCACCCCTTTTGGTGGCCAGCCTCACGCGTCGAAAGCTGAGGTGCTTTGATTGAAGGCGTTACGAATATCACGAGCTCACTTTTATTATCCCGATAGCTGGAGGACTTGAAGAGCTCGCCAAGAATAGGAATGTCGCCCAGCCAAGGAATTTTGTCAGCGTCTTCGCTGACTTCACTGCTCAACAAGCCCGAAATCACCATCGTCTCTCCTGAACGCATGTTGATGTCGGTCTCCGTGCTTCGTGTAATGAAACCGGGGGCGTTCCCCACGCTGACACTCTGGTCTATCTGACTGATTTCCGTCTGCATGGATGCGGTAATCAGGCCCTCTGGGCTGACCAAAGGCTTGATATTCAGCTTTACACCATACTGCTTGAACTCAACACTCGTCGCACCGTTGGCGTTCGTGACCGGGAACGGCACTTCTCCGCCTGCAAGAAAGCTTGCAGTGCCACCATTGCGAGTAGTCAGCCGTGGCTCAGCCAAGGTTTTCGCGTTACCGGTTGCTGCGATCAGATTAATCCGCGAACCCAGCTGAGCGCTCATTCCAAAGAACGCATGCATTCCCGAGAGATTGGTCGGCAATCCGTTGATACTGCCGAGATTGCTACTGTTAAGAATTGGCGTATTGGCGCCATCTGCAGCAAGCGCAAACACTGGCCCGCTCACCGAGTCATCCCAATTGATGCCAATCTGTTTGAGCGCTGACTTTCTGAATTCCATGATCTGAACATTGAATTCGACCATCGTCTCGAGACGGACCCGTGTTTCCGGGTCCTGCTCCGTCACTCGAATGTTGTAGTTCTTTTGTTCGCCAGCATCCGTCCAAAGTCGAAGCGAGGTAGACCCAGGCTGCTCGCCTATGATCAGCAGCTGCTCCTCTTTTTCAAGCAACTCAACCTTGATCTTATCTCCACTTCCGATTGCCACCCTACTCGGAATGGCGGTATCTAGAATGATGATCTCACCTACAAACAAGTCCATGTTTTCAACAGTTGCTGCAGTAGAAACAGTCCCTGTCCATGGCAGAATAGCGACCACCAGAGTGGTCATAACAACCTTAGAAAAACTTCCCATGACATCCATTCCTGACTACTACTCAATGTCAGACCACAAGCTGAGAGCCTGTTGGCCCAACGCTTGCGAACTCCCTGAAATCCGTTTGAATTAAAGCTTGGTACTGCCCACGCTACCCCCAACGATAAGCTCGATACCGGGGCGGGGATTACTGACACGGCTTGAGCGTGTTGGAACAGGATCCTTGAACAGGTCTGCTGCTGTCGTTCCACGATTGGCTACTGGGAGACCATCTTTGGGATGCCGAAGCGTGGCAGTAATTTTGCCAACTGTTTGAGCATGGATGATTCTCTCAGCATCTTCCGGCGTAACGAGAAGCGTCACAGTACTTACCTGGCGGGACGCCCCGCCATTGGAGGTCGAATCCACTTCGACACGAGTACCTGAGGCAAGGACGAGGACGTTTTGCAATAAGGGTCGGCTTTTTTCCGTTCGCCAGTGCTTATAAGTCAGTATCAAGTCTATTCGATCATCTGGCTCAAGGAAGCCTGAAAAGGAGCTGATGGTGTCGACAGGAATAGTAACTGCGCGTTGTCCGTCGGCTACGCGACCTGAGAACGTGGGCACATTATGGCCCTCAAGCTGCGCCCACAGCAGCGGCTTGCCGCCATCCGCGTCGAACTCCAACACACGACCCAGGGCGCCCTTGTAATCCGCCGCTGTAATTGCACCACTTTGTACCCATTCAGTAGGTACATCGCGAGTGGCCAGGAACTGCTGCTCAAGCCGCTGCCCTCGCGCCAGATGAGTAGTGGGCACGACAACGGTGGTCAACTTCCCGTCATACAAGGCCTGCAGATGCTGCGTTTTTTCAGCTACTTTTGTTTCGATATGCTGGTTGGCCAGCCACGTGCCACCTGCTGCAAGCGCTATCGCTGCCAGTAGTGCTGCTGCTGTGGTTATACGTTTGGAACTGCTTCCTGCCATATTCGTATCTCCTTTTAAAATTCAAATTCAACGTGCTCAAGGCATCGAGGCAACAAATGAGGCCGCACTGTAGTGGTCTCGGATTGCGGTCATCATCAGGCTGACCGCAGAATCTTCCCCGTTCAGTGGGACGAAGAGGGCCAACACCAGAATGAGCGTCCCGACCAACCACTCGGCCGTCACCTGGCCCCGTTGTGAAAACAGACTCGCTTGCATTTAAAACGCCTCAGCTATATTCACTGTGATAGTTGTACTTCCAGCTTGGCGCCGCGATAAAGCCACCTGACCAGCTCTGTTCTCTTTGTTGATATGCAGCATGTAGTCATGTGCCTCGAGCGCTTCAGGATCCGTCGTAATCATCTTGATCTGCCAGCCATTCGAAGGCAGATGTAGCTTGTAAAAATCCAGCACGGTTTGGAGTGAACTTTCATCACTGAAGACAGTTACTTCGCTGGAGACACCATCATCGTTGCTTCGGAGAATGGAGAGCTGTTCGGCGCGCGGTGGCCGAATGAAGTCACTGATATCGCCTTTACCCACTGTTCTGGTATCCATCACGCTCAGCGTAAATTCAGCGCGAGCAGCCTGAGATGGGCGCACCTGCAAGGTAATAAAATAAGGATGATCTGAGTACGCGAGGGTTTTCCAGTCGCTTACCTCCCCTGGGACGAGCGGCCGCTCGTCTGCAGTCCAGGCTTGTTGGAAATCGCTCAGCACCCGTTCAACGGTATACTCCGAACGACCGTACCAAGCTGATATCTGCATACCATCCTGCAGCATGTCCTTCCCTACCTGAGTAAGTTCGTACTGCGGGGGAACTTCAGGGGAGTACTTAATTTCGTTGAGAGCCAGTGCAGGCATCGCGATTAGGAAAGCGACAAAAAGTCCTAGTTTCGTGAGAGTATGTTTCACTGTAGTCGATCCTCTTCCTTGTACTGCCCCAGACGGTCCTCTGGAACCACATCAGCGGCCACGAAGCCTGGGGCGTCTTCTAGTTTGCCTAGCTCAGCGACTGGATCGAAGTCTGTAAAGGCACTGCTAGCTTCTTGAAATTTCGCGATAAACTCTCCGACTGGCGCAAGTAGCTTCATTGGCACAAGGTTGTCAGTGTGATTTCGCACATTTTGAGGGTTTGCAGCTGACCACGTGTCAGCAAAAATGGCACTGGTGCGACTAGCACACATAAAAACAGAGGTGCTTGCCGTCTCGCACCCTGCGGCAGCGCCGTTCTCGCCAAGAAAGGCATCTTTTCGCACGTCAACATTGAACGTCGCTTTGTAAAGAGTGTCCGTTTCGAGTTCAAGCACTCCAGCTACACTCGTCTGCAGCAGATCCGCTAGTTCGCCGAAACCTTGTTGTATTGTTCCACTGGCGGGGTGATCAGGGGTGCTTTTAACTTGCATCGCCGTTTGGCTCCCGCTTTCGGAGTTCGCAACGTATCGAAACGGTTTGTCATCAGCCGAACCATGGGCGCGCCACAGTGGCTTTTGATAGCCTGCATCAGTCAAGAGAGGATCGCCGGTGCGAATGAGAACGCCGTCTGCAGTCATTGCCCGGTTCATGGCTTCTTTATCCAGATCGAGTACGCTTTTGCCAGTGTTAGGAACTACAGCCATTTCCCACGCCTGATACCGCGCGCCCTGAACTATGGATGTATTGGTATCGGCCAGTTTCCCAATCGTCGATACACCCAGAAAGAGGGGAACAAGAACTACCATGCCAACAGCAAATTCCGGGAGAGATTGCCCGCTCTGCCTTACCCAAAGATTTTTCACTGTGCTGCCGCTCCATTGGGAATTGCTGCTAAGCCCCGAGTAGCCCAAGCCAGCTCGCGGTGTTCTGAAGAATCTTTTAGCCGTACATCCCAATATGGATTGAAGAGATTGGCGAACTCTTCCTTCGAGTCTTGCGCCCCGAATTTTCCAGCTTGCCGCTCAACCGGTCTTCTGAAAAATATTTCAGCCGCTGCAACCGCTGCGACGCCCCGGTCGCCACCTATCTCTGACTCGGAATAGCCGTCATCCATGCCGAAAACCTTGAGGCCGAGACCGTTACGGCTTTTACTCTCCGGCGCCTGGTCTGAGCCTATATCCGTATTGGACGTGTTTCTTACTTCATCGGACGGTAGGACGATTTCAATTGCTACTATAAGACGTGGGTCACGACCTTCTTGCTCTGTGGTATCGAGCTCAGCGACGTCCCTGTAAGTTCGCACTCCCTGATACGTGGCTATCAACTCTTCGCTTTCCTCAATAGCGTCATCTTCACCTTCTTTATTTCGGCTCCACCGGCTTCCCCAGTTCTGCTTAATTTGCTCTCCACTATCAAGCGTAGTTTGATGCCAACCAATTGGCGCAACCTCTCTCGGGCTGCGCGGCCAGCCCCACTCATCAAAATATCCAACGTGGTAAGACATCGTGTCTCTCGAACGCCACTGCCAGCGGAACTTATTCTCCACTTCGGGATCGGCTTCCATATACAGTCGGGTCTCCCCGTGCTTAACAACTTGCTCTTTCAAAACGTAGGCAACAGTGGACATATAAAGTGGGACCCTCCATTTCCAGCTCCTATTATCGGAGAATTGATCTTGGGAATTTTCGATGACGGTCTTTTTGCGCGTCATCCCCTCCAGATCTTTATAGGAGATAGTAAAGTTCCTCCAGTCGTCCTGATTCTGCTCCATCCACAAAATACCAAGATCAGTCACCTCGAATCGTTCATCATTCTCTCGAACAACTGCGGTCATGATTGAAGAGGCACCAACTCGTCCTGCAGTATGCAGCGCATCTTGGGTGTCTTGCAGCGCCCCGATTACGCGATCAGTCACTATGGTTGCTGGAATAACAAAGAGCTCAGTCGCCGTTGCAGCTGCAGTGGTAGCCGCCAGAAGAGGCGTAGAAATGATTTTCAGTGGTATAAGAACGTCAGCGAGGTCGTCGAAGTTTTCTGCTGTTCGATCCACGTACTGTACCCAGTTTTGAATGGAGACCAGCTGGGCTATGGCCACTTGATTGGCGACCATTCCCTTGTTCATATAAGCCTCGCCATTCAGCATGCGGGCTTGCCAAACCGCGCCACTATATACGGCCGCATCTGCCGCTGATGAGGTCCTCATCCGCTCAACTCCGCCCATGGCATTATTGAAAACCAGAAGCGTTGCGAACGATATAATTGCGGCAAATCCCACTATCAGCGGCATTGCCTGTCCGCGCTGCAAGGAAAGATTTTTTAGCACGAGGTCATCCTGATTCGTGAAATTCCATTTGTCGCAAGGTCAGGAGAATCTGGCTCTCCTGACCTTGAAACTAAATCTTAATTCTTATTCGCCGCCTCCAGTGCTCTGAATACCAGCATTGCCTGCAGCATTATAATTACTGAGGTTTGCATCCTTGTTTTCTTCTGCGAGCGTCACAGCCGAGGTACCCGCTGCTGTGGCTGCCGCTGTAGCCGCGGCACCTTCTGTTCCGCCCATTTCAGACGCCATCGAAGCCACCTGATTTCGGACGGCAGAGCCGAAGAGACCATACACACCAATTGCCGCAACAGCGATAAGCGCGACGATAATGATGTACTCAGTCATACCCTGTCCGAGAATTTTCTTTGGCAGGTTTGGTTTTTTAATTGCATTGGTGGGCGATGAATGCGCCATGGGAAGTGCTCCTTGTGATTTCATTTCACTGATAGATAGAAGCCTCGCTTCCTGCGAGTGCTCGGCATCCTGCCGTACAACTACATCCATTGAGTTCGGTCTCGAACCGAGAGGCGATTCTATACATTTCGTAACAGACCGCAACGCAAGATTACATCTTAGTCGGGTGCACGGGCGTGACCTGTTGCCCATTCCTTCGCGCGTAGGCCAGATTATCTATGCAGTTGGTCTGAACCGTGACCTCCAGCACAGGAGTGGAAGTTGACCGATACCTTGTGGCACGGCTATCTGTCATACTTGAGTTCTTTACACTCTCCCCCGACAACGAAAGGAATCGTTGAATTGCGCAGTTGTTTCGCTCTGGCCACTTTAGCCTCCTTTGCCAGTATAGCTACCGCAGAAGAGCTGCCTAATGATGACTTAATGCTCCGTGCGACGGTCAGCTACTACGATGCCGCCAACAACCTCCAAGATAAGTTCAATATTGTCAGTAGTGACTCGGCTATAAAAATAGAGCCGCTCAATGCGCACGGCGCTACTGCGACGACGATAAGGGACTATGGGGCTGGTATCGCCTATTTGATACCGTCATCTGCTCGTCGCTACGCGGTGGCTGATCTCGTTCCCGCGTCAGAGGTTCGTCCAGTTCTGGATTTCAGTTCTGATGTTGGATATAAGACGGCGCAATATCAAGGAGGTCTCCTGGCAAAACAGGTTTGCTGGGGAGCAGGGACCCGAATCGAGGTTAAACCGGCCTGGTTTTCGACAAGAAAACATGTATGGCACGAGTGCCGGGATTCTAGCGATATGCTGCTTGCAAGGGAGTACTATTCTAACCAGCTTGGGATAGTGATCAAAGTTGAATTTCCCAATGGTAGCTACGCCATAGCTGACCCCGTAGAGCATGAAACTTTCAAGCTGGAGATGTTCCAGCCGCCTCAGGACTTCCAGGAAGTCCCGATAGAAGTTCTTTTGCAATCTTCCAGTTTATCTTTGGAGCAAATTAGATGACCCCTTATCTCATCGCCTATCTGTTCGGGCGGTTCGTCGGCTCATGGACCATTGTGTTCGTAACATGTTTACTCATTAGTCGCATTAAATTCAAAAAGGCTTGGAAACAGAGCGTTAGCTGGAAAGGATGGCTCGCGACGTTGGCAATTTTTGTGACTTTCATCCTACTGAGGCTAGCGGAGACGCCATTGCCCCCGACAAGCTGAAGAATAAGCAGCGCATAGCGCCTGCGCTGCTTATTCGTTCGAAAATTACAGAGCGATCTGAAGCAGATTGAACTGCGACCACGCGATCCACCGCTCATCCTCAAAGACACCGTCGGCACCACGATCTAATCTTAACCTGACGTTATTCAACGGGGCGCTGCCGGGCACAATGCCACCATTGGGGTCAAAGACTTCCAACGAAATCACAGTTCCTGTCTCTAACGTGATAATAAAGCTGCCACTACGCGCGACTTTCAGCACCTTATCATCCTCAGAGCTCGACTCAACCTCGTCAATTACTAGAGGAGACGTCGTCTGAATCTTCCACGGGCGTGCAGTTGAAGCCGCCGTATCAGGATTAGTTATTTTTTTGTCAATATAAAACTGGGATACTGTTCGCTCAAGTCCATTTACTTCGGTGAAGCCAATTTCTGCGGCAAGTATTCCGGCCGTATCCTGAGGATCGATCCAGCGGGCATCTTCAGTAATTTGAACCTGCGGTGTCGCGTAGGCGGCGCCGACAGGGAAGAAAGTTGGACCGATACTCTGTTCGAATAGATGACTATTTACTCCGGTAAGCACGTAACTCACATCACTAGCTGTCAGCGATGATTCAGTGTGATACACCAGACGATCCACTTGGCCATTTTCCTCAAAGGAGGCTTCCGAGACGTCTACATAGCTACGGTAAACAGCGGCAAACGCGAAAGGCTCACCCTCGGCAGGCCTCGCAGGATAATCAGTGAAATCTAGACGCTCCTCACCGTTTTTGGTAAGCCCATCCGAACTGCAGCCACTGTACTGCACTTGCAAAAAGTCTCCTGAAAACACTTGCCGTTCGTCGTTCTGCCTCGCGCTAGTTTTAGAAGTATTTTGTACTTTTTCCCCTTTGCCATCGGCACAAGTAGTAACTCGGGTCGGCGCTGATGCAAGTTCGAAGGTGCTCGCCGTATCAGCCAACGTGAATGCTGCGTCACCTATCAGGAAGCCAGCATCGGTGTAGATGCCGACAGCGGTGATGGCATAAATATCTGTCCGCTCTTCAAGGGGCACTGTGTCATCGCCAGCATTTGATGCACCGCCACCTGAAGCCCCTGGGGCCGTGTCGGGGTCTGGTGCGACTGGTGCTGTGGCGGAACCCGATCCCCCTGATCCGCCGCCACAGGCGCTTATCGAGATGCAAAGCGCGAAGAGCGAAATGCGTTTAAGTCGTAGTTTGATCATAGCAACGTCCTTGCTGGTTCGGAAAAATAGAGGGTATTGCAATGACTGAGCTTCCCTACCTTTGGTTAGGGATTGGCTGAACTCTGCTTCAGCACTATCAATACCCTCCTACTGGTCTAATCGTTATCGAAGAAGCGGAACATAAGCAAACTCGAAATCGACCCATTTCATAGTCCGTTCATCCTCGAGATTGCCGTCATTCTCCGCATCAAAAGTAACGCGGACGTTTTCGGCTGCCTGTCCTGCCCTATCCGCTTCAACCGGCCTTAAGACCGATACCGTTACGAGTGCTCCACTATCGAACTGCACCGTAAAGGCGCCGTGAGTGGCTATTACGTATGACTCGCCTCCGTCTTCCGCGTCAGGTGTAAACACACCGGTCAGGAGCCGGACTGGCGAAGTGGACGAAACAATGTATGCAGCTTTTGGGTCAATTTTGCTGATAGCGTCAGCACGAAACTGTACTTCCCGAACCTCACTGTTTTCGTCGAGCTCCATGAGTGCATACTCATAGGAAAGTGCGTTGTATTTCACGGTAGGCGTTTCATATGTCCCGGACTTAGCTGATGGACCGCTGAAAGACGTAAGCTGTGCCGGGTCAATGCTTTCAAGCAAGCTGCTGCTGAAACCCGGGGCCGATCGGTCAGAAAATGCCGCATTATTAACGCCCAAGAAATCAACGTCGTTCCCGTCTTTCTCAAAGGAACCATCAACCGTTTCTACACTAGCGATATAACGCCCATCCTCTTCCGCCGCTTCACTGAAGGTGTAATCCTGATCGAATCCATACTTCGAGAATGTTGTCTCACCATCCTCGCTAACGGAGCGAACCACCAGGTGCTCCTGACCGTTTCTTATGCCTGAAGCGTCCTTACAGTCGTTATACTTAGTAGTGGTAGTGTCACCCTCGTGTATTTCTGTTTCCTCGAACGGGGTCCTGACAATATCTCGGATCTTTTCCCCTCCTCTTGAGCATGGGACGACCTCAGTGGCGCTAGTGGCAAACTGTAATGGCGCGGCTGCGACTGTCGAATAGGTGCCAAGTGCGAGACCGCCATTCGCCCAAACGTCTCGATAATAAAGAGACGCAATGGCCAGATAATTTTCACTGTTCAGTGCTACTGAGCCTGCCACAGGTGCTGGCTGCTCTGGACTTCCATTACCTCCAGCACCACCGCTTACTGGCGGCGCTGGCGTTTCGCTTGGATCACCTTTCGAACCACCGCCACCGCCGCCACAAGCAGCAAGCAGAAGACAAGTCGATAGAACTGAAACGCGCGGAAGAGAGGTTGCAAACATGAGGACATCCTTGTTCGATGAAAAAATTAAGTAAGTGATTCCAGGAAGGGCGGGGGAAGAACGCTGATTCTGAATCTGCGCGCATGCGAGGTCAGCAAATCTGGCGTCCGATGCCATACCATTCAATTGTTTAGGACTGCCGCATCATACGGGATAGTGGTGACGTTTTGTACTTCAGATTTCGTGGCTTAGGTCTCGTTGGCGACATTTCGTACACCGTCCTGCGCACGCTGCGTCCACAACCAATAAAAACTCAAGCCAATCGCCGGCACACCCAGCGCGGCAGCCAGCAGAAAGAAGTTCCCAAAACCCCAGCTATCCACCATCAGCCCGGAGTAGCCACTGAAGAACTTCCCCGGCAGCGTCATGATCGAGCTGAACAGCGCGTACTGCGTTGCGGTGTACTCACTACTGGTGAGGCTGGATAGAAAGGCGATGAAGGCCACAATAGCGAGCCCACCGCTGAGGTTGTCCGCACTGATCACAATGCCGAGAGACAGCAGATCCGGCGGTACGGTACTGAGCCAGGAGAACAGCAGATTGGTGCCGGACACACAAATAGCGCCGATGCAGAGTATCGGCGCGACACCGTAACGAGTAACCAGCAGGCCGCCGAGAAACGAGCCCAGGATGGTCATGCCAAAGCCGAAGACCTTGGTCACGTTGGCGATGTCGGTCTTGCTGAAGCCAAGCTGCAGATAGAAGGGGTTCGCCATTGCGCCCATGATGATGTCGCTGATGCGATAGCAGCCGACCAAGGCCAGTATCAGCAGCGCCTGGTAGCGGTAGCGGCGGAGAAAGTCGGCGAAGGGGTCGACGACGGTGTGCGTGAGCCAGGCAACAGCCCCACTGCCAGGCGCCAAGGTCGTGCTCGGCCGGTGCACAGTGGCCTGATCGGCAATTAAGGTCACACCCAGCAACAGGAAAGCCAGCGCCGCCATGGACTGATAGGCGATCTGCCAGGAGAAGAACTCGGCGATATACAAGGCCCCTGCCCCACCAATCAGCAAGGCGACGCGATAACCGAACACATACGCCGCAGACATCGCTGCCTGCATATTGTCTTCAGCCAGCTCGATACGATAGGCATCGATGGCGATATCCTGCGTGGCCGACGAGAAGGCAACTACCACGGCGAAGAAGGCGAGCAACTCGAACTCGGTGGCCGGGTTCAAGACGCTCATCGCCAGCAAACCGCCGCCGATACCCAACTGCGCCAGCATGATGAAGCTGCGCCTCGGCCCCACCCAGCGATGCAGGACGGGAATGCGAATCCGGTCGACCAGCGGCGCCCAGATAATCTTGATCGAATAGGTAATCCCGACCCAGCTGATAAAACCAATGGTGGTGTTGGTCAGACCAGCTTCAGTGAGCCAGGCCGTTAGTGTGGAAAACACCAGCAGAAACGGCAGGCCCGCGGAGACGCCCAGCGCAAAGAGCACGAGCACCGGCTTGCTGGCATAGACCGACAGCGCCGCCCACCAGGACTGCTCTTGAGGCATGTTCAATCGCGGAAGTTTGTGAAGGTCAATGGTACCGGAATCTCATCATTACCGCGTAGCAGCGCCATTGCTTCCTGCAGATCGTCACGCTTCTTGCCGGTTACCCGCACCTGCTCGCCCTGGATAGACGCCTGCACCTTCAGCTTGGCATCCTTGATGACCTTGATGATCTTCTTCGCGGTCGGTTGATCGATGCCCTGCTTCAACGGATAGCTTCGGGTCATCTTGCGACCGGTCCGATTGGTGGTCGACTCGCCGAGGCTTCGGACATCGAGCTTGCGCTTGGTGAGCGCCGTGACGAGGATGGAAAACATCTGGTCGACGTGGAAACTTTCCTCGGCGGTAAGATCCACGCTATTCTCGGTCAATTCGAACGTTGCATCGATGCCTTTGAAATCAAAGCGTCTTTCGAGTTCCTTGTTGGCCTGGTCGACCGCATTGGTCATTTCGTGTCGATCGAAGGTGCTTTCAATATCAAAACTCGGCACAGCTATTGTCCTCACTGGAATTTCTTTCAGATTCTACACGGAATCAAAGTCATGCGACTATACTTCCTGGAGCACGTCGCGAGCAGGATGTGATGCTCAGGGACATCTCTCACTAAAAAAGACATCAGAAGATCCTGCCTATGCCCAATCTAGACCTTGCCATCATGGTCGTCGATGACGCCAAGTTCAGCTCTGCCATCATCGCCAGAACCCTCAAGAATGCCGGTTATCGCGATATTCGAATTGCGAACACCCCTCATGGCGGTGTAACTGCGCTGGAAACTCGTCCAGCGAGCGTACTCATTGCCGACTGGCTGATGCCCGAAATGGACGGCCTCGAGCTGGCTGATCGTATTCGACAACTGGATGAGGCTCAGAATCACTTTACCTACATCATTCTCTTGACGGCGCGCGAAGGCAACGAGGCCCTGATGGAGGCCTTTGACCGCGGTGTAGACGATTTCATCCATAAGTCGGACATGAACAAGCAGTTGCTGCCACGCATTTATGCAGCCGACCGAACGTCGGAGATCCAGAACAATCTGCTTACTGCAAATCAGCTGCTACTCGAGAACAACAATGAGCTGCAGGCGAAGAACGGTCTGGACCTGCTGACGGGCATGCCGAATCACCGGATGGCTCACGCCAGGTTGACCGACTCGCTCAAACAGGCGGAGGCCCGGGGCGGTGCTTCATGCATTCTCATGATCGGCATGCTGAATTGGCAGCAGTTGAAGCGGCGGCATAGCGCGACGCTACTGGATGAGTTGATCGTTGGTGTCGCGAGGCGACTCAGGCACCTGACCCGCCCGCTGGACATGGTGGCCCGCATCAGCGAAAACCAGTTCGCGGTCATCAGTCAGTTCAATAATATCGAACACTGTACATCGAGCTGTTTTCGCCGGGTACACGAGGGCCTGAACCTGAAAGCCTTCAAGACGAGCTCAGGTTTTGTATCAATACAAGTAGGCACCGGCGGGGTCGCCATCGATGCCTCGACGCATATACCCTCGGCTGACGTGATCGAACAGGCCGCATTCCGCCAGCTGGCGCACGCTTACGAGACCGGCACGCTGTCTATCGCGCACTGGAGGGAGGTCGCGCAGCATTTTACTCAGCCGGAACAATAGCCTGTAAATTGAGGCGTATGAAGTATATGTTTACGTTCGCTTACCAGAAGCCTGCAAAAAGGGACATCAACACAACAGCATAAGCAGTCAATAGCACCTAATATTCTAATCGTGGAGTTGAGTAGTATCCCACTTGGGGCAGGAGCAGATGAGTAGTCGCTCCAGCCTTTTTTTTCGCCCTGATTTTTTGACGGCTGAGCAAGTATGTGTGAAGCGCTCGCCACTCAGATCTCGCGTTACGCACGCTTACCTGTTGTACACGCAATTCCAACAGCTGCACAACGGAAGATACATGGGATCTGGCGTATTATTTCTCACGTGGAATCAAGCAGTATCCACGGCGGAATCAAGCAGTATCCGTCCGGCAGAAGCAGATGAGCAGTCGCTTCTGCCTTTTTTTGTCCGCAGAAAATGCCCGGACTATTTCAGTCGGGCATCCATCGTAATTTCCGCGTTCAATACCTTCGAGACGGGGCAACCCTTCTTGGTTTCCTCGCAGATTTCCTGAAATTTGCTGTTTTCGATTCCAGGGATCTTCGCTTCGACATCCAGGTGCACTTTTGAAATCGTGAAGCCGCCGTTATCTTCTACCAGGGTGACAGTGGCCTTGGTATCGATACTGTCTGCAGTGAAGTCACTATTGCCGAGCCCCAGCGACAGCGCCATCGAAAAACAGCCGGCATGAGCAGCACCAATCAGTTCTTCCGGGTTCGTACCAGGCTTACCTTCGAAACGGGTATTGAAGCCGTACGGTTGCTCGCTCAAAGCGCCGCTCTGGGTACTCATCGTACCCTTGCCCTGTTTGATAGGACCAGTCCAGTGTGCACTCGCAGTATTGGTAGTCGACATAATTCATTTCCCTCTTCATGTTTATTCGTCTACTAGCTTACGCAGCGCAGCGGGCAGATGTTCAAAGCGAGGGATAGCCGGTGATGTCCCTAATGGACTTGTAGAGTGGCTGGAGCTGCTTGTACATGCGCTTGTAGACCTCGACATATAGTCGTTCGTAAGTGGCCACGGCATGCTGCTGGGGTTCAAAACGCCTGCCAACTCTGGTCATCCTCTCCATTGCGCTACGATGGTCCGGGTAGATCCCCAGGCCGACCATGGTATTGATAGCGGCGCCCAGGGCAGAGGTTTCAGCGGTATGAGGCCGTTCGACAGGGAGATTGAAGATATCGGCGGTCAGCTGCAGCGCGATATCGCTTTTCGACCCACCACCTGAAACCCGCAGATACTGCAGTTTCGTGCCAGAGCGCTTCTCTATCTTTTCCAGACCTTCACGCAGCCCATAGGCCAGGCCCTCCAGGATGGCCCGGTAGATATGCGCCCGCGTATGAACATCGCCAAAGCCAATGATGCCGCCCTTGGCCTCGGGTCCAGGGTCGCGCGCGCCCGGCGACCAGTATGGCTGCAGAACCAGACCCATCGAACCCGCAGGGATGTCGCTGATCAACTTGTCCAGCACGGTCTCTGGTGCGACATCAAGCTGATCCGCGAGCGCCACTTCGCGTGAGCCGAATTCCTTCTTGAACCAGCTCACCATCCAGAAGCCACGGTAGATATTGACTTCGGTGGCGAAACGACCAGGCACTGCAGCGGGATACGGCGGCATATGGGGTTCCACCTCGAGATAGCTGTCGCGACAGGTGTTGATAGTTGCCGTGGTACCATAGCTGAGGCAGCCGATTTCAGGGGTATATCCGCCGGAGCCAAGAATTTCGCAGGCTTTGTCGCTGGCCGCAGCGAAGACTGGCAGCCCTTCGGGCAGTCCCATCTCGCCCGCCTGCTTCGCCTGCAACAGGCCAAGGCGCTCTCCCGGCTCCACAAGAACAGGCAGCTGATCCGGCCGCACCGGCAGCACATGCCAGCGCCAGTCCCGCTTGCCCGCCCAGCTGCGACGCTTGAAATCAAAAGGTATGTAGCCAACCTGCGAAGCGATCGAGTCGCGGAATTCGCCGGTGAGCTGGCAGTTCAGCCAGGCCGACAAGAGGCCAAAGCGTTGGGTTCGCTTCCACGCGTCCGGCTCATGCTCTGCAAGCCAGTTGAGCTGCGCCCTTTTGCAGAATCTTTCGATGGTATGGCTGACCCCAGCCAGTTTGAATAACAAGCGCCAGCGCGCGGGCAGTTGTGGCGTGCCGGCAGCCTCACGTTGATCTAGCCAGATGATGGCAGGTCGCAGCGCCCTGCCCTTATCATCCATGCACACGATGGTGCCGCGCTGAGTAGTCACGCTGAGGCCTTCGATTTGTGAGGGCTCTACCGCGCCAGACTGCCAGACCTGATGACAGGCTGTCAGCATGGCCTGCCAGTACACATCGACATTTTGCTCGGCCCAACCTGGCTGCGCAGAAAAGTAGGGCTCGATCTCCTGCTTGCCTGAAGCAACGACCTCGCCGTGCTCGTCAAACACAATGGCCCGAACGCTCTGGGTTCCGTTGTCGATAGCCATGACGTAGGTCATGCTGCAGCGCCTTCAGAAGCTTTACCGGCGAACTCTTTGTCCGTTGCAGCATTTGCTCCAATGCTGAAGTAACGGCTGTAGAGGTCTTCATATCGGAGGCGCTCATTGCGCCACCTGGCATCATCCCAGTGCAGATGTTGCCTACAAAGCGGCTCAAGCCGACCAAACAGTTCAGTTCCACCGTTAGGCAGCAGATTCCCCAGGCGCGTGCGCCGCAGCAGCAGATCGTCGAGATGGAATACAGCTTCGTGCTGCAGGGCCCATTCAAGCTCGCACCACTGAAAGGCCGTATCAGCGATCAGTTCGTTCGAGTGATTCATGAGCGGAGCTGCAATACCATAACGCCCAGTAAGACGGCAAGATTGCCCGGCTGTTTGCTGATGGGTGTCGAAGATCGCCTGGCGAGAAGTGCCGGCACGAACATCAGTATATTTGGCCGCATGGGCCAGCGCGTCCTGCGCAATCAGACGGAACGTGGTCAGTTTGCCGCCGGCTATGGTGATCAGGCCGTTGTCGTCCCAGATGGCATGTTCGCGCTTCTCCTTCGATGGGTCGATCGCTGCGCCGCTGGCAATGACTGGCCTTACGCCGGACCAGCTGGAGACGATGTCACTGCGTGTGAGCTTGATGCCGGGGAACAGTGCATCTATGCCTGAAAGCATATAGCTGGTTTCGGCTTCACTGATTGCAATATCCGCGGTATCTGACGTCGGCAGGCCCTTGGTGTGATCAAGGTCGGTGGTGCCTATCACAGTAGCGCCTTCCCAGGGAAATACGAAGACGGGTCGCTTGTCTACGGGATGAAAATAGCTAACCGAAAAGGCGACGGGAAAGCGCCAGCTCGGCACAAGGAGGTGACTGCCGCGCAAGGGCCGAATCGCTGCCTCATGGCCTTCGTGCATGCGCAGGGTATCAGCCCATGCTCCGGTTGCACTGATCACCGTTCGGGCTCTGATCAGGAACGGCTCATCACTCTCGGCATCCGGACTGGTATCCACGACCCAGGCGCCTTCTATGCGCCCTTTCTGTCCATTATAACCGTCTGCTCGGGCGACAGCCTGCACACGCAGGTAGTTGAAGGCCTGCACACCGGTCTGCTGCGCTTCGAAAAGCACCCGCATCACCAGTCTGGCATCATCGGTAACCGCATCTGTAAACTGGGTGAGCGCTGAAAGACCCTGCTGTTTCAGGTTCGTCGCGAGCATGCCATGGTCGCGAGCTGGCCATTGACGGTGACCCATGGCCTTTACCTGCTTTCGCTCAGCGCCTTGCCGTAGCGCCGCTGAGCGGGCGAAACGGTCGTAGACATGCAGCAGTTTGTCGAAGAGCCAGGCTGGCGGGAACTCCCCGCTATAGTGAGCCATGAGGAACTGCAATGGTTCGACCAGCCCCGCAGCCTCGACCATCATCCGCTCGCGCTCGGATACCGACTCGCGTGCCAGCTGCAGCTGACCACTGCCGAGATAGCGCAGACCACCATGCACCATTTTTGACGACTTGCTCGACGTACCCCAGGCGAAATCGTTCTGCTCGCACAGTATTGCTGAACAACCGGCACGACCGGCTTCCCGCAGCACACCAGCGCCCGTGATGCCACCGCCAACCACGAGGACGTCAACAAAGGGCGGGGTCGCACGCCAGTCAGCGAGGGTGTTGCGGCGGGCTTCAGCCGACCAGAGTTTCATCTCAGTCTCCCGCCAGCTGTTCAGGCAAAGGTACACCGGGCGCATCAGCGAGCAGCGTACCAGGATTGAGCAGACCAGCCGGATCGAAATGCTTCATGACTGCGCCAATGGCCTCCATCGCCACATCGCCCTTCTCTGCAGGTAGGTAGGGCGCGTGATCCTTGCCTACACCATGTTGATGGCTGATGGTGCCGCCATGCTCGACAATTATCCTCGACGTGCTGTGTTTCAGTTTTGCCCAGGTCTTCAATGTTTCGTCATAGCTGGCCTGACAAGGGAACACGTAGGTCGTGTATATCGAGCAGCCCTGGCTGTAAACGTGAGAGAGATGGGTGAATACGTGTGTCTTTGGTCCGGTAGTGCGCAGATTGTCTTCGATGGCATTGAGCAGACGGTCGACATTGCGCCAGTTGGTAGCGGTTTCCAGCGTATCCACTACGTAGCCCTGCTGCCACAGGGCCTCCCGCAGATAGGGCATCATGAAGCGCTTTTCTGCCCATTTCCGTCCGAGCAGTTCACCGGTCGACACAGCGCCAAAATCGCTGAGGACGTGCTTGAGCTGCTGTTTCACCGCGCTCACCTGGGCACGGCTACCGGTGACGCCAAGCGTCATCATGCACTTACCCTCAGCGGCGCCACGCCAGCCGAGATAGCGTTCCAGCCAGGCGATCTGTCCCGGATGTCCCGCAAGTGCGAGCTGCGTTTCTGTTTCCACGGCGTTCGAGACCCGCAGCATCGATAGCTGAGTCCGGCTCTGCACCAGGGCGCGGGCGGCATCGCGTGCTTTAGTCCAGTTTGGGAGGAAGAAGGCGAGGAAAGTCTCCTTCTCTGCGAGGCGGGTTACCCTCACCTTGACCTCGGTGAGGATGCCCATGCGGCCTTCGCTACCCAGGCACCATTCGCGCAGATCAGGTCCGGCTGCCGAGGCTGGAAAGGCCGGTATGTCGAGTGCTTCGCCATCGCCACGCATCAGTTCGACACGACCACCGGCAAAGAGCTGTTCGATGCGGCCATAACGAAGGGATTGTTGGCCACTGGATCTGGTAACAACCCAGCCACCGAGGGTCGATAGCTCAAAGGACTGGGGAAAGTGCCCCAGCGTAAAGCCTTTCGCGCGTAACTGAGCTTCCAGGTGTGGTCCAGCAACGCCGGCTCCGAATGTCGCGATCTGACTCTCTTCGTCGAGATCCTGCAGACTGTTCATGCGCGACAGCGAAACGGTGAGCACGGGTTTGGACGTGCCCTCGACGGGATTGACGTGACCAGCCACGCTGGTGCCTCCGCCATAGGGAATCACGACAATATCATGACGCGCGCAGTGCACCAGCAGCTTGCGCACATCAGCACTGGAGCGTGGGAAGGCAACAGCGTCAGGAAAGGCACCGAAGCGGCCACTTCTCATGGCAAGCCAGTCAGCGAGGCTCTGCCCACGGGCATGACGAATTCTGCTTTCGGCGTCGTGCATCACGTCAACGCCTGTTGCCTCAGCTATGCCCTGCAGACGTGAAGGCGGTACAAGCGCTTTCACCGCTTCCAGCTTGGCATCAGGCAAAGGATAGCCTGCGCCTACTCGTTCGCCGAGGAAGGCCAGGCCCTGTTCGGGCAGATCCATAGCGGTGGCGGTATCGCCCCATCCGTTCCATCGTCGCATTGCAGTGGCTCCAGTCGTGTGATCGAGATGCTGCATCCTAGCGCATTGGCAGAATTAGTCAGTGTCACTTACGGACAGGGGCGTGTATCATTTTGCGACATCATCAATCGAAACTTTCGTCACTGTCACGCCATGACCACAGCCACGTACACCTCAGCACAGGCGCCTGGACTGGTATCCCGGCCTGCTGCCCTGCAATATCTGCTGGCGGCTGGCGCGATGGGTCTGGATACGGCGCGTGCCTGTCAGGCAGCCGGGCTCTCTTTTGACGAGGTACTCGACAAGTCAGGCGGCATGCTGACCGGAGTCCAGCTTGCACAGATCCTGCAGAACCTGCTGCTACAGTCGGACGACCCCTTGCTGGGTTTGAAGAGTGGCGCCTTCGTGCAGCCCGGCAGCTATTCCGCCCTTGGCTATATTCTTATGAGCTGCAAGACCATAGGCCAGGCGGTCCACCGCATCGCGCCCTACGAGAAGCTGGTGGGCGATATGGGAACGACGCATTTGCTGACTGGCTCTGCCTTGCCAACGCTTTCGGACAAGCGCCCTGCCAGCGATAGCTCTCTGCTTGGAGTAGAATGGCGCTGCAGCTTCAGGGTACCCGAATTGAGACGGCTCATGGTAGATAACGTCTTCGCCTCATGGACTCAGTATGCGCGCTGGCTGGCCAATGAAGACACGCTGATGCCGCAGGCAGTCCTGCTTCGCCGGCCTGAGCCTGAGCCTGCCGAACGTCTGCGATATGAGGAGGTCTTTGGCCAGACGCTGTATTTCGAAGCCAAGATCGACTGCATCGTTATCCGCACCACTGATCTGTCCAGAACGCTTCGACAACCCGACGAGGGACTGCTGCAAACGCTGGAGCGGCATGCAGAACTCCAGTTGAAGGGCCTGGCGGACAGGAGCCGGCATTACAGCAAGCCAGAGGCCGTAACGGGTGAAGATTTCGTTCCGGCTGTGGAACGCGCCATTGCCGAGGCACTGATACTGGGCAGTGTCGATCAGACCCTCATTGCGTCTGAACTGGGCATCACCCCGCGAACGCTACAGCGCAGGCTCAGTTCAGCGGGCCTCCGCTTCAGCCACTTGGTCGAACGTGCCCGCATCGCAGAGGCCTGCCGACTCCTCGAAGACGATACCCGCGACCCGCCGATGGCCATTGCGGAGATCGCCTCGCGCCTGGGTTATCAGGAGCCACGTTCGTTACATCGCGCATTTCGCCGGGCTACCGGCACGACGCCGGGCGCATGGCGCGAACAACACCGCGCGTCTAGTGCCCCGCCTGGTTAGCGTTCAGCCTGTTTCAGCCCTCTTGGCCCGAAGACGCCCTCGCCTTCCAGCACGCCTAATTCGTCCTCGTCGAAGCCGAGCTCCTGCATGACCGCGAGCGTGTCTTCGCCCAGCGCGGCACCGCTGAAAGCCGGTAGCGGGCGACCTCGGTCCTCGCCTTGTTGCATTACTACGGCAGGCGCGAGTTGACGGGAAAGATTCCCGCTCGCCCTGTCTTCGATCTCCACGAACATGTCCCGCTCTTCAAAAAGTGGATGCCGCGCCGACTCGTCCAGGGTGAACACGGGTTCGACGCAGGCATCGACATTGGCAAAGAGCTTGATCCACTCCTGTTGGGAGCGGGTGCGGAAGATTTCGCGAAGCGCTTCACGACTCTTCGCCCGATCCTCCGGACGCTGGCTCACCATCGTTGGCACCAGATGTCGGATATCCAAGGCCGCGCAAAGCGCCTGAGCAAATTGCGGCTCCAGCGCACCGGCGGCCATGTATCGGCCGTCGGACGTTTCGAAATAGTTGTAGGCTCCAGCCCCATTGAGCACATCGCTTTCGAGGCTCGGCACCACCCCACCTGCGAGCACTGCAGCCATGCTCATGTGGTTCAAGGCCAGTGCAGCGTCAGTCATGGACACATCGAGATGTACGCCTTCCCCCGTCCTCTGGCGATGGATCACGGCTGCAAGCACATTCATCACAGCCTGATGCGAGCCGCCCGCCACATCGGCAATCTGTATACCGCTCACGGCGGGTCCTTCAGCGGCGTGGCCACTATAGGAGCTGATACCAGCAAGTCCGAGGTAGTTGATGTCGTGTCCCGCACGCTGGCTGAACTGGCCGTACTGACCGTAGCCAGTGATCGAGCAGTAGATGAGCTGCGGCCACTGTTGTTTCAAGGCTTCATAGGAGAGGCCGAACCTGTCCATGACCCCTGGGCGGAACTGCTCCACGATTATGTCGTAGTCTTCGAGCAGTCGCTTGACCACCGACACGGCCCCCGGCTTTTTCAGGTCCAGACCAAGTGAACGCTTGCCGCGGTTGAGATAGGCATGCGCAGCGGATCCATCGCCCTGTCGCGGTGGCAGCAACCTAAGGAAGTCAGGACGTGTCGGAGATTCGATGCGCAACACATCCGCCCCGAGGTCAGCCAGCATCATGGTGGCGCAGGGCCCTGGTAGCAGTGTGCTGAAATCAAGCACTTTCAGTCCATCGAGTAGTCTGAATCCGGTCTTGCCCTGAGCCATGCGCGTCGCCTTCATTACTGTTCATGAAATTTGAGTGGCGGATGCTAACGGTTCGCGGTTGTGCCCGCCAATGATCGATTTGATCACTCGCTGTGATGAAAATGGTAATTGCGGATTCTGAAATCAATGTTCATACTGTTCAATCAACACTAAACAAAGCGAACATTTCAGTGACCAAGTCCCAGGAATCTGCCATCTCCGAATTCATCGAGCGCCTTGGCATGGTGACGCAAGCCGACGGTCTGTCCAGAATCGCCGGGCGAATTATGGGATTTCTCATCATCCACGGCGGGCCTTTCAGTTTCTCGGAACTGGCTCAACGGCTGCAGGTCAGTCGCGGTAGCATCAGCACCAATACGAGACTGCTCGAAACCATCGGCGTCATCGAGCGGGTCTCCATGCCCGGTGATCGACAGGATTATTTTCAGATCCGGAATAAACCTTACGACGAACTGTTACGCGGGTCCGTTCTTCGACTGCGGAAAGCTCGTGAAGTCGTCCTGACGGCTGAAAAGGATATTCCCGATACGCTCGACGCCGCGCATCAGCGGCTTCGGGAACTACGGGAGTTCTACGAAATGCTCATCGTCAACACAGAAGCCATCGTCCATAAAGAGAGTGCACAGTCATGAAACAGTCGCATGTCATTGCACTGCTCGCCACTCTGGCGCTGGTGGTCTGGATGGGCTTCGGCATACTCTCCCCCTCGGCTGGTTCCGAGCCGGCTGTCGGAGAGGACAAGCTGAGCGCTGACGCAGCCGTCAAGTCACAGATGCTGGTGGAAACGCAAACACTGCAGGCAGAAGACATCGAGCGGACCATCCTGTCTCTGGGGCAGGTCGAGCCCGATCGGACAGTGACTATTCGCAGCGAGCTCGAAGGCCGCATCACAGCAGTGCCTGTCAATGCGGGCGCCTATGTAGAAGCAGGTACCGTGATCGCTCAGATGGACAGGAGCGAGTGGCTTGCCGCTCTGAACAAGGGGCAGGCCGTATTCAATGAACGCAAGGCGGCGTGGGAGCGGCTCAGGGCACTCAGCGACAAGGGATACCAGTCACGTAACCTTATCGATGAGGCGTATTCTGCCTATCAAGTCGCTGAAGCCGAACTCGATATACTCAAACGCAACCTGCGCAATACCGAAATCGTAGCGCCTTTCAATGGTGTCATCGATCATCGTGCAGTAGAAATAGGCGACTTCGTGACGGTCAATGGCGCCATTGCCACCCTGGTAGATAACGACCCCCTAATCGTGACCGCGCAGATTTCACAAAGCGATATCGATGAGGTCGAGGTGGGTAGCACGGCGAAGGTAGACTTCCCAAATGGACGACAGGCCGAAGGCACGCTGCGCTTCATCGCTACACAAGCGGCGTCCGCCACCCGGACTTTCCGCGTCGAAATCGAAGTACCGAATCCTGAATTGAGCCTGCGCTCTGGCACCAGTGCCGAGGCCCGAATACCAACAGGACATGTAACGGCCCATTTCATCTCCCCTGCCCTGTTGACGCTGGATGATGCCGGCAGGATCGGCATCAAGACAGTCGACGAGCACAATGTCGTCGAGTTCCATTCGGTCAAGATCGAGCTGACCGAGACCGCTGGCATCTGGGTCAGCGGCCTGCCAGTGCGTGCGGAGGTCATCGCGGTCGGACAGGGCTTCGTCCGTGAGGGTGAGACCGTCCGCACTGGCGCACGGCCTGCTGATGAGCGGCCAGCCCAGCCGCCACTGCCTGCGATCGCAGCGCAATGAATGCCTTGATCGATGCCGCGTTCAGTCGCGGCCGTACCGTCATCATGCTCTTTGTCATCATCCTCGGTGCGGGCGCGCTAGCCTATCTTGGTATTCCGAAGGAGTCTGAACCTGACATTCCGATTCCAACCATTTATGTATCCGTGACTCATGAAGGCATCTCCCCGGGTGATGCCGAACGTCTGCTCGCCAAGCCGCTCGAAAAGGAACTGCAGACACTCGAAGGTCTGAAGGAAATGCGGACCACTGCAGCCGAGGGCTATGCCTCGGTGGTGCTGGAATTCGACGCAGGTTTCGATGCAGACAAGGCGCTGCAGGATGTGCGCGAGAAGGTGGACCTGGCCAAGGTCGAGCTACCAGCCGATAGCGAAGAGCCTCGCGTTACCGAAATCAATACTGCGCTGTTCCCGGTGCTGACCGTCGTCCTGTCCGGTCAAGTGCCAGAGCGCACCCTGGTCACACTGGCCCGGGATCTGAAAGACAAGGTCGAGTCGCTGGCCGGTGTGCTCGAAGTCGATATCGGTGGTGATCGTGAGGAGGTGCTGGAGATCATCGCCAACCCGTCGGTCATGGAAACCTACGATATCTCCTATAACGACGTCTTTGCGCTCGTACAGCGCAATAACCGCCTGGTGGCAGCTGGCGCGCTGGATACCGGCGCGGGTCGAATGGTACTCAAGGTGCCGGGTCTGATCGAAGACCTGGACGATGTCATGAGCCTGCCGATCAAGGTTGCCGGTAATACCGTGGTCACCTTCCGCGATGTCGCTGATATACGCCGGACCTATAAGGACCCTGACAGCTTCGCGCGCGTCGCTGGTGAGCCGGCCCTGGTACTGGAAATTTCCAAACGTAGTGGCGCGAACATCATCGCGACGATTGCGGATATTCGTGCACTTATCGAGGCCGAGCAGAAGATCTGGCCTGAAGGGCTCAAGGTCAGTTTCCTGCAGGACAAGTCGGAGCAGATCAAGACCATGCTCGGTGACCTCGAGAACAACGTGATCACAGCCGTCGTGCTGGTGATGATTGTGATCGTGGCTGCCCTGGGCGGTCGACCGGCGATACTAGTGGGCCTCGCCATTCCGGGATCTTTCCTGGCCGGCATGCTGGTGCTGGATGCCATGGGCATCACACTGAATATCGTCGTGCTATTCAGTCTCATTCTCGTCGTCGGCATGCTCGTGGACGGGGCTATCGTGACGACCGAGCTGGCCGACCGACGCATGG
The DNA here is from genome assembly GCF_047946665.1 of Allohahella sp. A8. Lineage (GTDB taxonomy): Bacteria > Pseudomonadota > Gammaproteobacteria > Pseudomonadales > Oleiphilaceae > Allohahella. Next base: position 2,611,019 of record NZ_CP172312.1, read on the forward strand.
CTGAAGGCGCACCGCGCAAAGAAGCCTATGCTTTCGCCGCAAAGCGCATGGCATGGCCCATCATTACCTCGACAGCCACTACGCTGGCCGTTTTCATCCCCCTGGTGTTCTGGCCGGGTATCGTCGGCGAGTTCATGAAGTTCCTGCCGATCACGGTGCTCATCACGCTGGCAGCATCCATTGCCATGGCGCTGGTGTTCATACCCGTACTGGGCGGCATGATAGCCAGGCCGACGGATGTGGAGAATCTCAAAACCGGTAATCCGGTCGAAGAAGCGAAGGGATTTACTCGCAGCTATCTGAACCTTGTTGCGGCACTGTTGCGGCACCCTGGAAAAACGCTGGCGACAGCCATCTTCATCACTGTCGGCACTTACGTGGCCTATGGCAGCTTCGGCCGCGGCGTCGAGTTCTTTCCCAGTACCGAACCGGATTTTGCGCAGGTTCAGGTGCAGGCACGTGGCGATCTTTCTGTGCTGGAACGTGACGCGCTGGTGCGTCAGGTTGAAGCGCGTCTACTGGAGGTGCCGGAACTGAAGACTGTGTACTCGCGCACCATCGGTGGCGGCGCGCAGGGCGATCAGAATCGGACTGCAGACACGATTGGGGTGATTCAGATCGAATTCATCGACTGGTCGAAGAGGGCGCGTGCTGAAGTCATCATCCCGCGCCTGCGAAAGCTTGTTGCTGACATCCCCGGCATCGTGATTCAGGTCAGGGAGCAGGAGTCGGGGCCTTCTGGCGGAAAACCAGTGCAGATGGAAGTCAGCGCACGTGATCCAGCCCTGCTGGAAGCTTCTGTCGTGAAGTTACGAGGCTTGCTGGACAAGCTTGGGGGTTTTGAGGACGTGACCGACAACCGTGCGCTGCCCAGCATCGAATGGCAACTGCATGTGGATCGCGCCAAGGCCGCCCTGTATGGCGCAGATGTTGCCCTGCTCGGCGACGCCGTGAAGATGCTTACCACAGGCATCCAGCTGGCGGAGTACCGACCGGACGACACCGACGACGCTGTCGACATCCGTCTGCGATTCCCACTGGACGAGCGCAACCTGGAGCGTATCAAGCAGCTTCGCGTACCGACCAGCGAGGGGCAGATACCGGTGAGCAATTTCCTCACACTGCAACCGGCGCAGAAGACCGGCTCGCTCAGCCGCACCGATGGCAGGCGCGTCATGACCATCGAAGCGGATGTCGCCGCTGACCTGCTACCAGATCAGCAGGTTCAGAAAATCAGAGCGGCACTGGCTGAGGTCGGGCTGGATCCTGGCGTGCAAGTGACGTTCAAGGGTCAGGATGAAGATCAGCGGGAGACCTCTGCCTTCCTTGGCACCGCCTTCCTGACGGCGATGTTCCTGATGATCACGATACTGGTCACCCAATTCAACAGCTTCTATCAAACAGCGCTGGTACTGAGCGCCATTGTGTTCTCGACCGCCGGTGTGCTGCTTGGGCTCATGATCATGGGCCAGCCTTTTGGTATCGTCATGGGTGGTATCGGCGTCATCGCGCTTGCGGGTATCGTGGTGAACAACAATATCGTACTCATCGACACCTTCAACGATTTGCGCAAGGCTGGTATGTCCCCACGCGAGGCCATCATGCAAACGGTCGCAGAGCGTATGCGGCCGGTGTTGCTGACTTCGGTAACGACGGTACTCGGTCTGCTGCCCATGGTATTTGCGATGAACATCGATCTCATCGGCCAGAATATCACCTTCGGTGCGCCGTCGACCCAGTGGTGGGTACAGCTGTCCAGTGCAATTGCAGGCGGTCTGACGCTGGCCACGTTGTTGACGCTGCTCTTGACGCCCTGTCTACTCATGCTCGGCGAAAATGTGTCTGCAGCACGGAAGCGCCGCCGCGAAGCGCGTGAGCAGCGCAGACTGGTCTCCGAAGCATGAGGCTCAAAGCGTGCCGCTGTTACGCCAACATGGCATGATGGCGCACTCTCTCATTGCGTTGGATCAGCATGTCAGATAACTCAATGGATACACTCAGTATTCCCAACGTCTTCGTCAGAGGCGTCCTCAGTGGCGCTGTTCAGTCAGGCGTGGATCCGGTACAGCTGCTCTCGGCGGCGGGCATCTCCGCTGAAGTGTTGCAGAACCCACTCGCACGAGTTGATGCGACGCGCTATGCCCGTCTGGTGCGCCAGGTCTGGCTGGATCTCGAAGACGAGTTCATGGGGCTGGCGAGCGTTCGAAGCAAACCGGGGACTTTTGCCATCATGTCCCTGCTGGCCATTCGTTCGCGGACCATTGGCGGCGTCATGCGCCGGGCCGAGCAGTTCTATGGCCTGTTCGACAACCCGGTGGTGATGCATATCGAACCCGAGCTGACAGGGTCCGACGAAGGCCTTGCGGCCCTGACCCTGCAAACTGCGCTGCCACTCAAGGACCCCCAGCACTTCTTTCAGGAGTCGCTCCTGGTGATCTGGCACCGCTTCAACAGTTGGCTCATTGGTCAACAACTGCTGCTGGATAGGGTCGAATTCGATTACGCTGCTCCGGAACATGCGAAGGAGTACAAGCAGATCTTCAACTGCCCGCTCCACTTCGACTGCGCAGCAACGCGCATTGTGTTTCAGCAGCGCTTCCTCAGTTTCCCCGTCATTCGCGATGATGCGGAGCTGCGGGAATTCCTGATCACCTCACCCGCGGACCTGCTGGCTCGTCCAGCCGACAACCAGTCCTATCTGGCGCGAATTCGGAGCGTGATCGGCCGGGACCTCAGCGCCTCACTACCCGATTTCGAATTTGTCGCCGAGCAGCTGCACCTGAGCCCGCAGACCTTGCGCAGACGTCTGCGAGAGGAGAATACATCGTATCAAGAGATCAAGGATGATCTGCGGCGGGACGTGGCTATTTACCACCTGTCACGGCCGGACTTTCCAATAAACGAAATTGCGTATCAGGTGGGCTTCACAGAAGCCAGCACCTTCCACCGTGCTTTCAAAAAATGGACCGGGCTTACGCCAGGGGCGTATCGTGAAGCTGCCCTGGCCAAACGCAAGGATTCCGAATGAGACTCAGGATTACTCGATGAAAAAAGACTTCCGGCTGGAAGACAAGGCCTTCCTACTGCTGCTGATCGTGGTGACGATTGCCTTCGGCATGATACTCAAGCCGTTTTTCAGCGCCATACTCTGGGCAGTGCTACTGGTCATCCTGTTCATTCCCATGCACCGAAAGATACTCAAGCTGCTCGGCAACCGCCGGATTCTCGCAGCGCTGACTACGCTCGTAGTGGTCAATCTCATATTTATCATTCCCCTTGCCCTCATAGTCGCAGCACTCGGCGTGGAAGCGAATGCATTTTACGAACGCATTCAAACCGGCAATCTCGATGTGCAGACGGTCACCGACCAGATCACGCAGAAATTCCCATTTGTCGAAACTGCCGCAGGCTGGTTCAATCTGGACCTGAGCAATATCGAGGCGCAAATCAACGAATTCGGCCTCAGAGCGAGCCAGTTCATCGCCAAGCAAGCTGTAAGCGTGGGCCAGAACACATTCACCTTCAGCCTTAACCTGGTACTAACCGGGTACCTCGCCTTCTTCCTGCTGATAGACCACCAGCGACTGATACGGATTCTGATCTGGGTGCTACCGCTCGGAGACGATCGCGAACGCATGTTGTTCAGAAAGTTTACTGAAGTATCGCGGGCCACGATCAAGGGCAATCTCGTGGTCGGTGCCGTTCAGGGCACGCTTGGCGGTCTGATCTTCTGGATACTCGGCATTCAAGGGCCCTTCCTCTGGGGTGTCGTCATGGCCTTCCTGTCACTGCTGCCAGCCGTCGGCGCAGCATTGATTTGGGCGCCTACAGCCATATTCCTGGCGCTGAGCGATCAGGTCATTCCAGCAATTGTGCTGGCGCTCTATGGCTTCTTCGTCATCGGCATGGCCGACAACGTGCTACGCCCTATCCTCGTCGGCCGGGACACCAAGCTGCCCGATTACATCGTGCTGCTTTCCACGCTGGGCGGCCTGGCGCTGTTCGGCATAAATGGCTTCGTTATCGGTCCGGTCATTGCAGCGCTGTTCATCGCCTTCTGGCAGATTTTCACCATCGAGTTCAACGATAGCGCGGCCAATACTTTTGACGAACAGGAATTAATCAGTGAGGCTGAGGCCAAGGCCCATGAGCATGGCCCGGAAGGGATGCATCTCGATGCTGCGCCGCTCAAGGTCGAAGTAGAGCCTCTTGATCATCAGCCAAACGAGCCGACCAGCGCTCAGGGCGATCCTAAGCCGCCAGTTTGAGGGGCTTCACGACTGAGCCTGGCTCAGGCCGGTGCCACCTTGGGCTTATTGGCTTTCTGCCGATATAGGCGCTCATCGGCCAATTTCAGCAGCTTCCGACCACTGGGCTCGACAAGACTGGTGGTGGCTGCGGTACCGATCGAGGCCTTTACCGGTATACGGTGAGAGCCGTGGATGAGGGGATTCTCACGGAAACATTCGCTGATCCGCTCCGCGATGAGTGCAGCGCCTTCTTCATCCTGGTTTGGTAGCAGGATCACAAACTCATCCCCGGCGAAGCGGAAGGCCAGGTCAGTCTTTCGCAGCGCCAGTATCAGAAGGTTTGCCAGATGCTGCAGGTATTGATCACCTGTTTCATGGCCATACTCGTCGTTTATTTTCTTGAAGTCGTCACAGTCCAGAAACGCGAGCGCCAAGGGTGATCCATGGCGGTGCACCCGTGATATCTCATGCTCCAGGGTCTCTTCCATTTCACGCCGGTTACGCAGATGCGTGAGGGGGTCCCGTGTAGCCAGAAATTCTATTTTTTCCCGCGCCACCACCGAACTGAGACATAACGACACCTTTACAGCGAGCTGGTGAAGAAAGAAAGCCTCCTTTCCTGCCTGATAGCGCTCCTCGTCGTAGGCGCCGAGATTGAGACTGCCTGCCAGGCGGCCGTTCAGTAACAAGGGCAGCGAAGCGATGGAGCGCAGCGCGGGCCGCAGACGATGCGGGGTAAGCGGCCTGAATCGCGACAGTTCACAATGGTCCAGTACCGGCTCCCTGGCACCTTTCATGGCAGCGTGGAAATCGACCGCGGCCACAGTGCGCCAATGCGCGTCCAGTTTGTCGCTTTTCTCGAGGGTCGCGCGAATGGTTTGGGTTGCCGGCTTGTCGATAATGGCATACCAGACTTCATCGATACCGAAATGCTCGCGGAGATGGGCATGGAGCAGTTCCAGAAAGTCCTGCACGCTCGAAATATTCAGTATCGCCACCTCAAGATTGAACATACGGCGAGCGATCTCTTCGTTTTTCCGTGCGTGAGCAATCAGTGCTTCGAGTTGACTCATCTGTTGGCTACCGTTCACAGTCCCTGCTCTGTCTGTTCAACTACTCGGTGCCGGGACGAATCCGACCGACCGCCATCTGGTTATTTCTTTACAATTATGGTTAACAAGTAAACATAAGCAAATGACACACAAGGCATGTTGATGTTTTTTTACAAGGGGGCTTGACCTTGGCGCCATCGCCCTTTAGTATACGCCCTCCTCTGACGCGGGGTGGAGCAGTCTGGTAGCTCGTCGGGCTCATAACCCGAAGGTCGTAGGTTCAAATCCTGCCCCCGCAACCATATTATTTGACAGATTAGGCTAGTCTTCGGACTGGCCTTTTTTGTGTCTGAATTTTGCGTGAAAAAGCCGCCCCGCCGGGCGTCTGATCCAGCTCGCGACGATCAACTCTCGACGCAGGGCTCAAGGCCTCACTTGTATTTACCGTTCCCCTGGCTCCAGTTCACTCAAATACCGGCGATAGTCTGGACTCATCGAAATTGTGTTATGACCTGCGTCTGGGACGATTTTCAACGCAGCCACGCCCGGCTTGAACGATGACAGCAGCTTTTTACTATTGGCAGTTGGAATGATCTCGTCATGCTCCGCAGCGATGAGTAGTGTGGGCGCAGATACTTCAGGCGCGTAGCGCGTCGATTCGAAGCGGTCCCTTAGTAGCCATTGCACGGGCAGCCACCCGAACTGCTGGCGGGCGACAGCGACAATGCTGTCGAATGGCGTTACAAGCACCAGACGCGCGACCGGCCGCTGACTGGCGAGATAAGTCGCGACGCCACTACCCAGACTCCGCCCGACCACGACGACGTCCTCGTGTTCAGCCTTAACGCTGTCGAACAGCGCCAGCGCATCGGCAAAGAGCCCGGCTTCCGTAGGTTTGCCAGCGCTGCCACCATAGCCGCGGTAATGCATGAGGTAAATCGAATGATGGGGGAAGCTTGAGGCGAGTTCCGGCAAACTGGCGGTGACGTCTTCAGCATTACCACCGAAATAGATAAGGGCTTCCCTGCCATCTCGCTGAAGCACGGTCACACGAAGCTCTGAACCAGTGGCGGACAAGGTCATGAGACTGGTGCCAGGCGGCCGAAAGGACACCTCAGCTACAGGAAAGTAAATCAGCGAGCGTTGAAACACGTACAGAAATAAACAGATCCCTGCATACACTATCGCGATGAAAATCAGCAAACCACTCACGTTATGACGCCAGCTAGCAAGCTTCGGTATCGTAAACACATCAGGACCTCTATGTTCGAATACAAGAATTTTACCAAACAGTTCCGGCGGCTAATGATGACCGTCAGTATCGTGATGTTGGCCGGATCGTCAATGCTGCCAGCAGCAGGCAAGACCTGGCCGGACTTTTCTGCGACCAACCTCGAAGATGAAGCGGTTCACAGCAGCGACTTGATCGGCCGGCCTGCAATAATCATCGTCACACCCTCGGAGGATGCGGCGGGGTCTACCGAGCGCTGGATTGAAGCGCTTCGTCGCGAGCTGGACGAGTCGGAATTCGTTGTACGCACCTTGATCACGCTGGACCTACCGTTCTTCGTTTCGGTAGACATGGCTATCAGCGACGCCAGAGACGTTGTGCCTGCAGACTATCATGACCAGACCTGGGTCATTGACTCCGAAGTGCTTGAAGATGCGCTCGGGATTGAACAAGGCAGTTCCAAAGCCGCCGTCGTCATCCTGGACAGTGAGGGGGGAATCATCGAAATCTCGCATGGCTCGCTCACCGAGCAGAGACTACAGACGATCCTGGCAGCAACGGGCGAGCTGAACCGGTCTGAATCACGATGATGCTATAGAAGCTGAGGCATAAGACGATCAGGACCTAACAATCCGCCGGCCTCATACCCAAAAGATATTACAGTCTGTAACAAATTGTTTCAGATTGTTCGGCAGTTCAAAGTTTTTTAGTGTGGCTTGTCAGACCATGCAGCTCCGCTCAATCTGGACCTGCCGTCATGATCTTTCAGCATCTTAATTCGACCGTGAGCTCCCTTGCCATCATCCGCACTTTAACGGTATCACTACTGGTATCCGCATCTGCGTCACTTACACTGCTGCAATCCTCCCCTGCCTTCGCGGAACCCAAACCAGCGCCGGACATTGTCGGGAATCAGACCGATCTTGTACTGAACGGCTTCGCCACCCGCAAGTTCCTGTTCATGGTCGACGTGTATGTCGGCTCCTTGTATGTCGAGCGAAAGTCGCGCGACCCACGCGCGCTCATGAGCGCGAACGAGCACCGCGTCATGCAGTTCGACATGTTGCGTGATGTGCGTGGCCGTCGCATCGCCAACGCGTTCTATGAGGGCATGCAACTCAATGTCTCACCTGAGAAAATCAACGAGCTCGAGCCCCAGATTGGCCAACTCCTGACCATGTTCGATCAGAAGCTCGAAACCGGCGACACAGCCATCGTCGAATACGTCCCGGACCTGGGCACGCGGGTCGTGTTGGCTGGCGAAGTAAAGGGCGTCATACCTGGTAAGGAGCTGTTCGATGCGATCCTGTCGATCTGGATCGGCGACTATCCGGTGAGTGAAACCTTCAAGGAAGGCATACTGGGACTGGAGAGCTAGTACTGCTCCCCTTATACTGTGAGCCGGTTTTTCCCTCGCCTGGATATCTGCTCACCCATGTCGAAACTCCTGCTGCTGAAGCGCATGCCTCAGGCGATCACCATCTCTATCGGCGTTCATGCCCTGTTTGCGCTGACAGCCCTGATGTTGGCTGATCTGCCGCTCGAGCAGCCGGTTCAGGCGCCTGGGCACACCATAGCCCTCAGTCTGCAGGGGCCTGAGGCAGAATTGGTGCCCGACACTGCTGAGAGCCAGCCGACTCAGTCGGATGCGCCGAATGTGCAGGAGACGCCAGCGCCACGGGAAGAGAAAACTGCTGAAAGGACAGCTCCGAGGCCGAAGCCTGCCGCACCGGTGGAAACGGCAACAAGCGATATGCCGGAGCATCCCCTACAGGCTGAGCCCCCTTCCGAAGCCTTGACCGTACCCTTACCGCTCACAGCAGGGCCGTCCGATCCAGCAACATCTATCGAGCCGTCCAGGGTCGAAGCTTCCACTGAGACCAATCCGCAGACAGTGACGGTCGAAGAACGCGCCATAGCCGATCCGCAATTGTTAGCAGACTATCGGCGGTCGCTGCAGGCCTTGCTCGAAAAGAGTAAGCGCTATCCTCCTCAGGCCAGACTGCGCCGTATGGAAGACGAGGTTATTGTGAGCTTCACGATCAATGAAGAGGGTGGGCTGGAGACCTGCACACTGGTAAGCAGTGCAGGTTTCGGTTTGCTCGATGATGCTGCGCTTGCAGCCATCAGGGACGCTGCACCGTTCCCAGCACCACCCGCAGGGCTTGCCCAGGCCAGCGGCGAGCCAATCACCTTTGAGGTACCGATTGTCTTCCAGACTCGGTCCTGAGACGACGACTCACCTACCGGGACTACTGCTCCAGCAGTATTTCTACCCTGCGGTTTTTCGAGCGACCTGGATCGGTATCGTTGGTAGCCACAGGGAATTGCTCACCCATACCTTTCGTAGTCATGCGACTGGCTTCGACGCCGTTTTCAAGCATGGCATCACGAACCGCATTGGCGCGCGCCTCTGAAAGTTTCTGGTTGTACTCTTCAGAGCCGATCGAGTCTGTAAACCCTTCGATGACCAGATTCACTTTCGGATTCTTGTTAATGAATTCGGCGAGCTTCTTCATCGTGCGCTCAGCGCCATCCTTCAGTTCAGACTTGCCAAACTCGAAAAGAATATCCTGCAGCGTCAACAATGTGCCTCTGTCGGTCTGTTCAGCCTTGACGTTCTCAAGCTCTGCAGAGAGCGCCATTGCCTGATCGGCGGCCAGCTGGGCTTCAAGACGTGCCTGCTCAACTTCTTCGCGCGCAGCCTGTGCTTCCTGCTGTGCTTTCTTGCGGGCTTCTTCAGCCTCTTGAGCCCGGCTCTGCGTAGACTTCAGATCTGCCCTTGCTGCAGTAAGACGGGCTTCCTGGGCATCCAGTCTCAACTGGTTGCGCTGCTCGGCCAGCGAGTTGACCTCCTGGCGTTTCTCACCAATATCGGTACGGGCCCGAGTGATATCGGCCTGCTTCTGGGCGAGGAAGAGCGCATGCTCGTACTCTGGATCGTCACCATCAGCCCAGCTGGATTGCGCACGGCTGGTCAGGTTTTCCAGCGCATCCAACTCCACTGCTGCTGTTCTGACTGTTGTTGGATTGCTCTGGAACGACTTCAGCTGACTCTCCAGATTCTGCAGTTCATCCGGTTTCGTCTGTTGTCCCGCACAGGCTTGCAATAACATGAAGCCGGCGGCGATGGGGAGGACTCGTATCTGTTTCAACTGAATGCTCATTCGCTGGCTCCTCCGGTATTGGTATTGATTTCGCGCTTGAGATCCTTGATGGCAGCGCGTACTTCCTTCACTGTCTTTTCTTCGCGAGCGAGTTCAGATTTGGTGACTGCGAAGTCAGCCTCCTTTTCAGCCTTTTCCAGCAGACGCCTGGCTTCGAGATTATTGCCTTTTGCCAGAGCCTCGCGCGCGGCAGTGAGGTGTTGTTCCGCGTTCTTTATTTCTACGGGAGCGTATTGATAAGCTTCATTGTTCTTCGCCTCGCTGATGCGGGACTCGGCCAGCACGAGCTGACGATCGGGCTTGGGGGCCGATGCACAGGCACCAAGCATCCCTACGCAAAGGCCGACTGTGAGCCAGCGGGAAATTATTGTTCGCTTCATACAAACCTCTATGACAGAACTGAATCGGCATCTCGAATGGAACTGACTCTCGCCAGACGACCGCGACGTTCCACCGATGATGAATGGAGTACTCCTTCAAACGTCCCTGTTAGACAAACGTTCTACTGCTAATGACATACAAACTATAGACCAACTGAAGAATTTCCAGGAATTTCAATCGTTAGATAGTGCCTCTTAAAGCACTGGATCAAAATATCCTTGTAAACATTACAGCCTAAAGGCCTAGATGCGCCACTATCAACTCGTTCAGCGTCGGTCTCCTCCATTAATGTACGTAAATGTTTAGACTCCAGGATCTATGGCTTTGCCGCCTGCCCAGCGACCAGTGCCTCCAGCTGCAGCACAATAAGCTGCTTCAGGGCGCGGATCACATCCGAGCGCATTGGCTCTTCGGCATGGACGGCGAAGCGAAGCGCACTTCCCGCCGCCTCGCACATGAGCACCCCTATCGTTAGCATGTGCTGCCCATCGAGGCCAGGATAACGCGCCGATATAGAGGCGGCGAAGAAACCGGCGTTATGCAGGGTATCGTCCCGATCGAGCTGACTGAGCCCTGGCTCGGATTGAAAGCCGGCCCACAGCGCAGGGAACCCCGGTTCTTCGAGATAAAACTCGAAAGCGGCATCGACGGTTTGATCGACGGCTTGTGCCAAAGTGCTGCGGTCCTGCATGCAACGCTGCCACGCTTCAAACAAACAGGCCTCGAACCGCTTGTTGAAGCGTTCGCCGAGCCCTTTCAGGACAGCGGCCTTGTTGGGGAAATATTGATAAAGAGAGCCGATCTGCACATTCGCCCGACGGGCGATATCCCGCATGACCAGACCATCGGTGCCCCGCTCTATGAGCAGGTGAGTGGCGACTGCGAGAATGGCATCCACCCTCGCCTGACTGCGTTGCTGTACGGGCTTTCGCCCCTCGTCTGTACGACCCATCCACGAATCCTCGTTGAACATGATTCTCAGGCTCCGGTCGTTCCTGATTACTTTGCGTATTTCGGGCGCTGACCATATGATGTTGAAAATGATCATCGATCATATAAGGCTCAAAAAATGATCATAATACTGGCCCTTCCCGGACCTGACTTATCATGACGAGGCAAACTGCGGATATACAAGTCTCTGATGCTTCAGGTTATTTCCCACAGTCTGCCATGCGTGAAACCTTTTCGGTAGCAGTAATCGGTGCGGGTGCAGCAGGAATTGCCGTAGCTAAATGCCTTCGGCAAGCGCGATTGGACTTTCATATATTCGAAAGGCACAGCGATTTTGGCGGCGTGTGGGATATTACGGCCCCCGGCTCGCCGATGTATGAATCAGCCCACCTGATTTCCTCGCGTGCAACATCATCCTTTAGTGATTACCCGATGGATGCGCGCTTACCTGATTACCCATCTCATCGTCAGGTACTCGCCTATCTCAGGAGCTACGCCAGACTGCACAGGCTCTACGACTCCGCAAGCTTTGGAGTCGCCGTCACCAGCGTCACATCTGATGGCCCGCGTTGGAGTGTCCACACCGTCTCTGGCCGAAAGTTCACGTTCGACGCTGTCGCCTGCACCACGGGCAAGTATTGGGATCCGGTGATGCCTGACTTTGCCGAGGCGGCGCTGGCCGAGGCGACAACCGGGTGCCGCATCATGCATGCACGCGACTATAAGGACGGCGCTAGTCTCGCAGGGCAGCGGGTACTGGTTGTGGGCGGTGGCAACTCAGCGGCTGATATTGCCTGTGATGCCGCCATACACGCCGCGCAAGCCAGTATCAGCGTACGACGCGGCTATCATTTCATGCCGAAGTATCTCCTTGGCATCCCAACGACCGTGCTGGCTGACCGCTTCCCCGCCTGGCTACCCTTTCGATTGCAGCAGACTTTATTGGCCAGTGTGCTCCGCGGAACGGTAGGTAGCCCTGAGCAGTTTGGCTTGCCGAAACCGGACCACGGCATACTGGAAAGTCACCCGGTTGTGAACAGTCAGATTCTCCATCACTGCGCCCACGGCGACCTTAAAGTGCGTAGCGATGTGGTCTCGATAAGCGGCAAACAGGTCAGCTTCAGCGATGGCAGTTGCGGAGTCTTCGATACCGTGATCTGTGCCACCGGCTATGAAGAGCGACTGCCCTTTCTGCACGACGATATGTTACCGAAAAAAGACGGCAGGCCGGATTTGTACCTGCATATGTTCAATGCCGAGCATCCGACATTGATACTGATGGGAATGGTTGAAATCGACAACGGCGCTTTGCCTGTTTTTGAGGCCTGCGCAGAGGTCATCGCCCACTATCTCAAGGATAAGGCCCTGGGTTCAGTCCACGCAGAGCAGCTTGAACGATTGATGCATCTTCGTCCGCGAACGCATGGCAACCGCAAGCTGCTGAAGCTGCGTCGCCATGCCAACTACGTGCACAAGCCTGACTACCTGGCGCAGCTCAGGCACCTGCACAAGCTCTTCGGCTGGCGTACACTGCTCTCGTTGACCAATTCTGATGAAGCTTTGCCGGACTTACCGAGGGTCGTAGCTGACTAACTCAACTTCTTCAGGCCATCACGCCCCAGCAGCACAGCCAGGCAGACGGCACGAGCAATCACGAAGACGACGAAGGCCACCCAAAGCCCATCGTTGCCATGACTGCGGCTGAGCAACGCAGCCAGCACGAAGAATACTGCCGTCGCCACCACTGCCGCATTTCGCATGCCTTTCGTCGCAGTAGCACCGATGAAAACACCGTCGAGGTGGAAGGCAGCGAATGAGCAGGCAATATACATCACTGCCCAGTGCAGACTAGTGGAGGTCTGCTCCACTACAGTCGGTAGATCTGTCAACAGCCTTATGGCACTCGCGCCGCCCAAAGCCAGGCCCAGAGCAAGCAGTAACGCGGTTATGGCAGCGAGCCAGAAGCAACGCCAACTCACCTGGCGTGCCAGCTTCATATTGCCTTGTCCACTGGCACGACCCACGAAGCTCTCCGTCACGAAAGCGAAGCCGTCCAGGAAGAAGGCGCTAAAGGCAATGAATTGCAGCAGCACATGATTCGCTGCCAGCACCGCATCACCGAAACCAGCACTGATATTGGTGAACCAGCCGAAGGCCAGCAGTAACATCACTGTTCGAACCATGACATTGCCATTGGCCTGCACGAGCGCGAGCAAGGGGGCTGGTGCCAGGAGAACCGTTCTGGCCCAGCGCAGGTCCAGCGTCACGCTCATCGGCCTTTTCCGCAGCATTCCCGCCAGATAAACAAGCGCAACGGCGACTGTGACGTACTCGGCCACGACAGTACCAAGTGCGATACCTGCGACGCCCATCTGGAAGTGGGCCGCAAATATGAAGTCGAGCAGGATATTCAGGCCATTCAGCAGAAGCTGGAGCCAGAGCAGCGCGGCGGTGCGACCTGCACCAATAAGGACGCCAAAACACACATACGTCAGCAGCGTAGCTGGCGCGCCCCAGACACGAATATCGAAATAGGCATGAGCCAGCGCTTCGACCCCATCACTAGCCGTGAATGCCGTGAATGCCAGCCAGCTGATCAGCGATTGGGTCAGCAGAATCGTTGTTGCGATGGCAAGGGCAATGACCAGGGCTCTGGCCACAACAGCCACTACGCTGTCGGCAAGTGCATCATCCCAGCTCTGGCTTACGAAGCCTGTGGTGGTCATTCGCAGAAAGCCGAAAGCCCAGTAGACAAAGCTGAATATGAGCGACCCGAGCGCCACGGCGCCGAGATCGGCGACGCCAGCGTAATGTCCAATGATGGCTGTATCGGCCAGTCCCAGGAGCGGCACTGCACAATTGGCCGCTATGATCGGAGCTGCCGAAAGTATCAGGCGACAGTAGCCCGGAGGCGCGTTCACGTTGCCCCAAATAGCGCTAAATTCAGCTCGACGTCATCCTGAAAATACCCTGGGCATTCGAGCTGTCGAATCGCAGGTCAAGGATTCGCTTGCCCTGGTCGTCTTCGATCTCGCCACGCTCAATGAATTCGAAGAATGACCCAGGCACCCAGAGCGCGTCTTCGTTGGGCTGTACCTGTTCAGTGGAGCGCATTGGACGTGAGACCGGGGCCGCCCGAAAAGCGGTCTGCTGCACTTTCGCATGCCGAGCCACTTCAATCTCTGGCTTGATCGCCCGCCCCTTGCGGCGCTGCTCGGCCTCCACGGCCTTGATGTCATCGACGCGATCAGTCGCATGATTGAAGGCGTTGCCTTCGGTGCTGATCCACGCCATCTCGCGCGACTCGGCCTTCAGCAGATGGTAGTCCTCCAGCGTGGGCAACTCGTGGTGGCGCTCGAAGCAGGCCACCAGCCTGGGCAACAAACTGGCTGCATCCTCCAGCGACAGGTGATGGTCCTGCGAAAGCTGGTTCAGCAGCCTGTCGTCGACAGAGCCGAGAGGATCCTGCTCCGTGCCGAGCAATGCAGCCACCACAGCCTGGAAAGGTTCGGAGAATTGCTCGGGATACAGCTCACTGACAAAGAACTGCGAGAGGCTGTCGGGCAGATCTCTCGAGGCGTAGACAAACCCACACATCTTGATTCGCTCAAGCGGGTACTCCCCGGCCAGCGTATACCCCAGAGGCTCGAGAATACGTTTGAATGCAAGATGGCCCGAAGGCAGACCCGCTTCATGACGCCGCTGGTACCGTACTGTGCGCAAGGCGCCATGATCCAGCATCACTTTTTCACCACGCTGCCACTTTTCCTGTACATAGGCAGCGCCATCGGGTACGCGCTCGAGCAGGCGTTGTAACAGCGCAAGATTCATTGCATGAGCAAGCAGGCTGCGGTGGACCCGCGTGCTATCCGAAGCGCTGAATGAAGAAGGATGCTGGACACCATTCATGATGGTATCGAGTATGTCGACCTCCCATCCGAGCCCAGTCTTCAACAATTCCCGAAGCTGCTGGACATAGGCAGCCTGCTGGTGCGGCTCAGTGCCTGGCACCTCTTCATGCTTCATGATTCACTCCTTCATGAGAAAAAAATGACGATCTTGGTCTGCTGGTCATGCTACGCCTCTTGGTGCTACTGCGCACCCTGGATCGTTGTTAGGTAGCAAGATTGTACGTATCGCCGTCTGTGATGGCCTGTCGTACGTAAAATCAGGAGCGCACTTCAGCTTTCAGAGTCAACCAATGATGAGATCAATCTTCCTAACGCTTGTATGCCTGGCGCTATCCGCCTGTTCATTCCCCGAACTTCAGCGGTCAAGTCCCCGGCAGCAATATCTGTCAGGACTACAGGCAAGTGGCTTATCGAACACACGGCTCGTCGATCAATGGCAGCTGGCTGCACGTGCTGCGCTGAATCAGCCGGCAGAGCTGGCCTTGCCAGTTCGCGAAACCATTTGGATTGAGCAGTCCGAGCCGCGGGCCCTGGCCTATCGCGTGAATCTGCTCGAGGACCAGTTTCTGCAGGTCGTGGTTCAGAGGCTGCCGTATGACGCCAAGGCTTCGGGAGAGAATGCGGTACCACAATCGTTGATCAACCCGCTTGATGAGTCCACCAGGGGCAGCCATGGACGTGTTTTTCAGGAGGTGTATCTGGCAGCCAAGGCAGAGCCGCATGCCTGGCTCGAAAGTAGCCCAGCGAAAGCTGTCACCATTGGCGAAGACGCAGATTCAGACGACGCGACAGTGAATGCAGCTGCCTGGCAGGTCGATGAGGACGGCGAATACACGCTGTTGATACAGCCTGAACTGCTGGCAGCTGGCCGCTTCAGTATCATGGTAAGCGTGCGTTCGGCCCTCGCCTTTCCGGTCCTGGAAGCAGATAACACTGCCGTGCGGAGCTTTTTCGGTGCACCGCGGGATGGCGGGCGTCGGGTACATCATGGTGTTGATATCTTTGCGCCTCGTGGTACCGCAGTGCTCGCGGTAGCTGACGGCACCATCGCCCGCACCGGCGATACACCGCTCGGTGGCCTGCATGTCTGGCAGCGGGCGGCCAGCCAGGGCCACCGTTATTATTACGCCCACCTGGACAGCATCTCAGTGCAGCAGGGAGACCGAGTGAAAGCTGGCGATGAAATCGGAACTGTGGGCAATACTGGGAATGCCCGCTTAACGCCGCCCCACCTGCATTTCGGCGTATACGCGACCTTCAAGGGCCCCGTGGACCCACTGCCGATGATCAGCCTGTATGATGCTGATCGACCCGTAATCAACGAGTCATCCGAGCCCCCTCCTCCGCTTTTGGAGGTTGATGCTGCTCGTCTCAATCTGCGGGCGGGACCATCCACGAAAGACGACTTGCTGGATCAGCTGATCGCGGGACAGCGGGTGGCTGTGGTCGCAAGGTCTGGCGACTGGTATCGGATCGTGACACGTGATGGCAGCACTGGCTATGTCGCCAGCAAATTTCTGAAAAGCGCTCAACCAGCGCTGGCCCAGTCTGATTCAGGTTGAACGATCAAGCAGTCTGTGCAGTGTCGGTAAGTCTTTCACGACCGGGACGTCATCCTCACGCGGAGCACCTTCTGGATTGAACCAGATCGCCTTCATCCCCACCGCTAGAGCGGCATCGACATCCTCTTCAGCATGATCGCCAATGTGAAGCCCTTCATGAGCTTCTACGCCAGCCATGCGCAAGGCCTCTTCGAACATATAAGGCTCTGGTTTGGGTTTCATCGTCTGCTCTGCGATGAGGTGCCCCTTGAAATATTGCTTTAGTCCGACGCGTTCCAGATCAGCGTTACCATTACTGATCGCGATGATTTCATACTGGCGGCTGAGTGATTCCAGTAGTTCGCGCGCAAAGGGGAACAGATCGATACGGTTTCGTTCCGCAAAGAAGACTTCAAATCCAGCTTCGGTCACTTCATCCAGCCTCTCGGGGCTTAACGAGGCAGGCGCAAGCACCTGCTGCATCAACCGGCGCCTGAACAGAGAAGGCTGGCGACTCAACGACGGGTCGGCATCCAGTATCGCCATACGTGCCTGTTGAACTGCATCGTCGTGATAGAGCGGATGCAGCTCAGGATGAGTGCTTTCAAGCCAGGTCCTGAAGGCCAGATTGGCTCGGTCGATCACTGGCCAGACATCCCACAGGGTATTGTCCAGATCGAACGTGAGTAATCGGATATTCTGAAAATCAGCGGCAGAGGTCATAGAACTGAATGGGTCCGGGGGATGTGTACGACGAAATGCAGACTTTGTTGACGCCTGCCATTCCACAACATTGTACGTCGATGACCTGACTGCGGACCCATAAAAAAAGGCTGCCGTAGCAGCCTTTGATTATCAGAGCCTCAGTTACTTCGCAGTATGAACGACCTTGACGGCGTCGGTCACTGCACTGCTAGGTACATAGCCTATGATATTTGGATTGCTCGATACCAGCTCGATCATCTCGCTCACACTGGCTTCGGCCGGTTGAGTGCCCTTACCCGTGAATATCAGCTTGGACCAATATGCCTTCAACTGGGCCGGGCTCTTGTCGAGCACTTTCGTTTCGAACTCTTCCCGCTCTGCAGCAGAAGATTCCAGATTGACCGGAACAGCCTTGGAGCCGTTACTGAACGACTTTTCCTTGCCCAGAAAGATACGTTCGATCGCTGTTGCGTCGACCGTCGCAGCATTTGACGGATGCACGATCACAGAGACTTCAGCGAACGACATGGCAGCAAAGGTCGTCAGACACAGGGTAGTCAGTACTTTGATAGTTCTCATTGTCTTCACCCCGTTAGAATACAAAATCAAGGCCGACGGCAAAGATTTCTGCCTCGCGCTGTGGATTGTCATCATCCATCACCGTGGTGTAGTCAGCCTTCAGGGCGACGGCGGCATCGAAGTCATATCTCACGCCGAAGATCCAGAACTCGCTATCTTCCTTCTGGGCTTCCTGAAGACCTCTCACGCCGGTCGCCAGTGCGGCCAGCTGCGCCTGCTCCAGACGTTCAGCAGCGTTCGAACTCGCTTCGTTCTCATCCTGTCCGTATGTACCGTGGAAGGTGAACTGGGCGAACCGGTAGCCTCCAGTAACATACCAGGACTTCTGATCACTGAAGCTCGATTCGCCAAAGTTCTGATCGCTGTACTCGACCAGGCCGAAGACAGTACCGTTATCCCAGCCTGCGTAGACGTCCCATGTGAATACTTCGACGTCGTCATTGAGCAGTTCGAAAACGTCATCACGAAGTGTTGGCGGCAAACCGGATGCTGCCAACAACAGCGGTGCCAGCTCAGGGTTGGCGCCGAGCACATCGTAGGATAACTCCGGGATGTAGGCGAGGTTGAAACCGAAGTTGAACTCTTCAAAGTTCATATCGGCCGAAAATATATGACTGAGCTGGAGTTCGATAGTAGCGGGATTGCCGCCCGTCGAGGGAACGAAATCATCGATGGTCGAACCCAGCAGGTTATACTGCAGATTGACCTCGAGATCTCCAGCATAAGTCTGGAAGGCAGCACCAACGCCGTCGCCAGAAGAGAACGGAACGGAATATACGCCCTGCGGCAGCCGCAACCACGGGTAGGCGTAGCCCACATCCACATAACCCGAATACTTGTACTGCTTGAAGCGCTGACGCCCGAAGAATAGCTTCAGGTTGGAGGTGGCTTCATACGAAAGGTAAGCCCACTCAAAGGTCGGATCGAACTGATCTTCACCGCGAGCGAGAATCTGGGCAGTCGCCGACCACTTCTCACTCAGCCGAGAACTCACTTGAACTGCAAAGCGTGATTCGTTCTGGAAATCGAAGTCTTCGTCGATGCCGTAAAGTGACTCGTCTTCGTCATTGGTCATACTGCCAATGATCGAACCGAAACCGTTGATGTCAATCGCGTTGACATCAAGCGCATGAGCGGTAAATGGCATTACCAACCCTACGCACAGTGAAAATGCAGGTAGTTTCATCGCATACCCTTGAGGTTGTAGAAATACAACTCAAGGTATAGACATGGATCAGCTGGGAGTCAACTAATGAAAGCAAAAAATCAGGTATTTAAATCAGCGCGTTAGCGCGCAACTTGGCAAACAGCCAGTCTGACACAGACGCGCCTAGAGCGCGTCGGTTCCGGTTTCCCCGGTGCGGATCCGTACAACCTGATCGAGCGACTGGACGAAAATTTTGCCGTCACCGATCTTCCCGGTGTTGGCAGCCTTGGTGATTGCATCGATAGCAGTGTCGACCTGGTCGTCATCCACAGCAATCATCAGCTTGAGCTTTGGCAGGAAATCAACGACGTATTCCGCGCCCCTGTACAGCTCGGTATGCCCCTTCTGCCGTCCAAAGCCTTTGACCTCTTCGACAGTCAGCCCATTGACCCCAATTTCGGAAAGATTAGTCCGAACATCATCCAGCTTGAACGGTTTAATGACAGCAATGATCATTTTCATGGTACGTAATGCTCTTGATCAGATTTAATGAAGTGCCTGAACAACCCCAATGGGCGCTTGAATGACTCACATTGTTTACGGCTCTGACCGAAGTATAACCCATGGTCAAACGCGTCTGTCAGGGGGTCCGAACTCGCAAGCAGGACCCCGTTCACTAATATATCAGCCCAGCTTCTTATTCTCACCCATATTAGGCGTCTCATCCTTGATATTTGCCTTGGCAATCTTGTACAGCTGCACCAGTTTGCTCGACGGCGAATCCCAATACTGCGCAAGGTAGGTGTCGATCTTCAGCAGCGCGACGTCAGGGCTGCTCTTGCCTTCCGGAAACCAGGCGGACACGACATCATTCCAGTAGGTGTCTATCGTTGCCTTATCGGACACAAGTGTTGCCACACCCGAGATAGAAACGAAGGTCTTCTTGGCTGGATCACTGAAGGCTACATTGACCTCGCGATTATGCAGAATTTCGTCAACCTTGGTGTCTGACTTGTGGGTGAAGAAGTAGAGCGAACCGCTGAAGTCGTCCTGCACCAGCTGCATCGGGCGGCTTTGCAGAAAATCACCATTCCAATTCGCAAGCATGCCAGTGCCGACGGGCTTGATCATTTTCCACAGCTTGGCGGTCTCGTCTTTGGATAACATATAGGGTCTCCTTGTAATCACTCATTCGCGGGGCTTTCTCGAAAGCTTCACCGCATCTCAGTGTATGAGTACGCAGAGGACAGACAATTGCGCTACCTGGTATCGCGAGCCTGACGAGGGAAGATCATATCCGCCTTTCGGTGCGGCGCAGGGCAATAAGCAGCTCGGCATCAGCGGGAGAAAGCTGGCAGGTGCGAACAAGGTCTGCCACCGTGGCACCGGCATTGACCAGCTTCTCTGCCTCGGCGAGATCGAACTGGGCGTCGCTTGCCGGGTAGTGAGCCGACTGTTGGGTCTGCTCACTCTTCTGTAGCCGCTGACTCAGCATGACGACCCGGCGCCCTACGCCACGTTCGCCCTCAGCCAGTATCTGTAACTTCGCCTGCTGCGCATCGACCCGCTCTGCCAGGCGCTGTGTATCGCGTCGCACCCGCACCAGATAAGCCAGTGTGAGAATGGAAAAACCTATGGCGACAATCGCGACGATCGAGATAACAAGAAGGACGCTGAACTGGTGGCGAAGCAGTAACTCGCTCATCTACCCGACCTTGCGAAATGGCCTAGCCGCCCCATTCGTCATCCAACATCAGTTTTTCGAACTCCACCAGAATAATCAGCTCGCCGTTCTTGTTACAGACGCCATGAATGAACTTCGCGCTCTCTTCATTGCCAACATTGGGCGCAGATTCGATCTCCGACTGCCGGAGATAGACCACCTCTGCCACTGAGTCGACGAGTATGCCCATGACTTGGGAGTCGACTTCTATGACGACGATACGGCTGCTATCGGACACCTCTGACTCGGACAGTCCGAAGCGCTGGCGGGTGTCTATGACTGTCACCACATTGCCGCGCAGATTGATGATGCCCATTACGTAGGACGGCGATCCTGGAACTGGTGCGATTTCTGTGTAGCGCAGGACCTCCTGTATCTGCATCACATTGATGCCATAGGTCTCGTGATCAAGTCTGAAAGTGACGTACTGCAGTACTGGGTCGTCGGAACTTTTGGCATGTCCGCTGCTGGATGCCATATTGTAATCCTCTTTGTCTGGCAGCTGTTCGTGGCGCGCACAGCCTGCGGAAACTCTTGGAATGTCTGCATTGAGCATAGATCATCGAAGGGCAAATGCCAGACCACGCGGTGGTGGTTAGTCTGCAAAACCGCCGCCGGCCGAAGACTTCAGCATTCGGTCGAGGTGGATGTGCAGTTGGCGGGGGTCGATGAGGATGCACAGGTCGGCGGCAAGGGTTCCGACGCACCATGATCGTGAGGACCCTGCAGCCGGTTTACGCCATCTGATATCAGCGCTTTCCAGCTGGCGTACTTCGAGAATATCGTGGCTTGCCAACGCCCAATGACTACCATAGAGCACGATCAGTCGCTGGACCGGTTCTGTCTGCTGCGCAGCCTGCCGATTGAACAGGCTGAGCATATCCACGACGCATAGACGCTCGCGTGGCATCTGTACGATACCAAGTATCCAGCTCATCATACCCGGCAGTTCATGCACGGTTTCGTCATACTTGTGCACACTGCTGATACCCAGCAGCGGCAACGCGAGCTTGAACGGGCCGACCCGAAACAGCAGACAGTCGAACACGTCCGGCAGGCCGGCGTACGCAGCCATGGGCGGATCGATTTCGAGGATGCGAGCTGACGCCTTTTTGTCGACGATGCTGGCTGGTGGGGGCGGTTCAGAAACCGGTGGCTGTGCCGGCTCTTGCGGCTCTGCTGGTTCTGGAGACGCTGCTGGTTCTGCCGGTTCCGCTGGTTCTGCTGGCTCCGCTAGTTCTGGAGACGCTGCTGGTTCCACTGGTTCTGCCGGTGCCTCTGGCTCCGCTGGTTCTAGAGACTCTGCTGGCTCCGTCAGCTCTGGCTCGTCCGTCAGCAGGTCGGTCAGATAGCCCATGAATTCCGCATCGCGGCTCTGGCGGCTCATGACGATCCGCTTGTTACTGGTGTCCCGAGCACGTCCTGCAGCAATCGATTATAGGCCTTGACTCCATGTGTGGACGGATCGAACATCGAGGGCACCTGCCCGGCCTGGCTGGCATCCCTGAAACGGGTATCCACCGGGATGGCGTAGCGCCACGCCGTATCAGGATAATCGTTCTTGATGCGGCGCAGACTCTTCACAGAGGCGCCCGTCCTTCGATCGAACATGGTCGGCACGATGGTGTAGGGCAACAGCCGTTTCTGACTACGCATGACCATGGTCAGGGTATGCAGCATGCGCTCCAGCCCCTTGAGAGCGAGAAATTCGGTCTGCACGGGAATCAGGATTCGTTCGCAGGCTGCCAGCGAGTTGATCAGCAGCACGCCGAGTACGGGCGTATTGTCGAGCAATACCACATCGAACTCATCACGCAGTGACGCCAACGCTTTCTTGAGTACCAGCCCCATACCCTCGACTCCTGCCAATTTGCGCTCCAGAGTAGCCTGCAGAGTCGAAGCAGGCAGCAGCATCAGGTTAGGACAGGATGTGTCGCGCAGCAGCTGGGCAGGCAGGTCGGGCGGGACCTCGCGACGCCCGTCAGGATTCAGAACAGAAGTGAAAATGTCGTGAACGCTGCCCTGCAACCGGTCAGGATCATGTCCGAAATAGGACGTGAGCGAGCCCTGAGGATCGAGATCCACGAGCAGAACACGTTTGCCCTGCCCGGCCAGTAAGCCGCCAAGGGCGACGGCGGTCGTGGTCTTGCCTACGCCGCCTTTCTGATTGGCAATGGTGATGACTTGCATGTGTGATCTGCACTTCCACTGGGCTACTCCGCCGGAACGCGGCGGATGAACTGGCGGACCTTGTCGGACCTGGCAACGAGAATAACGACTCTGCGATTGCGCGCCCGACCGGCAGTGGTGCTATTGTCGGCAAGAGGCTGATATTCCCCATAGCCAACGGCGGCAACCTGCTGCGGTCCTACTCCTCCCATTATCAACAACCGTGCCATCGCTGCCGCCCGTGCTGCCGACAGCTCCCAGTTGGAGGGGTAAACATCTGATCGTATGGGGATATTATCCGTAAACCCCTCAACGACGATGGCATTCGGGTAGTCTTTCAGAATTTCAGAGATACTGTCGATCAAGGTAAAAGCGGCATCGACCGGCAAGGCATCACCGCTTGTAAACAGCAAATTGTTCCGTAAAGAAAGTTCTATCCATTCGTCCGTGACTTCGACGGTGACCAGACCCTTCCCAATCAGGGTTTTCAGCTTACTCTCGAAACGTCTCGAAATGTCACGCAATCGACCATCTTCATCGCTGTGGCGGGTCGTTCCTTCATCACGGTCTGGCTGCTCGAATGGCAGCAAATTTGGCACATCAGAGTGTGGCTGGGTTGCAGACTCCTCGCCTATCTGGATGGGCTGAACGGCCCTTTGAGTGGCGTTGAAGACGCCATCCAGCGTTTGCGACAGTATCTTGTATTTGCCGTCGTTAACCGATGACACGGAATACATGACGACGAAAAACGCGAATAGCAGCGTGATGAAGTCAGCATAGGAGACGAGCCAGCGCTCGTGATTCTCCGGCGCTTCAGCGCCCCGCTTGCGCATGCGCCTCATTGGGTAATCCTAGGCTGACTCATAGCTCTGCAGCTTCATTTCGATGGCACGAGGGTTCTCACCCTCTGCAATCGCAACAACGCCCTCGAGCAGCATCTCGCGATACTGGGTCTTGCTGTGCACCAGACTTTTCAGTTTGCTGGCGACCGGGAAGAAGAGAAGGTTGGCAAGTGCAACGCCATAAATGGTTGCAACGAAGGCTGTCGCGATACCCGGACCAAGCTTGGAGGGATCTGCAAGATTCTGCATGACATGAATGAGACCGAGCACCGCCCCAAGGATGCCAAGGGTGGGCGCATACCCACCCATCGCATCGTAGACTTTGGCCGCGTCCATATCGACTTTCTCAAAGTTATCGAGCTCGAGCTCGAGCACCGAACGAATGATCTCCGGCTCTGCCCCATCCACGAGTAGTTGTAGTCCCTTGCGGGAAAAAGCATCTGATTCGGACTCCGCAATGGCTTCCAGTCCTAGCAGGCCCTCCTTGCGGGCGGTATTGCTCCAGCTGACCACGCGCTCGATACCGGCCGAAAAATCCGGCTTCGGGGGCTTGATAATCCAGACCAGTTGACGCAATGCGTTCTTCAGCACCTTGCCCGAGTGCTGGATGATTATGGCGCCCAGCGTTCCACCCACGACGATGAGCCCGGCTGGCGCGTTGACCAGCGCGGCCAGATGGCCGCCTTCGATGTAGTTACCGCCAATGACCGCGACCAGCGCGATGATGATGCCGACAATGCTGAGCACGTCCATCCGGGTGTGCATGCTCAGCTCGCAAACATCTGGTTCAGAAGCACGGGAAACTTGAGGAGATCGAGCGAACAGTCGGAGAGACCGGCCTTGTCCACAGCCTGAGGCATGCCATAGATTACGCAACTCGCCTCATCCTGCGTCATGATGACCGCACCGCGCGATTTCAACAGTCGTGCACCTTCGAGTCCATCGCTCCCCATGCCGGTCAGCACTATACCGAGCGCCTTGCCGTCGTAAGCTTTCGCGGCGGAGCCAAAGGTGATGTCGACACAGGGCTTATAGTTGATACGTGCATCGCCTGCGATGATTCTCGCTATGACCTGGGAGCCACTACGCTCCAGAAAGGTCTGCATGCCGCCCGGTGCAATATAGACGCAGCCGTTCTTCAGCACTTGACCATCTTCGACCTGGGAAACGCTCAGCGCCGACAACTTGTTGAGCCTTTCAGCGAACGCTGGCGTGAAGGTCGAAGGCATGTGCTGTACCAGGACGACTGGCCGGCTGAAGCCAGGTTTCAGCTCGCTGATGACCTTCTGAAGCGCTATCGGCCCGCCGGTCGAAGTACCGATGAGCACAATGCCGGCCTGCCGAGCCCGTTCGAACACGCCACGATCCAGGCTACTGTTTCTGTCTGTCGGGCCGCGATCGGTCGGGCCGCGATCGGTCGGGCTACGATCAACCAGACTCCGATCGGCCGGGCTGCGGGCTGGCTTCGGCCGCTCGGATACTGGTGAGCGCTCAAGGACTGGCGAGCGCTCAGGGGCAAGCATGGGCTTGCGCGTAGGCACTGATTTCGCAGTTACTGGAGCAGGTCGAAGGTCTGGCCCTGGTGCCGGCCGGGCTGAACCGGTGATACGGCCTGATCGAGGCGCCGCACTCTCTGCACCAGTTCCACCTGCCTTGCGCGCAAGGCCCTTGATTCGAGCACTGAGCAGCTTCGCCAGGTTGGCTGAATTCGAGGTGAGATCTTCAAAACTCTTGGGCAGAAAATCAACGGCCCCGGCTTCGAGCGCGTCGAAGGTAACTCTGGCGCCCTCGTAGGTCAGAGACGAAAACATGAGAATCGGCACCGGCCGTTCAGCCATGATCAGTCTAACCGCAGAGATGCCATCCATTACGGGCATCTCATAGTCCATGGTGATGACATCCGGCTGGAGCGTACGGGCCATCTCAACGGCCTGCGCACCATGTTCGGCGATACCGATCACCTGAAGATCCGGATCCTGGCTCAACAGGCTCTTGAGCCTGTTTCGGAAGAAGGCTGAGTCGTCACATATGAGGAGCTTAACTGCCATCTGGAACCACTTTAGCCAGCCGAGGCCTTGAGAACACCATCTAGTGTATCATCCGGCTCGTCCGCCTCTATGGCCGCAAACTTCGGCCGTATGTAACTCTTGCTCTGCTTCGAGTATCGCCCCAGCAGGCTCGGGATATCGAGGATAAGGGCGATCCTGCCATCACCAGTAATCGTTGCACCCGCCATACCGGCAGTACCATGCAGCATCTTGCCCAAAGGCTTGATGACCACTTCTTCCTGGCCCACCAGCTGATCGACAACGAGACCGACGCGGCGGGTACCAACTGCCACGATCACAACATGACCGCTTCGAGCCGGAGGTTGACCGTATGATGAAGGCACCAGCCAGCGCTTGATATGGAACAGCGGGAACACCTTCTCACGGACGACTACGCACTCCTGACCATCAACAATATTGGTCTTGGTCAGGTCGAGGTGGAAGATCTCCACAACGCTGACAAGCGGGAAGGCGAAGGCCTGCTGGTCCAGCATGACCATCAACGTTGGCATGATCGCCAGCGTCAATGGCACCTTGATAATGATCCGACTGCCCTTGCCAAGTTCGGATTCAACCTGGAGCGTGCCGTTCAGCTGGGTGATCTTGGTCTTGACCACATCCATGCCAACGCCTCGGCCGGAGACGTCAGAAATTTCGGTCTTGGTCGAAAAGCCTGGCGCGAAAATGAGGTTGAATGCCTCAGTGTCACTCAGTCGCTCAGCAGCGTCCTCCTCGTAGAGGCCTTTTTCGACCGCCTTGCGCCGCAGGACATGTGGATCCATGCCGCCGCCATCATCCTCGATGAAGAGGAGGATATGATCGCCTTCCTGCTGAGCTGAGAGCAGTACACGGCCAATTCTCGGTTTGCCGGCAGCCTCTCTGACTTCAGGCCGCTCGATACCATGATCCACCGCGTTTCTCACAAGGTGGACCAATGGGTCCGACAAGGCCTCTACCAGGTTCTTGTCGAGGTCGGTTTCTTCACCCTTGAGCTCAAGGTTGATCTCTTTCTTCAGCTGACGCGCCAGATCGCGGACGACGCGAGGGAAGCGGCCGAAGACCTTCTTGATTGGCTGCATTCGCGTCTGCATCACGGCAGACTGCAAATCACTGGTAACAACGTCGAGATTCGACACTGCCTTGGTCATGCTTTCGTGTGCCAGTTCTTCGCCGAGTCGCTTGAGCCGGTTACGTACCAGCACGAGTTCGCCCACCATATTCATGATGTCGTCCAGACGCTTCGTGTCTACGCGAACTGTTGTCTCGGTTGCTATGCCACCGCTATCTTTAGAGCCTGGCTTGGACGCGCCCGCGGAAGACTTGAAACCATCGCCGTCGTCATCTGAATCTGCACTCACCGGCTTGGCAACCACAGTTGGCTTGGGCGCTGGCGCAGCTTGTGGCTTTTCAACAGCAGCCTTCGCCGGTGTTGCCTTGGCTACTGGAGCCTTGGCGACGGGCGCTTTGGCAGCAGCCGCACTGGCCACTTTGGGGCCTGAGGCAGATTTGCCCGTACCGTGCAGCTCGTCCAGCAGTTTCTCGAACTCATCATCGGTGATCAGATCGCTATTCGCGGTCGCGGGTGCCTTCGCCTCTTCAGGTTTTGCAGCCTCGGGCTTGGCGACCGCAGCGGCCTTGAATTTGCCTTTGCCGTGCAGGTTGTCGAGCAGCGCTTCGAATTCGTCATCGGTAATTTCGTCGTTACCGCTTCCGGCCTTCGCAGCCGGCTTGTCGTCTTTCGCTGCTGCAGGGGCTTTCTTGTCTGCCTTCTTATCCGGCTTTGCAGCCGAGGCAGCCTTATCGGCAGAGAACTTGCCTGCACCATGCAACTGGTCGAGCAGGTTTTCGAATTCGTCGTCGGTTATTTCGTCGCTGCCGCTTGAAGCGGATACTGACGCTGGCTCCGCCGCCGCACTGGCATGCTGGGAACTTTGTTCGGAGTCGAGGGCATCAAGTAATGACTCATACTCCTCATCGGAAATTTCGTCGCCGGGCGCCCCTTTCTTGGCCGAAGCTGCTGGCGCAACTTCCTCAGGTGATTCTGCGTGTTCGAGCTCCGCAGCACGCTCTTCTTCGCTGGGACCACCCTCAAGCAGAGCGGCAAGACCATGGATCAGTGCTGGGTCAGCAGGCCGAGGCGATTCGCCTCGCTTGACCTGATCGAACATCTCGTTCACGGCGTCAAGCGCCTGAAGAACGACGTCCATGACCTCGGAATTGACCGAAAGCAAACCATTGCGAAGATGATCGAATACGTTTTCTGCGACGTGGCAGCATTCCACGAGCGCATCAAGCTGAAGAAAGCCTGCGCCGCCCTTTACCGTGTGGAAGCCACGAAAAATAGCGTTAAGCAGTTCCTTGTCATCAGGGTTGCGCTCGAGTTCAACAAGCTGCTCACCGAGCGCCTCGAGTATCTCTCCAGCTTCAACCAGGAAATCCTGAAGGATTTCGTCGTCAGCATCAAAGCCCATTCAGAAAACTCCTAAAAACCCAGGCTGGAAAGCAGATCGTCGACATCGTCCTGATTACTGACGACATCTGCGGCTTTTGTGGATCCGGTATTGATCTGCGGACCGTGCCCTTTCATATCCTGGGAATGACCCTTGTCAGGGTCATCCAGACCGTGATCAACGCCGGTGATTTTGTCGACCTGCCCCGCCATCGCTACCAGCTTCACAAGATTGACCTCAACATCGGTGATCAGGGTAGTCACTTTCTTGATGACCTGGCCGGTGAGATCCTGGAAGTCCTGAGTAAGCAGTATGTCTGACAGATTGGTATAGATCTGGTCGCTCTTGCTTTCGAGATCTACAAAGAAGCGGTCAATTCGCTTGTACAGCTCTCTGAACTCCGAAGGGTCCATCTCGCGCCGTCGAAGCCGCTCCCACGCTGTCTTGAGCTCATGGGCTTCCTGCTTCACCGTAGTTGCAAGCGGCATCGTCTCCTCAACCAGATCCAGCGTCCGGTTTGCGGCTTCGTTGGTTTTGACAACCACGTAGGACAGCCGATCCGAAGCGTCGGAGATAGTGGAGATTTCCTGACTTTTCTTGTTATCGATATCGATATGAAAATTGCGGATGGCGTCGTGCAGCGTTCTGGTCAACTTGCCGACTTCCAGATACAGGGTTCTGTCACGGGTGTCGTTAAGCTGGCCGATCACCTTCATGGCGCCGTCCATATCACCAGCAGAGACTCGCTCCATGAGCGAGTTCGCCTGCTGACTCAAGGTGTCCTCAATATCCGAGTTCGCCATGATGTCTGCTACCTCACTATCTATGCGGAGCCGGCCGGCGTTATTCGATGCGCTCAAAAATCTTCTCGATCTTTTCTTTAAGCACGGCAGCAGTGAAGGGTTTGACGACGTAGCCGTTAACACCTGCCTGGGCTGCCGCCACGATCTGGTCCCGCTTGGCCTCTGCCGTAACCATAAGCACCGGCAGTGACTTGAGGTTTTCATCGGCTCTGACGTGTCCCAGCAACTCGATACCCGTCATGCCTGGCATGTTCCAGTCTGTTACCAGAAAGTCGAACTTGCCGGTCTTCAGCATTGGAAGCGCAGTCTGGCCATCATCGGCTTCTTCAGTATTGGTGAAGCCGAGGTCGCGCAGCAGATTTTTTATGATCCGTCGCATCGTTGAAAAATCGTCGACCACGAGGATCTTCATGTTCTTGTCCAAGGTTACCTCCACGAAGGCGTTTAAGGACGGTAAGCAGGATTCAACCGGACTCGACCAGCTCGGAAGAGTTGTCTGAAAAGTTATACCTCAGTCTAGTCTGCAAACGCAGACTATCCAGTTTTGCTCACCGATTTCTGATGGTGTCGGAGAAGCACGGGGAGTTGCAGGCAGACCTACCTCTGATTGACCCGACTTTTGATTCGGTGAACAGCCTGGGAGAGAATCTGGCTAACTCTGGATTCACTGATTTCAAGGACCTGCCCGATCTCCTTCAGGTTCAGCTCTTCATCGTAGTACAGCGACACCACGAGCTTTTCACGCTCAGGCAAGGCGTCGATGACATTGGTCAGCAGTGTGAGCATCTGTTCACGCTGAACCTGGACGTGAGGGGTAGAGTCCTCATCATCAGCGAAATCGACATCCTGCTCACTGTTTGCCTGCATTTCATCGATGCTGAACACATGACCGGTAGCCGAGTCAGCCAGGCTGGCGTGATACTCCTCGACTGAAATATCGAGCACCGCAGCAATCTCCTGATCACTGGCATCACGCTTGAGCCGACCTTCGAGCTTTCGAATGGCCTCGCTGATCTCACGTGAACGTCGGTGAACAGAGCGTGGCACCCAGTCATTGCGGCGCACCTCATCCATCATGGCACCACGTATCCGGATACCGGCAAAAGTCTCGAAACTGGCGCCCTGGCTACTGTCGTAGCGCTGGAAGGCCTCTATCAGACCCATCATACCGACCTGCAGCAGGTCATCGAACTGGACGTGGCTCGGCAACCGCCCAAGCAGATGGTGGCCGATGCGCTTGACCAGCGCGCCGTGCTGAGCGAATAGCGCGCTGTATTTATCCGAGGCCGGGGCCTGATACATGCCTGAGATCCATCAATGGGTACTTCATTTATCAGGCCTGAACCAGGCGCTCTATGAAGAATTCAAGATTACCGCGAGGCGTGGTTGGCAGCGGCCAGTTGTCGACTTTTTGCGCAAGCTCCCGAAACGCCACCGAGGCCTTGGCACGAGGATACGCTTCAAAGACCGGACGCTGCCTCTGAACGGCCTTGCGAACAGCTTCGTCGAAAGGAACGCTGCCGACATACTGCAAGGCCACTTCGAGGAAGCGTTCGGTAACCCGTGTCAACTTGCCAAAGAGATGACGGCCTTCCTGCTCCGAGCGAACCATATTCGCCAGCACCCGGAAACGGTGCATGTCGTAATCCCGGTTCAGCAGCTTCATCAGGGCGTAGGCATCGGTAATGGAAGTAGGCTCATCGGTAACGACGAAAATGGCTTCCTGTGCTGCCCTCACAAACGCCAGTACTGTTTCCGAAATGCCGGCAGCGGTGTCAATGATCAGCACGTCGAGATCGTCACTGATTTCGCTAAAGGCAGAAATCAGGCCTGCATGCTGCATCGGCGAGAGGTGAGTCAGGTACTGCGTTCCCGAAGACGCCGGCACGATCCGCATGCCCATAGGGCCCTCAACCATGATTTCTGCAAGGCTGCGCTCGCCCGAGAGTACGTCGGAAATATTGTGCTTGGCGGTAAGACCAAGCAGTACATCAAGATTGGCCAACCCAAGGTCGGCATCGAGCAGCACGACTCTGCGACCCAGTGCAGTCAAGGCGAGTCCGAGATTGATCGAGACGTTGCTTTTGCCAACGCCACCCTTTCCCCCGGTAACGGCGATGACCTGTACTGAGTTCGGTCTGCTCATATTGCGTTCTGTCTTCCCATCGGGTCACCGGCTTTCAGCTGACGTGACCGGTGATACGCCTGCTTGATGAGGCTCGGTCCAGTAGCTTTATGCAAGTGATTGATTATTGACTGTCCATCAGCATAGTAGGCGATTGGCAGATTGTTGTGTACGGCTAATTCGATCACCTCACCGAGCTCTGCGGCTTCGTCGACCTTGGTCACCATCAGCACTTTCGGACGAAGCTGACTGTAGTAATGATAGGTGGATTTCACGATCTTGCTATGCTGAGCTGCTGAAACGGCCAGCACTGTATGCACATGGGCCGAACTCTGCTCCAGTTGATACAGCTCGTTGAACTGGGCTTTTGCATTGGGATCAGCCGAACTCAGCCCGGCCGTATCGACCAGCACCAGCTGCTTGTTGCTGAACCGCTGCAAGGCATCACCCAGGCTTTCATCTGGCCTGACGACATCGACGGTGATCTTCATGAGACGGCCATAGGCACGAAGTTGCTCAGCGGCACCAACCCGATACCGGTCGACGCTCAGAATCCCCACCTCACCTGCCCTGCCCGCTTTCGCGAGTAAGGCAGCGAGCTTGGCGATGGTCGTTGTCTTGCCTGTACCGGAAGCGCCGACGAACACGTAAACGCCGGAGGCTTGATCCACTTTGAAATCTGCCGTAGGAATCGTGCCGGCAATGTGCTTCATAAGGTGCTCGAGCGAAAGACTCGCGCCTGTCTGGCTGGTGGCCAACGCACTCTTGAGCATGGTGTCGGTATAATCAGTCGAAAAACCCATATCCGAGAGCTTGACCGCCAGTGGATGACGCTGCTCCGGGCGCTGGCTGCCCAGCTGCATCCACTCCGTCAGACGAACGATCTGCTGCTGCATCTCCCTGAGCACGTCGGACTGTGCGTTGGCTGACTGGAGAGCCGTCTGCGATCCGGCAGGGCGCGTCGCGCGGACGCTACCATTGGGACCTGAGTCGGGAGCAGACTGCCAGCGTGCCTGGGCCGGCTGCCGAGACTGCTGAAGGCTCTCCTGATGACGACGAACCTGTTCCGCCCGATGCTGTGAGTAGTCAGGCTGACTCTGTGCGAATGCCGGCTCGGCATCCCGCGCTTCGCGCTGCTGCTCGAACCGTGGGCGGCTTTCGGGGCGAGGTCTCGCAGGCTGCTGCATGGGCGTTGCGGTCTGAACGCTTTCGGGTTCATCGATACCGACGATGACCTGAACGCCATTCGCGGTGCGTGAAGTGCCGAGGATTGACGCATCCTCGCCGAGCTCATCGCGAATCCGCTTCAATGCAAGCTGCATGGTCGCTGCTTCAAACGTCATCTGTTTCATATCGAATCCTCTGAGCCCCAAAAGAAAGCCGTGTACGCCAAAATCTTGTCACCGTCTGCTTGCGTCGGCTCCCGTTTTAACCGGAAACCGTCGCGACGATAGTTATCTGTTTGCTCTCTGGTATCTCCTGATAGGACAGGACGTGTACCCGATCAACCGCCAGTCGCACGAAGCGCGCGATGGCTGGCCGTAGAGCCTGCGAAACCAGCAACAGTGCGGGTTTGCCGAGCATTTCCTGACGCTGCGCCGCATCCCGAAGTGAGGTCTGCAGCTTCTCCATCATGCCCGGCTCGAGCAGAAGACCGATGTCTTCGCCAGCCTGAGACTGTTGTGTCTGCTGCAATGACTTAAGCAATAACTGTTCCAGGGCTGGATCAAGCGTGATAACTGGTAACTCGCTCTCCTGGCCGATGATGTTCTGCACGATCATGCGGCGCAGGGCAACGCGGACATGACTGGTCAGTTGTCCGGCGTCCTGGGTCTTTGGCGTGATACCAATGATGGCCTCTGCGATGCTGCGCATGTCGCGGATGGCCACATCCTCGCGCAGCAGCTGCTGGAGCACTTTCAACAGCAGGCCAATCGAAACGGTGGTCGGCACGAGTTCTTCGGCGAGCTTTTCCGAATGCTTGCCCAGCTGCTCCAGCCAGTTCTGCACGTCTTCATGCCCAAGCAGCTCGTGCGCATGCTTGCTGAGAATCTGATTGAGATGGGTCGCGACGACGGTACTTGCATCCACAACGGTATAGCCGAGCGTCTGTGCCTGCTCCTTCTTTGAGGTATCAATCCAGATAGCTTCGAGACCGAAAGCTGGATCGGTCGTCTGTATGCCATCGAGCTTGCCAAATACCTGCCCGGGGTTGATCGCCATTTCGCGATCAGGATGAATGTCGGCTTCGGCAATGGTCACGCCCATCAGGGTGATGCGATAGGTATTCGGCATCAGGTCAAGGTTGTCGCGAATGTGAACCGATGGCATGAGGAAGCCAAGCTCCTGGCTCAGCTTCTTGCGCACACCCTTGATACGGCCCAGCAGTTGACCACCCTGTGATTTGTCTACCAGTGGGATAAGGCGGTAGCCGACCTCAAGACCGACAATATCGACCTGGCTGACATCATCCCAACCCAGCTCCTTGGTGTCGTTGGCAGCGCCCTGGGACGCACCTGGCAGCGCAGGTTGGTCCATGCGGCTAACCGGGCCCGACTGCGCGGGTGCACCAGACTTTGTCAGCCGCTGCGCACCATCTCCAGCTGCCTCTTCGATCAGTTCAGCGTCTTGCGATTTCTTCCAGTTCATGTAGGTGATGCCGCCACCCAGTGCTGCGAGCGACAGGAACGCGACGTGAGGCATGCCTGGAATGACACCCATGATGAACAGAATCGCAGATGAAATACCCAATGCCTTTACAGAACCGAACAACTGCGAAAAGATCTGGCCGCCCATGTCCTGGCTGGCGCTGACACGGGTAACCATGATCGCGGCCGCTACCGACAGCAGCAAGGAAGGAATCTGTGCGACCAGGCCATCACCAATAGTCAGCAAGGCATAGATTTCCATGGCACTGGTGAAGGAGAGGTCATGCTGCATCATGCCGATGCCTACGCCGCCAATCAGGTTGATGACGAGAATCAGAATGCCAGCTACTGCATCGCCTTTGACGAATTTCGAGGCACCATCCATTGAACCGTAGAAGTCAGCTTCCGTAGCAATATCTGCACGGCGCTTTTTGGCTTCATCGGCCTCAATGAGCCCGGCATTGAGGTCGGCGTCAATGGCCATCTGCTTACCCGGCATGGCATCAAGGGTGAAGCGGGCACTTACTTCAGAAACACGGCCAGCACCCTTGGTAACCACGGCAAAGTTGATGATCATGAGAATAGCGAAGACGATCAGACCAACAGCGAAATTACCACCGATAAGCACCTCACCAAAGGCCTGGATAACCTTACCCGCCGCGTCGCCACCCTCATGGCCCTCGAGCAACACGATACGGGTAGAGGCGACATTGAGCGCCAGGCGAAGCAGGGTTGTGACCAGCAGTACAGTCGGGAAAACAGGGAAGTCCATGGGTCGCATGGCGTAGACGCACACAAGCAGTACGACCAGGGATAGCAGAATGTTGAAGGTGAACAGCACGTCGAGCAGGAACGCCGGCACCGGCAGCGTCATCATCGCCAGCAAGGCCATCAACAGGAGGGGTATACCCAGCCCGCCGTGCCTGAGCGCTTTTAACTGGCCAATGTTGAGAGATGCCGCCATGTTTGCTGTGATTCTCCAGGACAATATTTTGACGAGACGTCTCGCCTGGAGGTGTATTCAGCAATTATCGTTCCTGATCTAACAGAAGCCTTGCCTGGCGCTGTGTCTAGCCCGCCGGGCCAGCCTGTCCACGCTTCTCACGGCGCAACTTTGACGCCTTGTCTTCCTCGCGAGGTTCGGCCTCTTGCGCTTCAGCCTCGGCAGCACTTGGCGCTTCGCTGGCTTTGACCGGGGGCAATCTATCCTGCCACTCCAACCACTGCTCCCTTGGCTTGTCAGCCAGTGCAAACGCAGTATTCTGCGCCACCGTTTCTGATCCACTTCCCGGTGGTGTGAAAAACGCGACACCCCCCGTCAGCAGGCTCTCGAGCGATTCACTTTCAATCCTCACACCTGACATGATGCCTGCGTCGATTGTGAAGCCGCTCGTGTTCCAGAAACGGGTACTGCTGTTCACCAGTGACTGCCATTCAGACTCGATATTGATGAAGATCTCGACCCTGTCGGCCTTCGACGACAGGCGCGTACCGAGCACTTCGCCAACTCTGACCTGTCGATAGGTTACCGCAGTACCTGGACCGAGCGAGCCTCTTGTCGGCGCATAGAGCACCAGGTTTAGGCCGGTTGCCTTGCGGCGTGCGGCTGGTGGCTTGTCAAGCAGCTGGTATCGCCTGTCGGCCAGCTTTGGCGCCGGTGAGCCCGGCTGATTGACCCCGCTCAGACCAATACCACCCTGAACGAGTGCAACCAGAGGGCCAGTCTGTAGCTCGAAACCATCGGCACCAGAACCGAATTCCAGCGGTTTCATCTTGAAGAACTTCGTCTTCTCGCCAATAAGATGAGCATACTGAGGATCGATTCGAACCAGCAACTCTAACATCCTGGCTTCGTCCATGAGGTCGACGCGTTCTACAGTGCCCACAGAGAGTGATTTATAGTAGACGGCTGAGCCGATATTGATCGCACCGAGCGACTGTGCGCTCAGTTTCAACCACAGCCCATCGCCCGTATCTTCCTCAGGTGGAGGTGGTAGTGGCGAACTTTCGAAGGCCAGTTTGCGTTCACCCTCCCCAGGACGGATGCCGATATAATTACCGGTCAGCACGGTATCCAGGCCAGACACGCCTGCCAGCGAAATACGCGGTTTGACGATCCAGAACTGAGTACCCTCATTGAGCAGGGCTTCTGCATCATGATCCATATCAATTGTGACCTTGAAATCCTGCAGGTCACTGCTCAGCGAAATGTCGGCCACGCGCCCGATGCTGAGCCCCCGATAACGTACTTCTGTCTTGCCCTCTACAAGACCTTCGGCACTTTCGAAGGTGACCACGACGGGTATGCTCGCCTTGAGCCAGGCGGTAACCGCCAGCCAGAGCGCGATCAGCAATGCAATGGCTGGCACCAGCCACACTGCAGAGATTCCGCGCTTTCTAATTTCCGGCGCATGAACATGTTCTTGCTGCGGCATCAATTGTTCCGTCATTGAATCACTGTTTCCTGTCTGGTCTGTCCCAGAGCAGTCTGGGATCGAATGAGCCCGCCGCGAACATGGTCAACACGACCATTGCGGCGAAAGCGGTGGCACCTGAACCTGCTTCGATGGTGGCAATCTGACCGAGCTGGACCAGTGCCACCAGCAGGGCTACCACGAAGACGTCCAGCATGGACCAGCGACCGAAAAAGTCGATTACGCGATAGACCCTTAGCTGCTGGTAGTGGGCATCGGAACTGCCCTGCCCCCTCACCTTGTACAGGAGATAGAGCAGGCCGAGAATCTTGCCCAGAGGAACGATGAAGCTGGCGAAGAAGACGATCCCGGCAATGGGCCAGGCGCCATGCTGGAGCAGCAGAGTAACGCCCGACAGTATGGTGTCGGGAGCACCTTTTCCGAAATAGCTCACTGTCATGATCGGCAGCATGTTCGCTGGTATGAACATGATTGCCGCGGCCAGCGTGAGTGCGAGGGTCCGCTCGAAGCTATTTGGGATGCGGCTGTGAATTTTCGCCCTGCAGCGCTGGCATCGGCTCAGCTGGTCCGGATTCACGCGCCCACAGCAATGGCATCGGGCAAGACCACGAGCCGCTGCGGTGTCCTGCATGTTCACGACGGCACCTGTTGCCTGCCAAGCAGGCGCCAGAACATGACATCATCGGAGACGATGGTCAGCAGTATCGAGCAGAGCAGCAGACCGCTGAAACAGAGCAGACCTGCGCCTGGCACAAGAACAGCCATATCAGCGAGCTTGAAACCTGCGACAAGAATGCCAAGCATGAAGACGGCGGTCATGTCCCATTCGGTCAGCCAGTGAAGCTGTCTGAAGGCAGTCCTCAGGGCATTACTGTCAGGCCTACTGTGCAGCAGAATGCTGCTTGCGCAAAGTGTACAGAGCAGAAAGCGCAGTAGCGGCAGCACCAGGCAGAACAGCAGTAGCAGAACCGACAGTAGCATCTGGCCGTCTTCAAACAGCGCCAATCCCGACTCGAACAGACTCGTCGCTGATCGATAGCCGCCAGCCTCGAGCATCATGAGTGGCAGAAAACAGGCGGGTATAAACAAAATTAAACCAGCCAGTGCGACGGCAAGCACTTTTTCGGCAGCCTGCTCGGCAGCCTTTGAAACGACCTGGCGGCAGCGTGGACAGACTAACGCGTGACTGCTCGGCCGCTCCGGCAGCAGCAGGAGCAGATCGCAGAACTGACAGGCACAGAGGTCAGCCGGCAAGCGATCCCCGTTCATGCCCTGCCGACCGTTTGATTTCGGCCCGCATGCTTTGCCTTGTACAACATGGTATCTGCGGCAATGATACCTTCGTGGAGCATCTGCTCAGGAGCCAGCGACTCCGAGTCTATGACCACCACACTGACGCCAAAACTCATGGTGAGCCCACGCCCAAGCGGCAGACCCGCAGGCGACAGCTGAGTCACGCGCAAACGCACGCGCTCTGCAATGGCGATAGCGTCATCGAGCTGCGTGTCCGGCAAAACGATCAGGTACTCCTCCCCACCGTAACGGATGATGTGGTCGTCAGGGCGAGCCACGGCCTGGCGTATGGCACCAGCGACATCCCTGATGCACTCGTCACCGGTCTGATGGCCGTACTGGTCGTTGATGGGTTTGAAGTGATCGATGTCTCCTATGATGAAGCTGATGTTCCGGCGAACCGGTTTGGCCTGCGTATGGGCGGCGCGTTTGAGACCGGCCGCAAGGCTGGCGAACAGCTCTGCCAAGTAACGGCGATTGTGCAGACCCGTTAACGCATCGATACGTGCCAGGGTCGTGAGTTGCTCATTGGCTGTCTTGAGCTCACGCGTCGCTTGCTCCAGCTCATTCGTCCGTCTCTGCACTTCAGTTTCAAGACGATCACTGGCACGACGGGCCGTGGTAGCTATCAGCTCCTGTGCAATCCTGAGCTCACGCTCCTGCTCTGTCTGCTTTTGTTGGGTGACCAGCAGCTGATTCCGCGCCTGGTTGTAGCGAGCCACCATAGCCATTGATACCAGGACAACTTCAGCGCAAAGGCCCAGCAGCAAGCTGTTCTCGGTCAGCGAGCTCGGCTCGATAAGCCCGAAGCGGCTCGCGATAAACGTGAGCCCGCCAATAATGTAGACCGTCCATCCCAGCATGAGATACCGGGCTGTTCTTGAACCCGCAATAGCACGCATTAGCGAGATGCTGAAGATAATGCCCACGGCTACAACGCTCAGACCCAGGCTGAGTAACAGCGTAAAACGGCCGGGGGCGACTATGCAGCCGAGAGTCACCAGCACACCAGCAATTGTGATGATTTTCAACAGCAATGCCTGCTGGCCACCCACACGGTGAATGCGTAGCAGCCGATTAACGAGCACTGCACTCGCCACCACCGTGAGGTTGATCGACACGGGGATTAACAGGTTATTGAGTGCCGGCATGTCGCTTAGTACGTACTGAAACAGGATGCCCTTCTGCAGTAACTGGAGCAGCAGATTGCTCACGACAAATAGGCAGTAGTTGCGCTGATTGCCGTCGCGAGAGCCCATGAACAGGAACGTGTGGTAGAGCAGCATGACGAGCAGCAGACCGAAGGCCGCGCCTAGTATCAGTGATTCCTGCTGCTCTGCCGCAATGAACTTTGGAAGCGGCTGAACTGACCATGGCAGTAGAAGACTATCCGTGCCAGCCATTTTGACGTAGATTCTGTGGCTTTCCGGTGCACCGAGTTCAAGCGGGAAACTGAAGCCGCGAGTAGGCAACGGTCGATGGGCGAAGGGCAGCAGGTCACCGGATATAACCGAATAGACAGGCAGCAGACCAGTCTCTGGTACAACCCGATAGTGATGAAGCTCGAGGGTATCCAGCAGTGGATAGTTAACCCAGAATATCTGATCTGCTGGCGCCAGTGGTGGCAGATCAATACGCACCCAATAGGTCGAAGCTGAAAAACCAAAGGCAGGTATTGCTGTGGTGATAGGCTGCCACTCGAAAGCTGCCGTCGTGGCACCTTCTGCAGCTATGAGCTCATCTATGCTCAGATGCAAGCCTGAATCCTTGATATAGTAGGTCTGGCTGGCATGCGCAGTTGAAAACGTCAGAAAAAAGAGCGCAATCAGGAGGCAAACTGGCAGGCTCAACGGGCGCATGCACGGCCGCGGCACCAGGCCAACTCTTGTCGGACTTCGAGGATTCACCACAAGTGCAAGACAACCGTATCCAAAAGCTTAACTCTAGTTCAGCGCTGGGGCCTCTGCCAGCGCAGTAAGTCGACGGCCATGCGGGTCAAACGATCGGTACGACCACTATTTTTCAACAGAAATCAGGAAACAGAACGTGGCTGGAGTCAGTTTACTTGCCCTACTCGACGATATAACTACGCTGCTAGACGACGTGAGTCTGATGGCAAAGGTGGCCACCAAGAAGACGGCTGGTGTGCTTGGCGACGATCTGGCCTTGAATGCACAACAGGTCAGCGGTGTGAGAGCGGAACGTGAACTCCCCGTTGTGTGGGCTGTCGCGAAAGGCTCATTTCGCAACAAGGTCATCCTGGTACCGGGCGCGCTGGCAATCAGCAGCTTCATTCCGTGGGCAATTACACCGCTGTTGATGATCGGTGGACTCTATCTCTGCTTTGAGGGTGCCGAGAAGATTCTTCACCGTTTTACCCATGCGCCAGCAGAAGACGCAACCGCAGAAACAGCCGGCACGCATCGCTCGGCACACGTCGCGGCAGCCGCTGATCCATCGGTGGATCTTGTGGATTTCGAGAAAGAGAAGATCAAGGGTGCCATCAATACCGACTTCATTCTCTCAGCCGAAATCATTGCCATATCACTCGGCACTGTAAGCAGTGAACCACTGCTGACTCAGGCGCTGGTACTTTCGATCGTGGCTATCGGGATAACGGTTGGCGTGTATGGACTGGTCGCTGGAATCGTGAAACTCGACGACGGTGGACTGTACCTGGCTTCCAAGACAGGAAAAGGCGCACTTGCCAGGTTCAGCCGATTTAGCGGACAGGCGATCCTGACCATCGCACCGAAGCTCATGAGAACACTATCGATTGTAGGCACCGCCGCAATGTTCCTGGTAGGCGGTGGCATTCTGCTTCATGGCCTGCCAGCACTGGAGCATATGTTCGCTGCGGGTACCGCGTCGGTAGCGCAAATCCCCACCTTCGGCGCGCTGTTTTCAACGATGGGACCAACCCTGGCGAACGCTCTGACCGGACTGATAGCCGGCGGCCTGGCAGTGGCCGCCGTAAGTGCTGTGCGGCGATTTATGCCCCGAAAGGATGCCTCAGAATAATCGTCTCATTGCGATCTGGGCCGGTCGAAATGATATCGATCGGCGCTTCAATCTGCGCCTCAATGAACTTGATATAAGCCTGCGCGTTTGCAGGTAGCTCATCGATACTGCGAATGCCGGCAGTATTTTCCTGCCAGCCTGGCAGGTCGACATACTCAGGCACCAGGTTGTCGTAATGCTCACAGCTGATAGGCGGACGCGTGAGCGCCTTGCCTGTCGCATATCCGTCCGCTGGCTTGTAGCCAACGCAAACGCGGACCGTATCCAGTCCGTCCAGAACATCGAGCTTGGTCAGGCAGATTCCTGAAACCGAGTTGATTTCAATGGCATGACGAAGCGCCACGGCATCAAACCAGCCGCAGCGTCTAGGCCGGCCGGTTGTCGCACCGAATTCGTTGCCACGCTTGGCGAGTCTTGCACCAGGCCCGTCGGTATCGAAGAGTTCTGTCGGAAATGGCCCTGAACCCACACGGGTGGCGTAGGCTTTGGTGATGCCCAGAATATAATCGAGATAGAGCGGGCCAACACCGCTACCTGTCGCTGTTCCACCTGCAGTCGTGTTGGAGGAGGTCACGAATGGATAGGTACCGAGGTCGATATCGAGCATGCTGCCCTGGGCGCCTTCAAACATGATGTTGCGGCCCGCTTTGCGGAAGCCGTGCAACATATCGGTGATATCCGCAGACATGGGCAGCAGAATCTCTGACTGCTGCATGATCTCGTCCAGCGTTGCCTGATAGTCGCAACCCGCAACCTTGTAGTACTGGCTGAGCACGAAATTGTGGTAGTCCATAACCTCTGCAAGCTTCTCAGCGAACAGTTTCGGCTGTGACAGATCGCCCACCCTCAGGCCCCGGCGAGCCGCCTTGTCTTCATAAGCTGGCCCAATACCCCGACCGGTCGTGCCAATCTTGCCTTCACCCCGCCGGATCTCGCGGGCGAGATCGAGTTTCTGGTGATATGGCAGAATAAGCGGACAGGCGTTGCTGATGTGAAGACGACCTGAAAAATCGACACCGCTGGCTTCCAGCTCTGCCATTTCCTTGAGCAGCGCTGCAGGAGAAAGTACGACACCGTTACCAATGAGGCACTGAACAGAGCTACGGAGTATGCCGGAAGGTATCAGGTGAAGAACCGTCTTCTTACCATCGATGACCAGCGTATGGCCGGCATTGTGGCCGCCCTGATAACGCACGACAGCTGCAGCATCTTCAGTTAAGAGATCGACAACCTTCCCTTTGCCCTCATCACCCCATTGAGTGCCAAGCACGACGACGTTTCTACCCATGAGAAAATCCAGATAATGTATTGTTTACAGAATGAAAAACGAGGCTGACTACAACGCGAGCAAAGGCATGAGCTGCCACTTGTCCGGCTCATCAGCAGCCACGATCTGCCGATCGCACACTGCCGCGTAGTCTGTTGCACCCTGACCGGGAAGCAATTGTATCACTTTCTCGGTCTTGCGCAGAGCACGAATGTACGCCCAGAGCGATGCAGAACTCTCTGACGGTGCGAGGATAGCGGAACGTTCCGGCTGCGGACTGCCAACTGCCAGCTTGTGAAGCACCTTCAGGTCAATACTGAAGCCTGTCGCGGGACGCCGACTGCCAAACGCCAGCCCTATGTTGTCATAACGTCCGCCATAGCCGATCGCCTGACCATAGTCACCGGTGTAGGCGGCGAACATTAGCCCCGTGTGATAGTTCAGGCCGCGCAGCTCACAGAGGTCATAACGAATATGGGCAGATGGGTAGCGGCTAGCCATGGCCTGGCCAAGAGTTTCAATTTCGCTGATAGCGGTGAGCAATTCGGAGTCGAAATGACAGAGCTCGCGCGCATCGTCGAGCACAGATAGAGGACCGCCCAGCGAAGGCAAGGCCCTGATAAGCGCGCCGAGTTGGGGATCTGAGGAAGCTGACGCAATATGATCCAGTTCCGCAACAGCTCGACGGTTGAGGACATCGAGCAGCTTGCTCTCCATCCGGGCATCATAGCCCGCCAGCTGCATGACTTTTCGGATAAAGCCGACATGAGCGAGGTCTACATGCACGCTGGGCAGGCCGGCGAGTTCAAGTACCTCCAGCATCATGGACAGCACTTCAATGTCGCCGGCTATAGAGGCCTCACCGTAAAGTTCACAGCCGCTCTGGGTCGGCGTTCTGGTAGCCAGCACGCTTTCCATCCGGGTTTTCAGTACTGAGCCGACATAGCAATAGCGGTTACGCTGGCTATCACTGTCGATATCGTGAGCCAGTGTGTGGTGGGCGTCGATCCGGGCAACCTGCGGCGTAATATCGGCGCGGATACCGAGCATGCGCCCACTGAGTTGATCGGTGACCTTGAAGGTCTGCAGCTCGAGATCGCTGCCAACGCCGGTCAACAGACTATCGAGAAACTCGATCATCGGTGGCACCACGAGTTCGTAGCCCCAGCTCGCATAGAGATCCAGCACTGCCCTGCGCAGTCGTTCGATACTGGTAGCCTGGTGCGGAAGCAAGTCTTCGACACCATCCGGCAGCATCCACTTGCCGGAAGCTGCCAGTGTTTCAGAGGGTTCAAACATAGCGCGGTTTCGGTTCCTGAAGACGGCGCCGAAGCGCCGTCACCATTCAATTGACTTCTGGAGTTCTCGCAGTCGGTTCAGACTGCTTCATGTACTTGAAGAATTCGCTGTCTGGCTCGAGGACCATGATGTTGTCCTTTGTCGCCAATGAAGTCTCATAAGCCTTCAAGCGACGGTAGAACGCATAAAACTCTTCGTTCTTGCCGAAGGCTTCAGCGTACAGTCTTGCCGCTTCAGCTTCGCCTTCACCACGCAGCTGCTCGGCCTGTTCGAAGGCCTTCGCCAGCTCAACCGTACGCTGTCTGTCCGCATCAGCTCGAACACCTTCGGCCAGCTCTTCGCCCTTCGATCGATGTGACTGGGCAATCTTCAAGCGTTCAGATTCCATTCGCTCATACACCGAGTCACTAACCCGCTTCGGCAGATCAATCGCCCGAACCCTGATATCGATAACATTGATACCATATTTGTCGGCCGCTTCACGATCCACGCTGGCAGTCAGTTCTTCCATCAGCTCTTCACGCTCACCCGCAACCACTTCGTGCATGGTCCGCTTACCGAACTGGTCACGGAGACCTTTATCGATGCGCGATATGAGCAGCGTTCGAGCACGATCTTCGCTGCCCTGCGCCGCACGATAGAATTGACCAACGTTTACGATGCGCCAGGTAGCGTACGAGTTGACGTCCAGTGGCTTCTGTTCGACGGTGAGATAGCTCTTCACCGGGAGGTCCATCGCGAGAACCCTGGTATCAAAATTCCGGTTCTCATCGACGAACGGGATCTTGAAATGCAATCCAGCCGGCACGTCGGTTTTAATGATGCCACCGAAGCGAAGCACGACGGCACGGTGAGTCTCGGGAACGATGTAGGCTGCCTGTGCCAGGATCAGCAATGCCAGCAATACGAGCCCGATTAAAATCAATCTAGCGCCAGACATTAGTTTCTCCCCTCTAACAGCGCACTGTTGCGCCCTGTATTCTGTGTTCTTCTCGGCGTAATGACCGAAGGATCCTGGTTCGCCGACACTCTGCCGTTCTCCTGTGTCTGACGCTGTCCACTTTGTTCCAGCATACGATCGAGCGGCAGATACATTATGTTTGATCCGTTCTTCTGATCCACCAGTATCTTGCTGCTCTTGCTCATCACTTGCTCCATCGTCTCGATGTACATGCGCTCGCGAGTAATGGCTGGTGCTGTCTCATAAATTTGGAGCACCTGCAGGAAGCGATCGGTTTCACCCTTTGCCATGGCGACAACCTGTTCGCGATAGGCATTCGCTTCTTCTATGATGCGCTGTGCCTTACCACGGGACTCAGGAACGACCTGATTCCGATACGCCTCGGCGCGGTTTACGACACGCTGCTCATCTTCCTTGGCGCGCTGTACATCCTCGAACGCGCCACTGACCTGCTGTGGTGGCTGGGCGGCTTCAATGTTGACAGCTTGAATCTGAATGCCGGCACCATAAAAGTCGAGGATGTTCTGCAGACGATCCTGGACCTCGATGGCCAGAAACTCACGACCTTCAGTCAGCACCTTATCCATCTCTGTTGTGCCCACTTCGTGGCGCAAGGCCGAGTCGGTGGCGTAATCCAGGGTGGTCGGTGCAGAACGCATATTGAGGGTGAACCGCTGGAGATCCTTCACGACCCACTGCACGGAGAGATCGATATCGACGATGTTCTCGTCTTCCGTCAGCATGTGTGACTTCTTCTTCAGCGTTCGAACAGCTGTGACATCTTCGATATAGATCTGGTCGACAATTGGAATGCGGAATTGCAGACCAGGATCTTCGGTCTTGAGGTACTTGCCGAAGCGAAGGACGATCGCCCGCTCTTTTTCATCCACACGGTACACTGAGTTCCAGGCCGCGAGTATGGCTGCCACAATGAGTGCGATGACA
This sequence comes from Allohahella sp. A8, assembly GCF_047946665.1. Classification (GTDB taxonomy): domain Bacteria; phylum Pseudomonadota; class Gammaproteobacteria; order Pseudomonadales; family Oleiphilaceae; genus Allohahella. The sequence continues at coordinate 2,655,963 of NZ_CP172312.1, forward strand.
ATGATACCGCCGGCGCTGCTCTGCTGATTACTGGAGCCGCCGCCACCACCTTTCTTGCCACCAAACAGGCTGTTCAGTTTGTCCATACCTTTCTTGAACAACTCATCGAGCTCTGGAGGGCCATCCTGATTTCCCTTGCGGCGACCGGAACCCCAAGGATCCTGTCCACCTTTATTACCGCCGCCGGGTTCATTCCAAGCCATTGAGTATCCCCTTTAAATCATCGAATGAGCAGACCAGGCTGCTTCAAATTGCGCCTAGTCTAAGTTCTGGTATGGCAGTGAGCAAGCTAAGCTGGCAATGTATCGTCATTGTCATCAGCGACAAATCCGTTCTCGTCATAACGAACGCGAGGCGGTGCACGATCCTCAACCAGAATTTCAGAGAGTTTCACGCCAGCGTGCGAAAGTAGCTGATCGAGAATATGTTGCTCCACACGGATAGTGAGTAGCGGGCGTCCCGCCTCATCCACGGTTTCATTCTCAACGACGTTTCGTTCGAAGAATCTGGACCGCAATTTACTATGCATCTGCATGTCACAACGCACGGTCAGAAGCCTGACATTGGTACCAAGCAACTCCGCTATGGCACCTAGCAGAGTATCAACGCCCTGGCCATCGATTGCTGATACCCAGACACGCTCCGGCAGACCTTCGGCATCCCGATCCACCCTACCGCCGGTGGCATCCAACGGCCACTGAGCCTGGTCAAGCGCATCGATCTTGTTCATGACCTTGATTGCCGGAACGGTATCGGCGCCAATTTCTTTCAGCACCTCAGCCACCTGCTTCTGGTTATCTTCACGACGAGGATCACTGGCATCGACGAGGTGCAGGAGCAGATCCGCATCGCGGGTCTCTTCAAGCGTCGCCCTGAACGCATCAACGAGTTTGTGCGGAAGATGGCGAATGAAACCAACAGTGTCGGCAAAGATGATTGGGCCGAAGCCCTCTACCTCTATCCGGCGCAAAGTCGGATCGAGGGTAGCGAATAGCTGGTTGGCAGCAAAGACGTCAGAAGCGGTCAACCTGTTAAATAGTGTCGACTTGCCCGCGTTGGTATAACCCACCAGAGCGACAACCGGTACCTCGTTGCGCAAACGCGCCCTTCTACCCTGTTCGCGTTGCTTCCGAACCTTTTCAAGCCGCTTGTGGATCGACTTGATCCGAGCCCGAAGCAAGCGCCGGTCGGTTTCGAGCTGCGTCTCGCCCGGTCCACGTAGGCCGATACCACCTTTTTGCCGCTCGAGGTGCGTCCAGCCACGGATAAGCCGTGTCGACATGTATTCGAGCTGAGCGAGTTCAACCTGCAGCTTACCTTCGTGCGTGCGAGCGCGCTGGGCAAAGATATCAAGAATGAGACCCACCCGATCCAGCACCCGAACCTGCATCGCTTTTTCGAGGTTGCGCTCCTGGCTTGGCGATAGCGCATGGTTAAACAGCACCACGTCAGCCTTGTGCAAACGAACGATGTCGGCGAGTTCCTCGACCTTGCCGCTGCCTATGAAGAATTTAGGCGTGGCGAAGTGCCGATTGACACTGACCACCTCCAGCACCTCGGCCCCTGCAGAGAGTGCAAGGTCGACGAACTCCTGGGGATCTTCGCAATCGTTTTCTTTATCGAGCTCGAGGTGTACGAGCAGCGCTCGCTCTCCGGTATCAGGTCGATCAAACAATGGTCAGACCTGACCCGGCAGATGAACGGTAAATGCAGCAGATTTCAGAATGAAGAACCTCAGGCGTTGCCAGGCTCAGCTTCGCCTTCGCCTGGATGGGTAATTTTAACGTTGCGCGATGGCACGACTGTCGAAATGGCGTGCTTGTACACCATCTGGCTGACGGTGTTCTTCAGCAATATGACAAATTGATCAAAGCTCTCGATCTGTCCCTGCAGTTTGATGCCGTTTACGAGAAAGATTGATACAGGAATACGTTCCTTTCGCAGCGCATTAAGGTAAGGGTCTTGTAGTGACTGCCCTTTCGACATATCTATTCTCCTGGCATTCTAGTTATCAATTATTGGGGATTGGCAACAAAAGGTTACCTTATCAAAGCTTCGACCGCAGTATAGCCTGATATTATCGCAGATTCTCAGAAGATTCGCTCTGCTGGCATGTTAAACCACCGTTAACTTCATTTCTGCAGAAAATCGGCCACCTGTGACAGCGTCGACTGCAGCATGGACTCCCGCTGATCTGCCGCAGGGCCGGCTTCAAGCACCTGCAGACCCGGCCATCGACGAAGCCAAGTCATCTGACGCTTCGCCAACTGGCGCGTTGCAGCAATGCCTCGCGCCCTCATCTCTGCGTGGGAGCAGTGGCCATTGAGAAACTCCCAGACCTGCGCGTAACCAACTGCGCGCACACTTGGCATATCGTCATGCAGATCACCCCGATCGAGCAGCACCTTCACTTCTTCAATCAGGCCAGCATCAAGCATCAGGTCGAAACGTAGTGCGATCTGTTCGTGAAGCCATGCACGATCGCTCGGCATGATACCGAACTGGAGAAAGCTGACAAGCTGTCCATCGGCAAGACGCACCTCGCCCGAGGTCCCATCCGAGGCCTGGGCCTCCCAGTGATCGGAAATCGGCCTGCCGGAAATCGCATGAACCTCGAGCGCTCTGCTCAACCGCTGCAGGTTATTTGGATGGATCGACTGGCAGGCGACTGGGTCGATGCTGCGGAGTTGTTCATACATCGCTGGCCAGCCCACACGTTCAGCCTCGGCCTGTATGCCTGCTCTGACTTCAGGCGTGGAGGCAGGCATGTCAGCCATACCATCCAGTAGGCGCTTGAAATAGAGACTGGTGCCGCCCACGATCACGGGGACCTGTCCCCGACCCACAGCCGCCTCGATCTCAGCGATCGCGTCCCTGCGAAACTCTGCCGCTGAGTAAGCCTCTGCAGGATCCCTGATATCGATTAGTGCATGGGGAAAGCGTTCGAGCTCTCCTCGATCGGGTTTGGCTGAGCCGATATCCATGCCTCGATATATCATCACTGAATCGGCACTGATGATGTGAACCGGATATCTCATCGCAAGTTCGCAGGCCAGCCAGGTCTTGCCTGACGCCGTGGGCCCCATGATCACTACGGCCCGTGGCTTCATAGAAACATCAACATGGCAGACGCTGCGTTGGAACTGACTGTTCGGCGAGATACATCATAGAGATCCGGTTCGACAGCGGGCTCAGCAGACATGCAAGTTCGGCCTGCCTCAGCAGAAAAGATTTCATCGCGCTGTCATCCCTGAACACATCGGCACCCTCGACTTCACCTTCACTTTTCTGATCCAGCGCCTGTTTCGTAGTTTCGCGCTCGAAATAGGCTAACAGGCAGCTCGTGAAATCGACAGGCAGAAACACCCAAACCGCAAGCAGGCGTTTCAATTCCAGCGCCACACCAGCAGCAATGGCTTTGGCTTTTTCAGTGAGTTTCATCTGGTCGTAGGCTTCCCAGAGCGTGATAGAGGCGACGATATACATGGCGAGTGCCCTGGCAAACGGCCTGCCCGGGTCCATGGAGGACGAGCCGGCAGCAAACAGACGCGAGGCCTGCAGCCTGGCTTCCAGCAAGGCCACGTCAGCAGCGCAACCCGCCAATGGCACCGCATCGCGCCAGAGACAGCAGCGGCTATTGAGTTCAGCCATATCCATCCATTCACTCCAGAGCCGTGACCGATCTGAACTGCTAAGTGCTGCGATTGATCGCTGGTGCGAGCTGCAAATAAAAACCATGGTCTCTCCTGATGTACGAATGGTCAACTGGGATCGAACATTCATATTAGGTGATAATGATTCTCATTTTCAACAGTTATTCGCTCAAGCCTTCCCAGTGATTATTATGTCCCTCTCGCCATGCACTTCAGCTTCGCGTATCAGCGCAGCTTCTACAGCATTGGTGGATGTCGTAAACCGGGCGAGCAGACTATAGAGGACAGGAATAATGAACAGCGTGAGGGTTGTGGCAAACAGCAGACCGCCCAAGACCACCACACCTATGGCAGCGCGGCTTTCGGCCCCGGCGCCGGTTGCCAATACCAGCGGCACAGCGCCGATAACTGTGGATATGGTGGTCATCAGGATCGGCCTGAAGCGCAGAATACTGCCTTCGAGGATGGCTTCAGATATCGTGCGCCCACGGTCGCGCAGCTGATTGGCGAACTCAACGATCAGGATGCCGTTCTTTGCCATAAGTCCAAGCAGCATGATGATACCGATCTGGCTGTAGAGGTTCATTGTGATACCGGATAACAGCAGAGCGATAAGCGCTCCGGTCACCGCCAGCGGCACTGATAGCATGATGATCATAGGGTGGATCCAGCTCTCGAACTGAGCCGCCAGCACCAGGAAGACAATGAGGAATGCCAGACCGAAAGTGAGATAGATCGACGAGGATGAGTCAGCGAATTCCCGGCTCAGGCCCTTGAAGGATATTCTCGCCTCAGGCGGCAGCTCATCGATCGCGAGCTGTTGAAAGTAGTCCAGTGCGGAGCCGAGGTCATAGCCCGGTGCGAGTGATCCGCTGATCACCACTGCCGGCAGCCGATCGACCCTGCGCAGATCGGGATTGGCGCCCACCTCAGTCACATCGACCAGGGCCTGCAGGGGAATCAGCTGACCGCCTTCTCGCGGACGCACGAATATTTCTCCAAGATCACTGGGTGAGGCCCGATCAGCATCAGCTGCCTGCATGATGACATTGTACTCCCGACCACCCGAGGAATAGGTCGTCACCTTCCGTGAGGCAAGCATGGTCTGCAGCGTCAGCCCAACATCCTGAATGGTGATATCCAGGTCTGCTGCGCGTTCGCGATCGATGTTCACGCGGAGCTCCGGCCTGGTCAACTCGAAATCGCTTTCGAGATTCTGCAGGCCCGGATTGTCTTTTGCCAGCCGAAGAAGTTCATCACTCCAACGCTGCACACTCTCGTAATCCGGGCCGCCCAAGACAATTTCCAGCGGCTGGTTGAACCCGCGCTGCCCCAGGCCGGGAGGGTTGACTGCGACCGCCCTGACGCCCGGCACCGACGACAGCTTGCCGAATAACTCTGCTGCAATAGCCTGCTGCTTGGTATCGCGCTCTTCCCACGGCTTCAGTCGCATGATGATAAAGCCCCGGTCTGCCTCTTCACGGAAACCGACTATGGTGAGCAGGCTCTCGGTAAGCCCTGCCTGCTGGTAAGGCGCGAGTATCTCTTCGACCTTTTTGACGTGATGATCTGTGTAGTCGACCGTAGCGCCCCGCGGTGCGCTGGCCGGCATGATGATGATGCCGCGATCTTCCGTCGGCGCCAGTTCCTGCGGAATCATCGGGAAGATGACTACACTCAGCAGCAGCCCCACCATTCCCAGCCCAAGCGTGAGCCCCGGCTGACGCAACGAAAATTTGAGCGCGCGTTCATAGCCGCGATTCATTCCGGCAAACACGCTTTCACTGAAAGCCCACACTCGGTGTCCCTCGGCGCTTTCGGGGCTATGGCGCAGCCACTTGGAGCACAGCATCGGTGCCAGTGTGAGCGCCACCAGACTGGAGACCACCACAGCTGCCGCAAGCGTAAAGCCAAACTCACTGAAAAGCCGGCCCACATTGCCCCCCATGAAGGAGATCGGCACGAATACCGCCACTAGCGTGAGCGTCGTCGCCACCACGGCAAAAGCGACTTCACGGGCGCCTTTGAAGGCCGCCAGCAGTGGCGGCTCCCCCTCATCGATCCGCCGCTGTATATTTTCGAGCATGACGATGGCGTCATCGACCACCAGACCTATCGCCAGAATAATTGCGAGTAGCGTGAGCACATTGATAGAAAAACCAAGACTCCCAAGGCCGATGAAGGCCCCAATAATACTGACGGGAATTGTGACGGCGGGTATGAGCGTGGCTCGCCAGGAGCGCAGAAAGATGAATATGACCAGGATGACGAGCGCAACGGAAATCCCGAGCGTCACAAGCACTTCCTTTATTGAAGCACGTATGAAGACTGACTCATCGTAATTCTCTGCAACAGAGACTTCGGGCGGCAAGGTGAGGCGGATCTTTTCGAGCTCCGCACTCACAAGATCGGACACGGCGACGGTGTTTGATTTCGACTGGCGGATGATGCCGAGGCCAATGGCTGTTCTCGTATTCGCCCTTAGCCGGCTGGTGTCAGACTCAACACCCAACTTCACATCTGCGACCTCACCTAGCCTAAGCAACTGATTGCCAGAGCGACGAATAACCAGATCACGGAATTCTTCAACGGTAGCGAGACGGCCTTCTGCACGGACAGTGAAATCACGGGCAGTAGACTCGATAGAGCCAGCCGGGAGTTCGATATTATTGGTTCGAAGTGCCTGTTCGACCTCCGAGACCGTGATGTTGCGTGCGGCCAGGCGCTCGCGGTTGAGCCATATTCTGATCGCGTAGCGTCGCTGACCACCGATGGTCACGTCGGCAACGCCATCGAGCACGGAAAGCCGGTCCACCAGTACGCGCTCAGCATAATCACTCAGCTCTGCACTGTCCCAGACATCGCTTTGCAGGGTGACCCACATCATGGGCCGCGCATCGGAGTCGGATTTGCTGACGACCGGTGGATCCGCAGCCTCTGGAAGCTCAGCCAAAATTCGGGAAACTGCGTCTCGCACATCGTTTGCCGCTACGTCGATATCACGCGCAGTGTTGAATTCGATGTTCGTCCGCGACTCGCCCTGCTCGGTACTCGACTCGACCGATTTGATGCCTTCTATTCCACTGATCGCACCTTCTATGACCTGAGTTATCTGCGTGTCTACGACTTCAGCTGCAGCACCAATATAGTCAGTCGCGACAGAAACAACTGGTGGATCGATGTCAGGATATTCACGGACGGGCAGCCCACGCAGGGCCGCGACGCCGAACACGACAATAAGCAGACTGATAACGGTGGCAAATACCGGACGTTTTATCGAAACATCGGACAGGATCACAGCGCACTACCCGAGGCCGTAACTCCGCCCTGCCTGGCGGGCCGAACGGCATGTTTATCTACAACGAGTGCGTTCTCGTCGACCTGAATCGTCACGAGATCGCCGCTACTGAGACGATCCTGGCCAGTCACGACCACCTGATGACCTGTTGACAGTCCGCTTGCGACCTCCACCTGGCCAGGCTCTCGAGATCCCAGCACGACCCGAGTGCGTGTCGCCTTATTGCCTTCTACCACAAACACGTAGGCATGCCGCCCCTGCACTAATACAGCCTGCTCCGGAATCACCAGACTGTCGCGTTCGCGCAGGATGAGGCTTACCGACATGAACAAGCCCGGCTTCAGACGTCCATCAGGATTATCGATCAGTGCCTTGACCGGCAGTGTCCGGCTCAGCTCATCCAGACGCGAGCCTAATTCTGCAAGCGTCCCTCTGAAAGTCTCATCGGGAAAGGCAGCGCTTGTGGCCGAAAGCGCCTGCCCCTGACTCACTGCCCCCAGAAAACGCTCGGGCACCGAGAAATTCAGCTCCATGGGTCCTGTGGCATCGAGGGTGGCGACTGAGTCACCGATGTTGAGATAGGCGCCTACGCTGAGGTCGCGGAGACCCACCGTACCCGCGAAAGGCGCCTCTATTCGATGATCGGCGAGTCTGGTCGAGGCAGCCACCTGCTGTGCCTCTGCGACTTCGAGCTGGGTTCGGAGCGCATCCAGCTGAGACTGAGAAATACTGTTGTTGCTGCGCAATCTGCTGGCGCGCTGGTACTGTCGTCTTGCATCTTCAAGCGTAGCATCGGCGACCTGAAGATCTGCCTTCGCCTGCCGATCGCTCAAACGAACAAGCAGTTGGACTTTTTGGACCTGCTGACCTGGCTCGAAGTTAAGCTCGACAATGCGGCCGCTGACTTCACTGGTCAGCTCAATCTGCTGGCGTGATCTGAGTGTGCCGACCGCAGTGACTCGATCACTGACTGAGGCCAATACCGGTGATACGACATTGACCACACGCGGCTGCTTCTCGCGCCTGGTTTCAGCTTCATCCTGGTGGTAGAGGGTTTGGAATCCGAAAATTGCTGCGCCTGCGAGAAGCGTGATGAAGAGCGCGATGGCCCACTGCTTTGCCATATTCTTTCCTGGAGCGAGCTATTAGCAGGTCAATAATGGCATAGATTCCTCCCCTGGCTGCTGCCATTACATCATGGTAATAGCCTAGGCCAAGGGGATGGCTACTGACCGCGCAAGAACAGGTTATCCAGTGCGTTCATGCTTAGCTGCACCCATGTGGGTCTACCATGGTTGCATTGGCCGCTGCGTTCGGTCGCCTCCATGCTGCGCAACAATGCGTTCATTTCGTCCAGCGTAAGCCTGCGGTTCGCTCTGACCGAGCCATGACAGGCCATCGTGGACAGCAGTCGATCCCGAAGAGCTTCAATCCGGCTGCTTTGCTGATACTGCACCAGATCATCGGCGAGGCCTCTGAGCAGTTTCTCATGATTGCCTCGACGAAGAACCGCCGGTACTTCCCGCAGCACAATGCTCTCGGCAGAAGCCAGTGTATACACCAGTCCGAACGCTTCGAGCTCGCTTCTAAATTCATCAAGGGCAGCAACTTCAAGACTGGAGAGTCGCAGCGAAAACGGCACCAACAGCGCTTGTCGGGGCAATTCGACCTGAGCATCAGCTTTCTGCTTGAGCCCCTCATAAATGATTCGCTCATGTGCCGCATGCATGTCTACGATCACCAGGCCTCGCGAATTCTGTGCAAGGATGAATACACCGTGCACCTGAGCCAGCGCCATACCGAGCGGCAGGCTTTCATGAGCGGCATAAGATGACTCAAGCGACGAACTCACCTCGGTGGGTGTGCGCAGATTCTGATAAAGCTCCAGCCACTCAGCCGGTCGTCCAGCAGGAGCCGGCTCGGCTATGAACCGACCCGGGCTGTCGGTCGAGGAGTTGTACGCCGACTGCGATGGTTGACCGAACAGCGACTGGCTGGGCTTGAATATTTCCGACCTCACCGTAGCCTGTGGCTGGGCAGATCGATAATCCGGCCCAGCTTCACCCGCCCGGCTCGAATCTTCGTCAATGCCCGCTTCATCGCCGGTGGACTCTGCGCTCAGGCCTGCCCTGGTCTCTGCCAGCGCTCGATGCAAACTACGAAACAGGAAGTCGTGGATCATCCTGGTTTCCCGGAAGCGTACCTCGTGCTTCGTGGGATGCACGTTTACGTCGACCGCAGATGGATCCAGCTCCAGGTAAAGTACATAGGCCGGATGTCTGCCGTGAAATAGCACATCGCGGTAAGCCTGGCGAATCGCATGACTGACCAGCCGATCCCGGACCACCCGACCATTGACGAAGAAATACTGTAAGTCAGCACGGCTGCGGGAAAACGTCGGCTTCGCCACCCACCCACGCAGTGACAGGCCTGAGCCGTACTCGTCGATGTTCAAGGCACTCTCGACGAACTCCTCATTACAAAGCTGGCTGAGCCTGCGGCGTCGCGTATCGTCACAGTTAGCGGCTCTGACCGAAAATTGCGTCTTGCCATTATGCTTCAGTTCAAAGCCAATCAGCGGACGTGACAGGGCCTGTTGCCGAAGTGCTTCATCGATGTGTCCGAACTCGGTCTTCTCGGTGCGCAGAAATTTCCGGCGAGCCGGCGTGTTATAGAACAGATCCCTGATCTCGACCGTCGTACCCCTGGCACGCGAGGCGGGGCGAGGCTCTGCACTGCCTGCTGTAAGACACCATGCAATGTCACCCTCGTCGGTCTTCGAAGTCAATGTGGTCCGCGCGACCGAACTGATACTCGCCAGCGCTTCCCCCCTGAACCCCAATGTCGCCACAGCCTCGAGATCCGAGAGCTCGGCAATTTTGCTGGTAGCGTGCGGTAGAAGTGCCATCGGCAGGTCTTCGCGGGACATGCCGATACCGTCGTCGCTCACCTGTATGAGCCGGATGCCACCATCCTCAATATCCACTGTGACTTGTCGCGCGCCGGCATCCAGTGCATTTTCGACCAGCTCCTTGACTACGGATGCTGGCCGCTCGACGACTTCGCCAGCGGCAATCTGGTTGGCAAGAACGACACTGAGCTGTTTTATTGAAGACATAGCAAAGGTTTTACGCGATGAAGGATTGATGCGTGCAAGGAAAGATTCTCGGGAATTTCCCATAACGATCTGCAAAACTTTGCCCCAGTGCAAGTTTTTTTGCATGGATCATCGTAAGATGGCGAGCCTGACCTGCCGCTCTGCTGCACATTGCAGCGACTGCAGGTCACCAGATTCACAAGTACATGCGGATAACTGATCATTTGATGGTTGCAGCTGATTTCACCCGCGCAGGGTCTACAACAACAACGCCTTCCAGTCGCCGTATCGTTTCCGTCCTGCGCATTACAACGCTCGTTCTGGCGTGTTCGCTTCTGAGTGGCTGCCCCACTATCTATCTGGCTTTCGAAAAACATGCCGGCACATTCCTTGTCGCTGTCGACGGCCCGCAATTCGTGCACATCCCTGACACCGATTGGGACAGCCGCAAAAATGCCATGGTTTATTTCTATCGGCCGGCCAGTCGCTGGTCGCTCGAGGAAATCGACGCACCATCCATATTTATCGACGATCGGCGCTACTTCAGCATGCGTGGTAGCGGCTTCACCTGGCTGGAGATGGCTCCAGGCGTCCGCCGGGTCACCGTTCGGCGACCGATAGGATTGCTGCTGGGATTTGAAGGTATTGGCGACTTCGCGCTGAGTAAGCCTGTGGATGCCGAGTTCGAAGTGGAAGCTGGTAAGGTGTACTACTTCAGATACTCGGAAATCGACAAGCCTTCGAAGAGAAATCCTGACCTGCCACCAGACAGTCTCCTCGGTGAAGGTGACCTACAACTGGTGAGTGGCGAAGTCGCTTTCGAGGAGATCGTCGACACTCGCTTGATTACCAACAAGCCACCGCTCGGCAAGATTGATGCGCCGAGGTCAATCGTGCAGCTGAATATTCAGGATTCTTTCGCAAAAGAGCGTCAGCAACTGATGGCGCAGCGCGAAGAGGAGCTGGAAGAGCTTAAGGCGGAGGGCCACTGGCGTCCAGCACCCTGGTACAAGCCCTTTGCTGCCGGCAGCCCTACCAAGCGGGTGGAGGCCGACAAGGCCCTGCGTAAACTGGACAAGGAAGTAGCTGAATATGAGCGCTCTCTGGCCGCTTCGGAAAAAGACGACAAGAAGTGGTATTGGCCCTTCTGACGCTAGCGGCGCAGTGATACCGGTCTGCGAGTGGAACGCAGACCGGACCGACGCTGTGTTACTTACTCAGAAGGCTGGTTAGCATCCAGGCAGCTTCTTCGTGCGCGCCTATTCGCGACGTCAGAAGATCAGCCGTGAATACGTCGTCGTGCTTGTCGGCCTCTTCAACTGCCTTGCGCATCTGCTCCGAAAGCTTGTGGTGATCAGCAGCTAGCTCCTTGATCATGTCTTCCGCACTCGGTAAGCCAGACACATCCTCGACCACGCTGTTTTGCATGTAGCTGGTCAGACCAACCGGTGTCGGAAAACCCAGGGCCCTGACCCGCTCTGCGATCTCATCGATGGCAGCTGCGATATCCTGATACTGCTCGTCCGTTAGTTTGTGAACGGCATAGAAGAGCGGGCCTACCACGTTCCAGTGATAGGCGTGAATCTTGTGATACAGCACGTACGAAGTGGCGAGAACTTCGCCAAGGCGCTTGCTCAGTGCCTTGCGGTCATCACGGTTCACGGCACTCTTGATTTCTGTTTCCTTGGTCGCCTGATTAGCCATTAACTTCTCCTCTTGCGGTTCTGGCCTTGATAGCCAACTGAATTACCTGAGGAGATATACGGTGATTTCAGCAGGAGATATCACCGCCGAATACCCGTCCGCTTAAACGGGTCAAGCTAACTGGCCGACTTACTCCTGAGCTGCGACAGCTGGCGTATTATCGAGGCGCCGCAAGGTTGTCGCCTTCAGCGGGTCGAGCGATTCCTTTCCATTGCGAATTTCAAAATGAAGATTGGTACTGGTGGCGAGCCCACTGCGGCCGACTTCGCCAACCTTGTCACCCTGCCGAACACGACTGCCCGGCTTCAGGCCGGCACTGATTTTGGACAGGTGAGCGTAAATGGTCTCCATGCCACCAGCATGTTCAATCCGAACGACCCTGCCAAAGCCGCCTTCACGGCCCGCCCGGGTGACCTTGCCGCCGGCCACTGCAAAAACAGCATCACCGCGATTGGCGGCAAAGTCGACGCCCTTATGCATCATCCAGCCGGCGAGCACTGGGTGTTTCCGACGCCCGAAGGCTGAAGACAGCCGTGCATCATGCACGGGCAGCAGAAGTGAAAGCACGATTTTACCATTCTTGCTGATAACCAGCTTCTGCTCACTCCCCTCGCCAATCCGATTGACTTCAAACAGGCCCTTGCTGGTCTGCACGCTTGCGGCATTGATTGCCCGAGGAATTCGCTTCCGCTGACCATCGTAGGTGTAAATGGCTTCTTCATACCGGAGACTGATTTCTTCGCCCCCAGCAAAATCACGTTTGAAATCAACATGGGCCTCGAGCGTCTCGGAAAGCTCGAGGATAACTTCCGGAGAGACACCTGCCTCCACAGCCGAGTCGATGACACTGCCGGACACAGTGAATTCTACAGACACGGTGCGTATCTGGGGGACCAACTGGGCAAACTGGGATACCGTCACATCGTTCACCAGCGTCGCCTCGGCCATGCCACCGAAACCGAGATCCAGCAGCACCCTGAACGAGCTTGAATCGTTGACGCCCTCGAGATTTCTCTCAACCTGGACAACCTGACCTGGCTTTATCGTCTTCAGATCGAGATGCTGCGCGAGGGCCTGGTTAACCTTATAGGCCTGCTGACCGTTCATACCCGCGGCATTGAGTGCCTTGGCAAGCGTATCGCCCGACTTGATCTGGTAGCTGAAGCGTTCTGCCGCAATCGCTGTATTGAAGGTCTGCACGGCCAGAAGCGCGGCCGTGAGGCCCACGCCATGGCATAAACGGCGAAGCATGCTGAACTTAGGCAGGCTCGGTACAGCCCGGGGAAAGTTGTCTCTCATGTGGTTTAGTCTAGTTCCATTTATGTGAAATGGCTCGGCCTGTCTCTACACTGAATATAGACACAGAGCAGACGAAGGCCCGGAGCGGTGAGTCGTAAAATCATGAACAGGTGGTTAGCAAGGATAGCGGCGACAGACGGGCGGCCCAATGACCGCCGTTGGCGACGCCATCATCACGACGACGGAATTTGCAGAACCTGCCCCACCAGCAGGCGGGAACTATTGAGCTTGTTGAGGCGCATCAGCTCCTCGATACTGCTATTGGTTTCCACTGCGATCCGGCTGAGCGTGTCACCCTGCCGGATTGTCCGGGTAATCGATACCGCTGCGCGATCCGATCGACCTGAAACCAGACTTTCTGTTTCCCGCGCCCGTTCTGCTGCAATGAAAGCGGCCGGGTTCTTCTGATAGGCCAACAGACTGCCTGGTGGCGGTGTCGACCAGAAATAGTCATGAACACCCTTGGCGATCGCAGCCGCTATCTTCTGCTGATAGGCCGGTGTGTTCAATCGTCCCGACTCCGCAGGATTTGAAATGAAGCCGGTTTCGACGAGCAACGAAGGGATATCAGGATTTTTCAGCACCACAAAACCAGCCTGCTCGACGCTCCGCTTGTGCAGTTTTGCGAAGGAACCGAGTGACTTGAGTATGTTGCCACCAGCATGAACGCTGGCCTTCATGCTGGCAGTCATGGAAAGATCCAGCAGTACGCTGGCCAGTACGGCATCCTTGTCGCCAAGCGTGACGCTACCGGTTCCACCGATGAGATCGCTTGAGTTTTCTTTCGCAGCCAGCCAGCGTGCCGTCTCACTCGTGGCCCCGCTCTTCGAGAGTGCATAAACCGAAGCACCGTGTGCACGACGATCGTTGAAAGCGTCTGCGTGAACTGAAATGAGAATGTCCGCATTATACTTTCTGGCGATTTCAGTGCGGGTACGTAGCGGAATGAAGGTGTCATCACTTCTCGTAAGCTGCGCTGTGTACCCGGGTTGATCATTGAGAAGCCGCTGCAGCTCACGCGAAATTTTCAGAACTACATCCTTCTCGCGCACGTTTCGCGCGCCAATCGCGCCGGGGTCCTTGCCGCCGTGCCCAGGATCGATGACAACGACGATATCCCGTTTTTCGAGCCCAGGCGCCTCCAGCGCGGCCGCTGTAGTGGAGCTCTGGCCAAGCCCACCCTGCCTGGCTACAGTGGTCTGGGCGCGGCTCTCACGTGTCGCTGTCTTTTCGGCACCTGCATCTCGCGGAATATCAATGACCAGCCGGTGACCAAACTCGCCCTCCGGGCCCAGCACAAAGCTGCGCGCGTTCGCAGTGTGGTTCAGTTCGAGCACGATGCGCAGGTCCTTGTTGCTCCTCACGGCACTGCGCAAGCTGGAGATCGGCGTACCCGAGAAGTCGAGCTTGTCAGGGTCGACTTTCAGACGGGCATTGGCCAGATCAATGACCAGCCGGTTTGGCTTCTGTAGCTCAAAAACGTTATGTACAGTTGAAGAATCAAGATCAAGGACAATTCGGGAGGCGCTGCTGCCAGCCCATATCCTGATGTTTTCGACCTCAGCCGCAGACGCAGACGCACTGGTCGCAGCGAGAATGAACGAAAACAGTATGATCAGACACCGGTTCGACATGCGTCCAGGGCCGTGCTTTACGCGGCCGGCATGCCTATTGAATGGCGACATCAGTGTTTTCCTGTAAGGTTTGTGCAATATCCTGCGTCAGTGTATCAGCCGCCTCGTCCAGTGTAACAGTGCGACGATGGCCATCGAAACTGAAGCAGAGGCTAATATCCGGAGATGGCAGTACCTCCTGCCCTCGTTCCGGCCATTCGACGACATTCAGTAAGGCCCGCCGCAGGCCCTGAGCGGGTTCCTGGTCTGGCACAGCAAAGTAGTCCCTGATACCCATGTACTCGAGCTCCTCAGGATCATCCAGGCGATACAGATCGAAATGGTTCACGCTGAGGGTGGCGAGCTCGTAGGTTTCCACGAGCGTATAGGTGGGGCTCTTCACATTCCCAGCGAAGCCAAAGTGCTTGAGCAGATGCTGGGAAAAAGTGGTCTTGCCACTGCCAAGGTCTCCCTTGAGATAGACGGTCACAAGTCCGGTCTGGTTCATGACCAGCTGCAGCTTCGCCGCGCAGACTGCAGCAAACTGATCAAGCGCGGAAATAGTATCGATAATCACTTTCATAGCGCCTGCACCACGCGCGCTGCCGTCACGGCAGGCTCCTGAGTGTGGGCCTGTAGCGTCTCGACGGCTTCGAGTTGCAGATGCAACGCGCGCACCGCGGCTTGCCAGGCAGGCAGACCCTGCGCCAACTGTGCCGCGAGCAGGCCGGTGAGAACGTCGCCCATACCACCGCTAGCCAGCGCTGGATGTGCAGATGCCACCACAGCCACTTTGGTACGCCGATCTCCCGAGTCTGATGATTCGGGCCAGGCTACCAGGCCGCCCGCACCTTTGAGCAGGACACAGCACCCATAGCCCTGACACAGTCGAACCACTGATTCGAATCTGTCTGCGTTGATTGATGCCGCTGTCGAATTGTCGTCGGGGTAAAGCGCATTCATAAGTGTGGCCGCTTCTCCAGGGTGCGGCGTGAGACAGACCCTGGGACCGAGTTCACATGGCTGCTTTGCCAGCTGGTTCAGGCCATCGGCATCGATCACACAGGGCAACTGCCTCTCCTGAACGGCGCTGAGAACGGTTTGCCAGCACATCTGCCCCCATGGCTCCCGCCCCAGCCCAGGCCCAATGGCTATACAGCTGGCGGCCTCGAGCATCTTGCATAGCGCTGAGCGATTCTCCACCCCACGCCACATTATTTCGGGTGAACGGCTCAAGCCGGCGGTCACGTGGGCGCTGCGTGTCGCACTCATGACCACGCCGGCACCGCCACGCGAGCAGCTTTCGGCTGTTAGTAGAATGGCGCCCCCCATGCCCTCGTCGCCACCGGCACAGAGAACCTTGCCGAAATTACCTTTGTGAGAGACCGGTGAACGCGCAGGCAGAAACTGCAGGGCCTGTTTTCTTCCGATAAGCATATAGTCTGTAGCATCAGCTGCAGTCTCGGCTTCAAAGCCAAGTGGCTCGAGCTGCAACTCACCAACAAACTCGGCGGCCTGGTGAGTTAACAGGCCCTTCTTCAATGCAATGAATGTGCAAGTGAGATCAGCGCGAACAGCCGTGTCCATCACAGCACCAAGCTCGCAGTCGAGACCCGAGGGACAATCGACGGCAAACACCGGTTTGGCACTCTCATTGATGAGCCGGATAAGATCCGGGCCAGGGAATCTGAGCTCGCCCTGGAGGCCGATACCGTACAATGCATCGACGACGAGGTCTCCACTCAGCTCGAGTCTTGCTCCCTCTTTGAACAGACACTCCTCGAACTCAGCCACCGCACCATCCGCATCGACATTGGCGCGAAGTTCGCGAAAGGCTTCGCTACGATCGTTCAATTCGGCATGCACTGCCTCGAGGCTGCTGACATCAAGGCCATAAACCAGCTGTACTGCGATGCCATGCTGCAAAGCCAGTCGGGCCATGACCAATCCGTCGCCACCATTATTGCCACCACCGACTACAATGCTCAGGCGCTTGCAATCTGGCCAGCGCTTACGAAGCAGCCGAAAAGCGGCTCTCGCCGCCATTTGCATCAGCGCGAAGTCACCGTGTTGCTCGCACAAACGGGCATCGATTTCGCGCAGCTGCGCGATTCCGTACACTGGTAGCGGCTGGGTGAACGTTCGACCAGCCGAATTTGCCCGACTATAGATTCTCATGGATGCTCACAGGATGCCCAATACCACCTTCATCAATCAGAAATAACATGAATATAAACCGCTATGCTTCTGTAAAGCATAACAAAGCCCAGCAGAAAGTACAGAATACAACCAGATGACCGATCTTCGCGAAGCACCGTCCGCTGATCCTCTGATTATGCGTGAACTCCGCAGAAAACTTGATATCTGGGCCAATGAGCTGGGTTTTCAACAGCTTGGTGTTTCCGGCATACAGCTTGGCGACCACCCTGAAGCCTTGCAACGCTGGCTCGACAAGGGCTATCACGGGCAGATGTCCTACATGGCGGAACGTGCATCGCTACGGGCGGCGCCAGAGACGCTGTTTGAAAATGCGGCCAGTATCATTTCGGTCAGGATGGACTTCTGGCCTGCGAAGCGGGCGAAGAAAGGGCTGCCTCCCGCACTCGACGACGGTGAAACCGCCTATGTGGCAAGCTATGCTCTCGGGCGCGACTATCACAAGCTGATGCGCTCACGCCTGAAGAAGCTCGCCGATCGAGTACGTGATTTCGCTGGCGACTACGACATGCGGCCGTTTGTGGACAGCGCGCCCGTGCTGGAACGTGGTGTTGCCCAACAGGCAGGCCTCGGCTGGATCGGCAAGAATACCATGCTGATCAATCCGGCTGCCGGCTCACATTTTTTCCTGGGCGAGCTGTTCACTAGCCTGCCCTTACCCGCCGACAAGCCCTTTACCGACCAGCACTGTGGCAGCTGCCGGGCGTGTCTTGATGTCTGCCCGACCTCGGCCTTTCCTGAGCCAGGCGTACTCGATGCCCGTCGCTGCATTTCCTATCTCACTATCGAACATCGCGGCAGTATCGACGAAGCGTTACGTCCGCTAATGGGCAACCGGGTGTTTGGCTGTGACGACTGTCAGGCCATCTGTCCCTGGAACAAATTTGCCCATTTCACCGAAGAGGCGGATTTTCATCCGCGTCAGCAGATCAGCGACAGGAAGATGGTAGAGCTTTTTAACTGGACCGAGGAAACCTTTCTCAAGCAGACCGAAGGTTCAGCCATTAGACGAACAGGCTATGAAAGCTGGCTGAGGAACCTCGCGATTGGCCTTGGCAATGCCCTGGCCGGACGTGGCGTACTCGGTAAAGCGGCGCCGATGGCCGACAAGGATGCCATCCGACGCGCTTTGGAGACGCGCCTGGATCATGAGTCAGCGGTAGTCCGTGAACATGTGCGCTGGGCGCTCAGCCAGCAGGCTCCATCTTGATGAAGTGATCCCGGTACCAGGCCAGCTCGGCGATCGACTCACGAATGTCATCAAGGGCGGCATGGGTGTTGCGTTTGCTGAAGCCCTTGAGAATGTCAGGACGCCAACGGCCTGCAAGCTCCTTGAGCGTACTGACATCGAGATTGCGATAATGAAAATAATCTTCCAGGGCCGGCATGTAATTCGCCAGAAAGCGCCTGTCCTGACAGATACTGTTCCCACACATGGGTGAGCCACCTTTAGCAACGTGACGCGAAATGAACTCGATCATGGCCTGTTCTGCCGCAGTCTCAGTGAGACGACTGTTGCGAACACGCTCTGTCAAACCGTTCTGACCGTGCGTGCGTTGGCACCACTCATCCATGCCATCGAGCACGGCGTCGCTCTGATGCACGACCAGGACTTCGCTTTCCTCTATGATCTCAAGTTGTGAATTGGTCACGATGGCAGCCATTTCGATGATGCGGTCCCGAGCCGGGTCCAGTCCCGTCATCTCGAGATCTATCCATACCAACAGCTTTTCACCGCTCTTGCCCTGCGCTGCCTGATCCATTGCCATACCTTGCCCCTGATTTGTACGATTGACCGTCTGAACACATCAGGCGGTTTTCACGCCCGCCTTCATTGATTGAGTTATAGTGGCTGCAATCGACAGGAATGCCAACCCGCTTGATAATCCTGTCACAATTGCTGCCCCCGGAGTGTGATTTGGCCAAACGTAGACTGACAGTACAGCAGAAGCGCCGCATCGAAGGGCGTCAGCAGCAACATGGTGCCTTGCAAAGCAAGGGCGACAGGGTGAGTGACGATAGTCTCGAGCCGCCACGCGAAGGGCTTATCGTCAGTAACCATGGTCAGAAGTTATTGGTCGCGGAACTTGAGTCCGATGCCGATGGCGTGGCACACCCGGTGCTCGACATCGCACGCATGTACCGCTGCCACGCCCGCAGCAATCTCCCGCCAGTAGTGGCTGGAGACCGGGTGGTTTTCCAGGTGGAACGCAAGCCCGCCAGCGAAAAACTCACCGGGGTCGTCAGTGCGCTTATGGAGCGGCGCAGTCTGCTATCCAGGCCAGACAAATTCGGCCGCCTGAAGCCAGTCGCCGCGAATGTCGACAGAATCTGCGTCGTCGTCGCACCGCTGCCAGAGCCGCACTTCAACCTCACTGACCGCTATATCGTGGCTGCTGAGCTCTCTGGTGCCGCGCCACTGATCATTTTCAACAAGGCGGATCTTGTAGCCGATGATCCATCTTCACGAGTGCACGAGATGCGCGAGCTCTATACCTCGCTTGGCTACGATTGCATTCTCGTGTCCGCAAAGTCCAAAACAGGTACGGCTGAACTGCTTGCGTTGCTCGATGGCACAACTGCCATTCTCTGCGGCCAGTCCGGGGTTGGCAAAAGTGCGTTGGCCAAGCTGCTGATAGACGATGAAGAGGCTAGTGAAATTGCCATCGGTGCGCTGTCGGAAGCGGTCATAAAGGGTCGGCATACAACTACTGCCGCAAGGCTGTACCGTCTCAGAGCTGGAGAAGGGTTTCTGATCGATTCGCCAGGTGTGCGGGAATTTGGCCTCTGGCACCTGGAACAGACCGATCTTACGCATGGCTTCATCGAGTTTCGGCCCTTCCTCGGCCAGTGCCGGTTCAGCGACTGCAGCCATACTCACGAGCCGGATTGCGCAATTCTCAAGGCGCTGGAGGACGGCCACATCGATCCGCGGCGCTGGGACAGTTACCGTGCGACCGCGGATTCGCTCGACATGTTCGAGATCCGGCCTGAAGCCTGAATAACAGTTGTCCCCAGACTACCAGGCCAGACTGTCCGGAGCTGGTTCGGCAGGTACGGGTTTGCTTGGTGCCGGACGGGCGGGCTGCTCTTCCCGGTCCTGAGTCAGGCCACGGCCGTCCAGTCGCTGCAGGATATCGTCCGTGGATCTCGCGGCGGCACTGCCTGATCCACCAGCAGCCCCACTGGGTTTGGCAACTGGAGGGGGAACCGGTGGGGACGCCTTCGGCAGGATCTGGTCCCTGCCCGGCGTCACCTGTTCAGCATCCTCCATGATGAGTGCTGCCCGCCTGTTGAGCACCAGGATCGTGATGCGACGATTGATCGGATTGTAGGGTTCGGTGCTGTCGTACAGCGATGAAGATGCCAGACCGACTACGCGGGAAATATGGTCTTCAGGCAAGCCCCCTTCCACTAGCGCTCTGCGAGCCGCATTGGCTCTATCCGACGACAGCTCCCAGTTCGAGTAGCCTGCAAAACCAGGAAATGGTCTGGCATCGGTATGCCCCGAAACGACCAGGCGGTTATCGACCCGCGAAATGGTCGGAGCCAGCTCATTGATGATCTCGCGTGAGTATTCCTTCAATTCAGCCGAACCCGTGTCGAACATCGGCCTGCCTTGCTTATCGACGATCTGGATACGCAAGCCCTCGTCCGTGATGTCGAGCTTCAGCTGATCCTTGTACTCCCGTAGCGTGGGGCTCCGCTCAATCTGCTCCAGAATCACGTTCATCAATGAATACAGCTTGCGATGCTCCACCTGATCCACGATGTCCTGAGCCTGACGTTCTTCGAGCTTGATTTCGGGTTGGCTGATAGGAATGGCATCGGGATCATCTACCACCTGAATCGATACTGCCCCGCCGAGGTCGATCACTGATGGACTGCCGCCTTCGGTGAAGCCGATGGGGTCTTCAAAGTAGCTGGATATCGCCTCCTTCTGTTCTGGCGACGCCGATTCACTCAGCCATAGCACCAGAAAGAAAGCCATCATCGCCACGGCAAAATCGGCGAAAGCGACTTTCCAGGCGCCCCCGTGCGGCTTGCCCTTCTTGACGATGCGCCGAACGATAATCGGCTGGGGCTGGTTCAGCTGCTTCATCTGGCTTTTACGTGATCATTCAATTCCTGGAAGCTGGGACGAACACTTGAATCGAGCGTCTTTCTGCCAAATTCAATCGCTATCTGGGGCGCCTGCCCGCCCAGGAAGGCCAGAATACTCATTTTCGTGCATTCATAGGCCTTTATTTCGGCATCGGCCAGGTGATGAATGGCGCTTGAAAGTGGCCCAACGAAGCCATAGGCCGCCAGGATACCTATGAAGGTTCCCACCAGGGCAGCAGCGACGTGCAGGCCCAGCTCGGCAGGCGGACCGCCAAGCGACTTCATCGTGATGACAATACCCAGTACGGCGGCAACGATACCAAAACCGGGCAGGCCATCCGCGATGGCATGAACTGCATCGCCGGGTTTCTCGAGTTCATGCTGCCGGGCGGTGATTTCCATATCGATCAGGCCTTCCAGCTCATGGGCAGCCATGTTGCCAGAGGCGACGATACGAAAATAATCGCAAACGAAGTCTCGCAACTTTGGCTGACTCTGAATCGACGGATATTTATTGAATAGATCGCTCTCATTAGGCTCATCGACATCAGCTTCGATTGACATGATGCCGGCCTTGCGTGACTTGTCGAAGAGCTCGTACAGCAGCGTCAGGAGATCCAGGTAAAGTTGTCGAGTAAAACGACTACCGACAATGACAGTCTTGATCGAGGCGCCGACTGTTTTGATGGTTTTGAATGAATTGGCAATCAGGAAGGCGCCAAGAGCAGCGCCGAAGATGATTACCAACTCAAAAGGCTGCCACAGGGCAGCAAGCTCCCCGTGTGAGAGCACGTAGCCCCCGAGAACGCTGGCTAAAACAACAATCGATCCGATCAGAAGCAACATGGCAAATTCGTCAGCTTGGGATATGCTTGGATTAGAACAAGTTAAGTAGATGATCGTTTAATTAACAACTGTGTGGAGCGTTGTACCTGAACGAAGTCGAGCTAGAGCACCCTGACCGGGAGCCCGACGCCGAGGCAGCCACGGCTGCCAAACTGGCAAGTACAGTGGCTTCCATGCTTGAGCGACCGCTTCCGGCGGTCACTCATTCAGGTCGTCTGTTGCATCTTGCGCTGAAGGAAAAGGAGCTGACCTTTGCCCAGATGGCCGAGCATGTGCAAAACGATCCGGTCCTCGCGCTTACGCTCATTCGCAATGCCAACCTGTTCATGCGCTCCAAGGAAGCCGCCATTCGGAATATTCCCCAGGCCATCAGCATCATTGGGCTTGAACGTCTGAGCGTGCTGCTGCAGACCACCGGCACTTACGACTATTCGGAAGATCCTGGGCACAAGAAAACAGCGCTGCTGGAAGCAGCTCTCGGGCGCAGCCTCTGTGCAGCCGAAATGGCGCGCTTCACCTACACCACCGCAAAAAAGCCTGAAGAAGAGATACGCAACGCCTTCTGGAACACCCTGCTCTGGGCGAGCCCTTATTGGTATCTCTGGCACTGGCGCGGCAAGGAGATGCAGGCGGTCTATCAGCAGACACGGATGAAGGGCATGGCACATGTCGATGCGCGCAAACTGGAGCGCAGGATCCTGGGATTCGAAATCCGTGCGTTCTGGCGCGAAGCTCACAAGCAGATGGCGCTGCCAATTCTTGATGCCAACACCCTGTTCGACCATGAGCTCGCGGACATGCGCACGCTTGCCAAGCTCACTTCAGCGGCCAAGAAAGGGTATGAGAACGATTCGCCGCGCGCCTATATTACCAAGCCTTTGCGACAGTTCAGCAAGCGACCGGGCTTTACCGAAACCATGCTCAACCTGCTGGTCGAACATGCGAGCATAAGCTGGCACTCAAAGGCTGTGAATCGATGCTTCTTCGCCATGGCAGCACGCTGGAAGGCGTCGCCTATACTGGGTGTTCGCTGGGCCCATGAGGTCGCTGTACTCAGTGCCAGGCAACACCCGCTCCGCCACGGCGTGGGCCTGGCTGCGTCGCTATTGACGCCCGAGCCGGGTCCGGGTGAGCCACTGTTCGACTGGCCAGAGGCAGCCCCCGCGACTTCTCCAGAGCCAAGGAAGCCATTTCGGCCTCAACCCACGCAGGCAAGCGTCGGCACACCAGGCAAGCCGCCACACCTCGCGCCCGATGCAGAGCCCTCGGAACCGCCTGCAGTGAAAACAGCCAGACCGGATGTTGCCGATGACAGTCCGCTCAAAGTGGCCGAGGCTGAGTCCGAGCCTGGACCAGCTACGACAGCATTGAATCAGGTGGCAGAGCCCGAACCGCAGCGCAAGTCGATGCCGACTTCACCCGATCAGTCGCCCATCAAGACCTATGGTATGGCTGATATTCCGCGTCAGCCGCAGCTGCGCAAGGCACCGAACCGCGCCCTTTTCAACCAGACCATCCAGGACATGCTGATTAACCCGATGCAGTTCGAGGGTCTTCCGGACCTGATGCAGACCACCATAAGCTGCGTAGTCGACGGCATTGGACTGGAAGCCTGCCTGGTCAGTCTCATGACGGCCGACCGAACAGCAGTGAAGGCCTTTTTCACCACGCCACTGCCCGCCCGCGAGACGCTGGAAGGTCGACAGCTGCGTCTCGAGGAGTTCCCGCTGTTCTCGAAACTCATGCGGAAACCCGCTTCAATCTGGGTGAGTCCCGAATCCTCGCCACGGATCAAGGCGCATCTTACCGAGGAGTTTTCATCGCTGTTCCAGGTGCAGGAATTCTTCGCCAGCTCCTGTTTCGTCGGCACACGCCCAGTCGGGCTGATTTACGCTGATAATGGCTTCCAGAGTGGTCCGATGACGACCTTCGAGTACGAAAGTTTCAAAGAGCTCTGTAATGCAACAAGCCAGGTCGTTTACAATCTTGCCCAGCGTGCCCGGTCGAACAAGAAGAGCTAGATACCGGTGCCAAGCTTCATGACTCCAGAGGCCCTTCTTTGACCCATTCAATCTCATCCCAGACCAGCGAACTCGAACACTGGTCGCTGCTCATTCAACCGCAACAGTTGCTCGACTACATGCAGCGACCCACCGAGACACGAGTGCTGGTGGTCGACCTGTCGCCGAAAGCGACCTTTGAGCAGCAGCATGTCGAAGGTGCCATGTGGCTAGACCCCACGCGGACCAAAACCCACCCGCCGTTCAATGGTAAGCTACCAGAGATTCAGCAGCTTCAATCCATCGCTGCCGATCTTGACCTCCATCACAACGACCATCTTGTGGTTATGGATGCCGAAGGTGGCGCCTGGGCCGGCCGCTTCGTCTGGCTCATGCTGAGCATTGGCTTCAGTAATGTGCACGTTGTGGACGGTGGGCGCATTGCGTGGGAAGGCCTCGGTCTTCCCATGGTGAACACTAAGTCCGACCCCGCCGCCCCGCCACCCGCGTCTGTTCGTGGCTCAGTCTTTCTACCCGACGCAAGCTCCGTGGCCGCATCCGCGCCTGCGGTCAGCGTCGACTTATCCACACTGAAAGAACTTGTCGAAGCTGGCCAGGTGCAAATCTGGGATGCCAGATCTGCAGAGGAGTTTGCCGGCAGGCGTGTCACCGCAAAAAATAACGGACATATAAAAGGCGCCTGTCATCTTGAGTGGACGAGCCTGCTCGACCCAAGAAACCATTATCGCCTTCGCCCAGATGCCGACTTGAGCAAGCTTCTCACGCAGGCTGGTCTCGACCCCGATCGTCAAATCGTCACGCATTGCCAGACCCACCATCGCTCAGGCCTGACTTTTCTTGTCGGCCGACAGCTGGGTCTGGATATCAAGGCGTATCCCGGCTCCTGGTCCGAATGGGGCAACAGCGACAGCACTGGCCATCTCATTGAACAGACAGGAGTAGCCTGACATGGGCAGACGTGACGACATTTTCGTAAAATCCCAGTACCTCGTTCCGCAGGGTTCGCTCTCGCGGCTGGCTGGCAAGATTGCAGCGTCGACTGACCCGCGACTGAAAAACGCCTTCATCAAATGGTTTGTGAAGAAGTACCAGGTCGACATGAGCGAGGCTGCGGAATCTGAGCCCGAAGCCTTTGCAAGCTTCAATGATTTCTTCACACGAGCCCTCAAACCTGGCGCACGTACTATCGACTCAGCGAAAGACGCTTTAGTCTCACCTGTTGATGGCGCAGTGTCCCAATTGGGCACCTTGCTCGCAGGTCGTATTCTGCAGGCCAAAGGTCGGACCTATAGCGCTCTGGAACTCTTTGGCGGCGACAGTCTGGCTGCCAGACCGTTTCACGGTGGCGAATTCGCGACGATATATCTGGCGCCCAAGGACTATCATCGCATTCACATGCCGTGTGACGCGCGCCTGACCAGCATGATCCACGTCCCCGGCCGCCTGTTCTCGGTAAACCCCGCTACGGCTGAAGCCGTTCCAAGTTTATTCGCGCGTAATGAGCGCGTCATCTGCGTGTTTGATACCGAATTCGGTCCATTTGCAATGGTACTGGTTGGTGCGATGATTGTGGCGAGTATCGCTACGACGTGGGCTGGGCTGGTTGGGTCCGGTGATCAGAAACGCACCGGCGCTACCATTTCAAGGATCGATTACGAACCCGATGGCGATAATCCCGCACCGACTTTCCTCAAAGGCGAGGAAATGGGGCGCTTCCATCTCGGTTCGACAGTCATCCTGCTGGCACCGCCTGACAGCTTCAAATGGAATGATGCCCTTCACGCTGGCTCACGCCTCAGACTTGGCGAACGAATCGCCACCTTGAATCCAAAGCGTGGCTAACTAATAGAGCTCGAGGCGAAGCTGAGTACCTGATCGATGCGGGAAAGGCCTAGCAAACGCATCACCAGCCGGTCTACGCCGAGCGCTATGCCGCTACACGGTGGCATGGCCTCCATCGCGGCTACCAGCGAATGGTCCAGTGCCAGCTCAGGCAACCCGAATCGTCGCCGACGTGCGTTGTCGTCTTCATGACGCTTGCGGAACTCGGCCGTGTCAGTGAGCTCATGGTAGGCATTCGCGATCTCCAGGCCATAGAGGTATAACTCGAAGCGTTCAGCGACAAGACGCCCAGCCGCATCTAACCGGGTTCTGGACTGCGAGGCTTGCTCTGCCGGATAACCCTCGACGATGGCTACAGGGCAGCTGGCCAGTAGCGCTTCTGCCCGACTACTAAACAGCAGGTCGAGCAAGGTCGCAGGCTCTGCCGATTCGACATCATCGTAGCCACTGACCTGCTGCCTGACAGTAGCTCTCAACGCTTCATCGCTGACCGTAAACGGGTTGACCCCACAGGCATCGATCATGAGCTGCGCGTAGGTAAAGCGCTTTGGCAAGGCAAACTCGGCTAAGGATGGCCAAGGCAGCTCGCTGACTCTTTCAGCGTGACCAGCGAGTCCTGACAGCAGCGCCAGAGTCTCAGCCAGCATATCTTCCAGTGCGAAGCCGGGGCGATACCACTCGAGCATGAGAAACTCAGGATTGTGACGCTTGCCACTCTCGTTTGCCCTGAAGGCCTTGCTGAAGGTGAAGATGGCACCTGAACCCGAACCAAGCAGACGCTTCATATAGGGCTCTGGAGAAGTCAGGAGATACTGGCCGTTGCAAAGGCGCAGACTATTCAGGTGTACATCGCTGGCTGAGGTGTCTGCCAATACCGGAACGTCGACTTCCAGAATGCCGCGGTCCTTGAAGAAATGGCGCATCTGGTCCAGCACAGCAGCCCTGGCCCGAAGGACCTCCAGCGCTGCAGTGCTTTGCCAGCGGAGAGGCTGACTCAGTTTTTAACCCGGTTGACGTAGGCGCCTGTGCGGGTGTCGACCTTGATGAAGTCACCCTGATCCACGAAAAGCGGCACGCTGACCACCGCATCCGTACTCAGGCGGGCAGGCTTTGTACCGCCCTGTGCGGTATCACCCTTGACCCCGGGGTCGGTCTCTATGATCTGCAGGTCGACGAAATTTGGCGGTATGACAGAGAGCGGCGCGCCGTTATAGAGCGTTACCGTGTAAACTTCCTGTTCCTTCAGCCACTTTTTCGTATCGCCGACTGCAGCGGCGTCTGCCCCATGCTGCTCGAACGAGCCATCAGTGAGCATGAAGTGGTAGAATTCACCATCGGTGTAGACGTACTCCATCTCAAGATCGATAACGTCGGCGCCTTCGAGCGACTCGCCGGACTTGAAGGTCTTCTCGAGAACACGGCCTGTTTTCAGGTTTCGCAGTCGAACCCGGTTGAAGGCCTGGCCCTTGCCTGGCTTGACGAATTCGTTCTCGATAATCGAACATGGATCGCCATCGAGCATGATCTTCAATCCGGACTTGAACTCGTTGGTTGAAAAAGTCGCCATATACTCTCGCTTACAGTCGTTGTCTCAGGATGTTTATTATGTCGAAAGCCGTGCAGATCCAGGACGCGGGCTCAATCAAGGCGTCCGGGGAGGCGCGCATCATAACGCGAAATGTAGCGTTTGGCGATGCCCCGACAGGCTGGCAGGACAGTCTGAAAGACATGTTCACGAGCTATCGGGAGCTGGCCGCCTACCTCGAACTGCCCCTGACCCACTTCAGTGAGCTCGATGCCGTCGCCCGACAGTTCCCGCTGCGCGTAACGCGTGCCTTCGCTTCACGTATACGACCTGGTGATCCCGACGATCCATTGCTGAGGCAGGTCCTTCCCGATATCCGCGAGCTCCAGGTCTCAGCTGCCACGACGACTGACCCACTGGCCGAAGGCGCCTTTACGACCCAGGCCGGCGTTGTGCAGAAATACCGTCACCGTGCCCTCTTCATTCTTACCGGCGCCTGCGCCATACATTGCCGCTACTGCTTCAGACGCCATTTTCCCTATGAACAGCATCGCCAGAGCCGTCAGGCGTGGAGCGAGAGAATAGCCAGCCTGGCAGCCGACCCGGAGCTTGAGGAAATCATTCTTAGTGGCGGCGATCCGCTGATGCTGGACGATGGCGCCCTGGCCAGCCTGTTTGAGGCCTTGCAGAAGCTACCGGCTCTGCGCAGAATCCGCCTGCATACTCGCATGCCTAGTGTCTTGCCGGATCGGATAACGCCACAGCTGCTCGAGCTGTTGCGAGCCTGCCCTCAGAAAGTCATCGTCGTCAATCACATCAACCACGCCAACGAAATCGATGACGCGGTCATTACGGCCAATGGACAGCTTCGCGAGGTTTGCACACTATTGAACCAGACAGTGCTGCTCAAGGGCGTCAACAACACGCTCCGTATGCAAATCGATCTGTCGCAGGCGCTCTTCGACGCCGGCATCCTGCCCTATTATCTGCACTTACCGGACGCGGTAGATGCTGCGGGGCATTTCATGATTTCGCCAGAAAGTGCGTCTGAACTGTACGCCGAAATGCTCGCCAACCTGCCTGGTTACCTCGTGCCACGGCTGGTTTATGAGGATCCCGGCTTCATCAGCAAGGTGCCACTGCAGCCTGCGCTCGCATCACTAACGAGGAAGCATGTTTAAGTGCCGCTGTTAAACCCCTGAAACGAGCAATCTTTGCGGACTTTGCTATGCTAAGAAATCGTAGTGATTCGAGATAAGGGCTGAATGCATGTCTGGGCAACACAATCCGCTGACACTCAAGGTTCCTAACCAGCGCCTGACCACGCTGTCCTATGCCGAACCTGCTGTCAAAGCAGTGGAGTCGTGGGCTAATGAGCTTCCGAAGGCCAACATCGGCGAGATGTCGAAGCAGCTTTATCATGCTCTGCTCGAGCTCAATGAACTCATCTGCTCACCTCAGAGCAGGTTTCAGCTCATCGAAGTGCTCCGGCCCTCCGTCTATTACATCTGCCGTGAGTTGGGCAAGCACTTCCTGAATCAGGCTGTTGTATTACCTGAGAAGCAGCGCAAGATAGCCAATCTGGCTCAGTCGCTTCAGCTTAACCTGGCCAATGCCTACAAGCTTGTGCTGGTCGACCTTCACAATGCAGGCCAGGCTGAAAAGAACAAGAAGCTGACGGCGCCCGCTATTCACCGCGCGATCAGCGACCTGTCCAGTTGTGTGCTCAGAGCCAATCAACTGTACTGCCAGACACCGCCCGATACCTGGCTTGAGCTGCACCAGCTTTATCGTTTCGCCCGGGATAACCGTCTGCTCAAGATCAAGACAGTCGACGGTTACAGTGGAACCCAGAATGAAACTACCGTAGAGCAGGCCTACAAGCGGGTACTGCTGCTCGGCTGCTGCAAACCAAACCAGCTTCGCCAGAAGGATATCGAAACTGCCTATACGGCTTTCGAACATTGGACCGACTATGTCAGTCTGGAGATTGAGTCTGGCGCCACGGCCCTCTTCGTGATCTCACCGAAAAAAGATCTCGCACCGGCTTATCGCAGCCTGCAAACGATACCGCCTTCCACCGAAAACTACGGCTTCGACACCAGCAAGCTGGCCGGGCTACTGACTGAAGAACTGGCACGAGGCCACCAGGAGGCCGCCGCCGGCAGCCGCCAGAGCCAGCACCCACGGCTTCATGGCGTCGAAACGCTCAGCGAGCCCCTGTTGTTGGCCATATCCCAGGCAATTGGCGTGCTCGCCAAGCGCAGCTTCAAACGAACCAGCAGTCAGGGCCGTATCCTTATCAGCGTGGGCATGACTGCAACACATTATTTTGTCGCCAATGGCACGGACTTCAACACGTTCCTGAGTGGAGACCGTAAAAACACGGACGCCAGCTACTTCGCGGATCATCATCGGCGCGACGTCTGGGCGCAGCCAGGCAGCGGCAACAGTCAGGCTGGCTCAAGTGGTGCAGACCTATCGCCCATCCGCTATACAGGTGCCAGTGTCGCATCGGCGTCCAAGGATGCGAAAGCCGGGTATCAGCAACACATCGTGCCGCTGGTCAACACCAGCCCCGGCGGGTACTGTATCCAGTGGATTGGTGATATACCGAGCAACGTGCAGGCAGGCGAGCTGCTTGGCGTGAGAGAGGATGAAAGCCATCCGTGGAGCATTGGCGTTATTCGCTGGATCAGGCAGATCCGCCAGCACGGAACCCAGTTCGGTGTGGAACTCCTCGCCCCTGGGGCAAAACCCTGCGGCGTACAGCTCCTTCAAAAAGTGGGTGAAAACAGCGAGTTCCTCAGAGGTCTGCTACTACCGGAGTTGCCTGCAATCTCGCAGCCTGCGAGTCTCGTAGTACCTAGACTACCTTTCCAGGTTGGGCACAAGGTATCGATAAACCGTCAGGGCCGGAACACCAAGTTGCAGCTGCTCAAACGAATCAGCGCAACCGGCTCTTTCACCCAATTTGAAATCGAAGCCCAGTTCGCGGAGGCCGGCAAGCCTGCGCCGCGGAAAACTACTTCATCGGAAGATGATTTTGATTCACTCTGGCCATCACTCTAAGCATGCAAGAAAAAAAACAGACCGTCCATTTACTGCTGTTGGACCCATCGCTCAATGACGCTGAGCATACGATCAGCGTGCTGCGAAACGATGGGAAGGCCACTCGGGCCCATCGGATCACGAGCGAAGAGGATCTTCAGGAGAGCCTGAAGGCACAGAGCTGGGACCTGCTCGTCGCCAAGCGTGAAGACCAGGAGCTGACGTACATCGATTGCCTGGATGCGATCAAGGCCCACAGCCTGGACCTCCCCCTGATTGCCATACTGGATGACTTCGACGAGGCCGAACACGTTGCCGCGCTACAGAAAGGCGCAAGGCAGGTGGTTCTTGCCGCTCATGAAACTGTACAGCTTTACGCTATTCGCAGAGAGTTGGAAGATCACGCGGATCGGCGTAAGCGCAAGAGTGTGGAGCTTCAGCTCAGGGATGCCGAGCGGCGCTGCAACTCGCTGCTCGAATCCTCTGTCGACCCGATTGCCTACATCATCGAAGGCATGCACGTCTTTGCCAACAAAGCCTACCTTGAACTGTTCGGCTACGACGACCTCGATGATCTCATCTGCATTCCGATACTTGATGCCATTGCGTCGTCCAGTACCAGTGCCTTCAAGACCTTCCTGAAGCAGGCCGAAGGCCCGGATGCCCTGGACACTCCGGTATCCGTCTGTATCGAACGGGCAGATGGTAGTGAGGAAATGGTGGCAGTCAGCAGCTCATTGGCCACCTTTGAGGGTGATGCCTGCCTGCAGCTGGTCATGCGTCCGCAGGTCGATGCCGAACTCGAAGCCAAACTGAAAAAGATCAGCCGGGAAGATCTCCTGACTGGCCTCTACAACAAGTCATACTGGATGGAGCAGCTTCATGTCTTCATCGAGCAGATCATGCAGCAGAAGGCGCATGGCTTCGTGATGTACATCCAGATACTCGATCTGGCCAGGCTGAAAGAAAGCCTGGGGATAACTGGTACCGATACGCTGCTGGCCAGTTTTGCCACCCTGTTACGCGAGCACAAAGGTGCCCACTCCACACTCGGCCGCTTTAGCGACGACAGTTTCGTCTGGCTCGAAGCCGAAAACAGTCAGGATCATGTGCAGAGGCTTGCCTCTACCATTTCACAGGCAGCCGAAACGAGGCTCTTTGATATCAGCGGCAAGACGGCGCAGGTCAGGGTCGCTATCGGTCTGTTGCGGCTGAATGAGAACTCGGGCACGACAGAAACTGTGGTCAGCAAGGCCATCCGTGCCAGCGTATATGCAATAGAGCGACCGGAAGCCAGCCGTCAGGGCGGGCAAACAGCGCCAAATGTGTATATGTACAACGGTCTCGACTTCGAAGACAGCGACAAGACCATCGATGACTATATGGCCATGCTGCAGGCAGCACTGGATGATAATCGGTTCAAGATGCTGTTTCAGCCGATCATCAGTCTGCAGGGTTCCACCGACGGCTACTACGAAGCCTTCCTGCGCATGATCGACAACGAGGGCAAGGAGATTTCACCCTCGGATTTTCTGCCAGTCGAAACCGAGCCCCGTCTCGCTACCAAGCTCGACCGCTGGGTCATCCTGCAGAACGTCAAGAGCCTCAGTTCGCACCGTTCGAAAGGCTACAGCAGCAGGCTGATCATCAACATCACCGGCCATACGATAACTGATGACACGTTCATCGACTGGCTGCAGAAGGCGCTCACAGCAGCGAAGCTACCGGGGGAATCTCTGGTCTTCCAGGTCGCCGAGGCTGATGTCACTGAGTATCTGCTGCAGGCCAAGGAGTTCAGCATACAGATTCACAAGCTCGGCTGCCAGTTGGCGCTGTCTCGATTCGGCTGTGCGCTAGACCCCTTCAAGACGCTCGATCATGTCGAAGTCGATTACGTGAAGGTCGATGGCTCCTACACAGAAGACATCCAGAAGACTGCAGAAGCCAGAGAAGCTTTCTATGCGATGGTCGACAAGCTGAAGGATCAGTCGAAGATGGTCATCACGCCGCTGGTTGAGAATGCCACGGTGCTTTCTACGCTGTATCAGGCTGGTGTTCATTACATACAGGGCTACTACCTGCAGGCACCTACGACCGAGATGAACTATGACTTCGCTGAAGGCGGCTGAGCCGCCTTCAAACCACAGATCTAGATTTCATCCGCGCTGTCGCGGCCTTCCAGCAGACGAAGGTCGCTCTCCCTGAAGCCAAGCAGATACAGGATACTGTCGAGTCCGAGATAGGAAATTGACTGACTGGCGCTCTTTCGAACAACAGGCTTGGCACGAAACGCTACGCCAAGGCCAGCTGTGCTGAGCATTGGCAGGTCATTTGCCCCGTCGCCAACAGCAATCACCTGTTCAAGCTGAATACCTTCCCGCGCAGCTATTTCATGAAGCAAGGCCGCCTTGCGCGCACCATCCACGATTTCGCCACTGACTTCTCCCGTCACCAGCCCATCGCGGATATCGAGCTCATTGGCAAAGACGTAATCGATGCCCAGCTGTGCCTGCAGACGCCTGGCAAAGAAATTGAAACCACCTGAAAGGATCGCCGTCTTGTAGCCGAGCTTGCGCAGGCTGCTGATCAGAAGCTCTGCGCCCTCGGTGAGCTTCAGGCGAAGCGCGACGGTTTCAAGGGTTTCGGACTTCAGGCCTTTTAGCAGACGCACCCGTCGTCGGAAGCTTTCGGCAAACTCGATCTCACCGCGCATTGCCAGTTCAGTGATCTCGATGACCTGATCACCGACACCCGCTTCCTTGGCCAGCTCGTCAATGACTTCGGCCTCGATCAGCGTCGAATCCATATCGAACACAACCAGCCGCCTGTTCCGCCTGAACAGATCATCTTTCTGAAACGCGATATCAATATTGAGCTCATTGGCTATCTGCAGGAACTCGGTTTTGAGCTTCTCCGGATCATGAGGTTCCCCACGAACGGACAGCTCAATGCAGGCGTGATTCCGCTTGGAAGCATCGTAAAGGTCCAGCCTTGTCGAGAGCCGCTGTATCTGATCGATATTCAGCCCATTGGCTGCCGTAATCGCTGACGCCCGCGCGATATGCTCTGCCTTGATTTCTCTTGCGAGCAGCGTGACGATAAAACGCGTCTTGCCCTTGCCCTTCACCCACTCGTTGTAATCCGCTTCAGCCACTGGCGTGAAGCTGATCTGCAGATCCCTGGCGTGCATTTCGAACAGCAGATCCTTGATCACCTGTGAGGCATCATTGCCCGACGGGCCAGCCTGCGGCAAGCGCACGAGCATCCCCCAGGTCAGATGATCGTGAATTACCGACTGGCCGACATCAAGCATAACGAGATCATAAGCGGCAAGAATAGAAGTGATGGCAGAGGTCAGGCCCGGCTTGTCATGGCCACTGACGTTGATCAGCAGAATATCACTCATTGGCATCGGCCTGTCCTGATGCTGCACCACTGGCTTTTTCACTCGCGGACGCTTGCGGGTTCAACAACTCGACCCGATCGATCTTCTGCAAGCCCCTTGGCAGGCGCGATCCTCGGCGGCCACGCTCACCAACATAGTGCTCGAGATCGCTCAAGCCCACCTTGAGGAAGCGCTTGCCGGCGTGAAGCTGCAGGAAAGCGCCCGGTCGAAGAACAGCCAGATGCGCCAGTGCCTCTTCACCGCTTTGCGCCCTGGCAGCAGGTATACCTATGATTTTGTTACCCTTACCTTTCGCGAGTTGAGGGAGATCATTGAGCGGGAAAGCCAACATACGACCATCGCTTGTGATCGCCACCAGCACCATATCGTCGCTCGAGTATTTTGCAGGGATCAGAATCGGCGGCAGTAAATTCGCTCCGGCACTCAGACTCACCAGGGCCTTCCCGGTCTTGTTCTTGCTCAGGAGATCACTGGCCGTCGCTCTGAAACCGTAGCCATAGCTGGAAGCCAGCAATACGCTATCGTCCGGCTCCGGCAACATGGTATGGGTAATAAGCGCCCCGTCGGCGGGCGTGATTCGCCCCGTTAGTGGCTCCCCCTGCCCTCTTGCTGAAGGCAGACTATGCGCCGCCAGTGAGTACACGCGTCCACTGGTATCGAAGAACAGCGCCTGATTGCTGCTACGCCCCTTTGCGGCGTGCAGGAAGGCATCCCCGGCCTTATAGCTGAGCGCTTCAGGGTCCAGATCGTGGCCCTTGCCTGCCCTCACCCAGCCTTTCTCGGAAAGTACAACCGTCACCGGCTCGCTGCTGATAAGATCGGTCTCTCGATAGGCCTTGGCTTCGCTGCGCTCTACCAGCGGGCTCCGGCGGTCATCACCGAAGGTCTCCATATCCGCCGTCAGTTCCTTCCCTACCAGACGCTTCAGCTTGAGCTCGGAGCCCAGCAGGGCTTCGAGTGTCTGTCTTTCTTTCTCTAGCGCTTCCTGTTCGGCCTTGATCTTCATTTCCTCGAGACGCGCCAACTGCCGCAGCTTCGTATCGAGAACATAATCGGCCTGGATCTCGGTGAGTCCAAAGCTGTCCATAAGCGACTGCCTTGGTTCATCCTCCTCACGCACAATGCGGATAACTTCATCGAGATTGAGGAAGGCCACCAGCAAGCCTTCCAGAATGTGCAGGCGATCCAGCACTTTTTTCAGGCGGAATTCGAGCCGCTTGCGCACGGTGCCAATTCTGAACTGGAGCCACTCTCGGAGTAGCAAGGGTAACGGTTTGACCGTAGGCTTACCGTTCAGGCCAATGACATTGATATTGACGCGATAGCTCTTTTCCAGATCGGTGGTCGCGAACAAGTGACCCATGAGGGCTTCGATGTCTGTTCTGTTCGACCGAGGTATAAGCACAAGACGACAGGGATCTTCGTGATCCGATTCGTCACGAATATCGGCCAGCATCGGAAGCTTCTTTGCCGTCATCTGCGCCGCGATCTGCTCGATGAGCCGCGCACCGGACACCTGATATGGCAGCTCGGTGATGATGATGTTGCCGTGCTCCGTGTTGTAGCGCGCCCGGGCCTTCACTGAACCCCGTCCAGTGGCATACATCTGGCGCAGCTCCTCTCGGCTGCTCACGATCTCGCCGCCCGTGGGGAAATCAGGCCCCTGGATATGCTCGAGCAGATCATCCAGCTCAGCCTTCGGATTGCTGAGCAGATGCAGACAGGCACTGGTGACCTCACGCAGATTGTGCGGGGGAATGTCTGTAGCCATGCCCACCGCTATACCCGTCGTGCCATTAAGCAACAGATTCGGCAAGCGGGCTGGCAGCAGAGCCGGCTCTTTCAGGGAACCGTCGAAGTTTGGCACCCAGTCCACCGTGCCCTGAGCCACTTCGCTCAGCAGCGTTTCAGCATACTTTGCCAGCTTCGACTCTGTATATCGCATGGCGGCGAAGGACTTTGGATCGTCCTGTGAGCCCCAGTTGCCCTGCCCATTCACGATGGGATAGCGATAGGAGAACGGCTGCGCCATCAGCACCATGGCTTCGTAGCAGGCGCTATCACCGTGCGGATGATACTTACCCAGCACATCACCCACAGTTCGCGCCGACTTCTTGTGCTTCGAGGCGGCAGTGAGTCCCAACTCGGACATCGCATAGATGATTCGACGCTGAACCGGCTTTAGGCCGTCGCCGATGTGCGGTAGCGCCCTGTCGAGAATGACGTACATCGAATAATCGAGATAAGCTTTTTCGGTGAAGGTTCTAAGCGGCAACTTTTCGATCGAATCGTCGACTGGCAGGTTCATAGGCAGGTGGATGGCCCTCTGGCTCTGGTGGCTGTGATAATTCTCGGTGTTTCTCTACCGGATCTCTAACTGGATCCGAGCGGCTGTAGCGCGTTGAGGTCGGCACAGCAGCACGCTAGCTTACGGTATTCAGTTCGTCTCGCCTAGGCGCCATGGAGCAGGCAGCAGAGAAAGCGTAAAAACTGCGGCCTGTGGCTTCTACGCATTTTAGCGAGGGCCGCGCTTCATTATTGTAGCACTCATGATTACAGCCTATTCCGACCTTTTTCGAATCGTGTTAAGCGCCAGCGTTCTGATGCTCGCCATTGAGTATCTGTGGACGGGGCATATGCTCACGGCCTGGGTTTACGTCGCCATCAGCGCTGGCTTCGGACTCTTCTTGCTGTTTCAACGGCGACCGTTCGTTGAGGATGATCCAGACGGCGACTGATACCTGGATCAGCCGCCGCTTTCTAACTACCCGCTACCCTTCCAGTCCGCCGCTCAATACAGATCTGTCAACAGCACGCCGAGACCGACCCGCTGATTGCGGTGATTATAGTCGATGAGCGTTTCACCATAGCCGTTGTAGTACTGAAGATAACCTTTTAGCCGTCCAGGAAAGGGAAAGGTGTACGACACTTCTACCGAGGTCTTGTTCTCTTCTCCCCGCATGTTGTTCATCAGCCGGATATCGAAGATCTGCTCGCCCTGTTTGTAGGCCAGGAGAAACTCGGCATACCCGAGAAACTGGTGTATGTCAGCGTTATCGTCTTCCTCATCGTCTTCTGGAATTCGCCACCAGGGACGGACGCCTACCGTGAAGTTTTCCTTGTTGAAGAAAAAGGAAGCGATCACCCTGTTCCAGCTTCTCGATTGCGGCTTTGAGCTGCCGTTCGAGTGATGATTGATACCCAGTGTCACAAACTCCGAACTGTAGCCAAAGAGATTCATGGACGTTCGATACCGCAAATAGAGTTCCGGCTCATGGTCGATGGCTCTGAAAGGCTTTGACTGCGGATCGTTATAGATCTGCCAGAAGCCGACCTGGGTATAGCCGGCCCAAGCGGTCATGCCTTCTGGGAAGATGTTGCGAAGTAACTGAAACTTGAAGCTGAACTGATATTTGGCCTCGCTCCGCTGATACTCCTCGACCAGCCGGACTTCCTCCCGTGACGGGCTCGAAACCAGCTCATTGGGCTTGTCGTTATAGGTGTACGGCAGAATATAGTTGCGGCGGTGGGGAATCATCAGAAAGCTGTTATCCGCCAGCAGCTCTTCAGACGCCAGACGTTCGTCAACCGCATTTCTGGGACGCTTTACCTCGTCCAGTACCGGCGTCTTGAAGGTTTCTGCGAGGCGGTCATAGCATGCCAGACGCAGCTCATTGCCCTTCAGCTCGGCACAGTCTTCAAGCTCGCCCTCTGCCTGGTGGGCAGCGGAAGCTTCAACGGTAAGCTGATTCAGGTCAGACTGCCTGACCTCCTCAAGGTCCTCACCACTGCCATCAGATGCCTCATCTTCGGCATGGACAGGGGTCCAGACCAGCGCAAAACTCAACAGGCTGAATGCGGTTATCCCGCCCAGACCTGAGAAAAGCTTATCGGTGCCCTGCTTGATCATCGTTCGCTACCGGTCGTCATGTGAAGTCGTCACTTTAATTGAAAAATCGTCAGCCGAATACGGTGACAGTCTGTTGGCTGAATGCCAGCAATTCATCCCGCTCATTCCAGACACGAGCATGGGTAAAACCGTAACCTTCGGCTGCCTGGGCTATCTTCGCTTCGTAGCGAAACCAGTCTGTCGCCCTGGATTGGCCGCATGGCTGCACGAACTGTACGTTCCAGGCCAGGGTACTCGCTGGTACGACCTTGCGCAGCAAGGGCAGCGTAGCTGGAGGCCAGGCGTCGATGAGGCCAAGCAGCAGCATCGGCGTAAGCGCGGCGTCCGCTTTCACAGCGGATTCACGAAAACGCATATAGCCGTTCATGACGCCGTCGCCCCTGCCTGTAAAGGGTAGCTTGTTATCAGTGAAGGCATAGTCGAAATACTCGGCGAAATTCGGCGTTACGCCCGCGACATGAGGCAAAGGCGCACCGTCTTCGACCAGACCGACATCTGCCACACCGGCAGGATCGACGCAGATGTCCGAATCACGACTATCGCCAAAAGCAGCAGTGGCATCGAGCTTGATACCGTCCGGTTGCATGATCCGACAGCCAAGTACCGTCACCGACTTTCCTGATCGAAGCGCTACAGGAGCCAGTGATAGCGGCGCATCGTCAACCGGACCGACGAAATTGCAGTTGAAATTTCGCAGTACCCGCCCGCCTGCATGGGCCTGCATTGCCTGTAGCGCTATGGCGGCGGTGAGGCCCCCGAAAGTTGAACGACCCTGCATCCAGCTTTCATCGACACTAAGCACTTCAGTGGCCGAGGCTGCGGCGCCAACTTCATGAAGCGCCGCGCGCGAGGCGGCAGCGAGATAATCTGTGAAAAGCATGTAAAACTCCTGACTAAACAGACGCGCAAGGCTGGCTATACGGCGTAAAGCTCGAAAAGGTACACTATCCTGTAATCAGTGCAACACTCTTTAGTCTCCGAGGCAGGCGCATATGACCAGTTTTTGTTCAATCCGACCGCTGTTCATCGCAGTGATGCTGGTGAACCTGATCGCGCTCACTTCGGCGAGCTTCGCTGCCGAGACTACTGAGCTTCGCACAGGATCGGCGAAGCTGGCCACAGTGAGAATCTACTATCATGATGCGCCAGCCATCGCTCAGCGTCTCAATGCCATGTTCGAGCCCGGTGAGCTGAAGGCATCCGGGCTGGGCCAGGACCTGATCCTGCGCGCCAGCTCCCAGGCGCTGCTCGACAACGCAAAAGCGCTGGTGGCCGAGCTCGACAGCAAGCCAGCGCAGTTCAGTATTTCCGTCCGTGAAGCCGCTCATGGCAGTGGCCGCAGCAGCACCCTTGGCACAAGCATCGGGAGCGAACGAAACGTCGATGGCCGTCAGGGGCGAACAGATATCGCTGTCAATTACGGCAATCGCACATACAGTACGGGGAACAGGACGGAGCAGACCGTGACCGTGCTCGAGGGCAACTCGGTAAGCCTCACCGCAGGTCAGCTCAGGCCAGTCCAGAACGTCTACATTTCCCGCGAGGGTGTTGCTATCAGTCAGGCTGGCCGCCGGGAGCTGGTGGGCAGCGATCTGATTGTGACGCCGACTCTGGCGGGCCCTGAAAAGGAGCAAGGTGCCCGGGTGACCATTGCTGTGAGACACAATCGCGACGCGACAGACAGGCGGTCGCTCGAGGCATTCGAACTGGCGTCGACCCGGTTACTCCCCTTCGGGGAATGGATGCCACTCGGCGGCAGTTCGAACAGCAACAGCGCCGACATCAACGGGAATCTCGGCACCAGCTATTCGACCCGCTCTGCAGATCTGACACAGCAATACGAAATAATGATACGTCTGCTGCCCTGAGGCTTTGAACGCCGTTCCTTGCCTCACGCTCTGCTCAAGGTACCTACCAGCGCAAACGTGCCAGCGAAGCCGCAGATGACCAGCAGCAGAGGCCTGAATCTGCCCGCGTCAACATAGGGCCTGGCCTGTTTCCCGGTAAAGAAGCCCAGCAAACAAAACGGTACGAACGTCAGCGAAACCAGCAGCAGGTCGAGCGTCAATATGTCCGCCAACCAATAGCCGATCAGGCTCAGCGCGCAACTGTAGACGAAGAAAACAGAGAGATTTGCCCGAACAGTCATGGGCGCCCCATGCTGCATGACCAGGGCCATCGGTGGACCACCGATGGAGGTGGTTGTTCCAGTGAGACCACTAACGAAGGCAGCCCAGCCTAATCGACTCGGCGTGTAGCTGAACTGTGGCCCCTTGTAGCTGATTATCACCGCAAGCAGCACGGTTGAAGCCACAAAGATCTGTAGCCAGAAGGCGTTCAGCTGCAGCAGGAGCCAAGTTCCCAGGACTGTGCCAGGGATGCGTGTGATAAATGGTATCCGCAGCTGATGTATTTCAATGGCTGCACGCTGGTTCCAGCTATTGAACACACTGAGATTCAACGCTGTGATCGTCAGTACCACTGGCACCCATTCCGGTTTCACCATCACGATGACAGGCGCCGCTATCACTGCCATGCCAAAACCGAGCGCTGTCTGAACCCAGCAGCCCACCAGCAGTATGGCTGCTGTAACAGCCCAGGGCATAAACTCCACGAACGCTACCCCTCAAGCCAAGACATTCACAACACGAAGAGGGTTCGCCGTTCTGAATAAGCAGAATTGACAATCAATGCGCAGGTGAAGGCCCTGAACGTGGTGCGTCATCATCCGGCGCGACTGTATCAAGGTACGCACTATCGGAGATTTCAGTCCAATTTCGAATCCGTCGGAGATACTGCGCCTGAGCCTCGATGATCTCTGCGGCAAGCGGATCGGCCTTGGCCATCTCGGAGAGCAAGTCATTGTTGGCTGTTTTCAGTGCCTTGATGATCGGCTCGGGGAATCGCCGTATCTCGATATCGGGATGTTCGCTCTTCATGGCAGCCCAGCTCTCGGCATTCATGTGCATGCTTTGCGCATACATGTCATGCGCCGCCGCTCGGATGGCCACACGTAAGATCTCCTGCAAGTCTTCCGGCAGCTTCTTCCATACACGGGCATTGATCAGAAACTGCAGTTCTGCAGCCGGCTCATGCCAGCCTGTGTAATAGAACCTTGCGACCTTATGAAAACCCATAGGCAAATCGAGAGCCGGCCCGACCCACTCAAGCGCATCTATAGTGCCGCGTTCGAGTGCGGTATAGAGCTCGCCCGGCGCAATATTCGTCACGGCGATACCCAGACGCGCCATCACCTCACCAGCGAAGCCCGGTGCACGCATCTTCAAACCCTTAAGATCCTCCAGGGATTTGATTTCCTCTCTGAACCAGCCGCCCATTTGATTGCCGGTGTTTCCCCCGGGCAGAGAGACAACGCCTAGTGGCTCATAAACACGCTGCATCAGTTCCAATCCACCACCGTGGTAGAACCAGGCATACTGCTCCGGAGTCGTCATGCCAAAGGGCATGGTGGTAAAGAAGATCGCGTTGGGCACCTGACCCTTATAGTAATAGGACGCGGTATGCCCCATGTCGTACTGCCCCCCGCGAACGAGGTCGAGTATGCCAAAAGGGGCTTTATGTTTATTGGAAGAGTCGACCCGGATATCGAGCCGACCATTCGACATTCGTCTCGCCATCGCGGCCATGTTGCGGGAGGTCTCACCCAGTATTGGCGTTCCGGTGCCCCAGGTCTCGGCCAGTTTAAGACGGTAGATTTTGTCATCCGCAGCAACGGCTAGGTGGGCACTGCCCACACTGACGGAGAACAGGAGGAAAACTAAGATCATTCGGTAAGACAACATGTTGAACTCTCGGGTAAATGTCAGGCAATGGCGACGCGATCGCGGCCGCTTTGCTTCGCATTGTAAAGTGCTTTGTCGGCGAGGCACAGCAGCTCCTGTGGATGGGCGGCCTGCTCAGGCCAGCTGGCAATGCCAAGCGAGATAGTGGTTACGCCGAGCTTTTTACCACGATAGACGACCACATGTTTGCGCAGTGTCTCCAGCAGGCGCTGCGCGCACTGCCAGGCATGCCCAGAATCCGTATCCGGCATCAGGATGACAAACTCCTCACCGCCAAACCGGCAGATGATGTCGGTATCTCGGAAATGAGCTCGCAAGGCATCTGCCGCTGCCTGGAGGGCAGTATCACCAGCCTCGTGACCATGTGCATCGTTGAAGCGTTTGAAGTAATCGAGATCGCCCATGATAATCGTGAGCGGCGCACGGCTGCGGAGGGCTACAGCAGTCTCATGCACAAATAACTCATCGAAGAAGCGGCGATTCTTAAGGCCAGTCAGCGAGTCCTCATAGGAGAACCTTTTCAGTTCATCGCGTAGGGAAAGGCTTGTGAGCGTCACCGCTGCCTTGTCCACAGCCCGCTCTATCGACTGGTACAGTTGCGTACTACCGGGTGTGCCCTCAGTTGGCGTTTGCAGGAACAGCAGGCCGACCTTCATATTGCCATACTTGGTGTGCTGAATGGTGAGACGGAAGCACCAGTGGCTGCCAGCCTCGAACTCCTCTTCGTCAGTGATCGCATCCGGGAGCGCATCCTGCTCTGCGTCGCCCCAGGTATTCATTCTGATGAAACGCCTCGATTCATCTGGTCTGAAGTATGCTGCGCCGTGCAATGGACTGCAGAGCTTTGGCATCCGCGTGCCGAGAACGGTTATAGCTGAATGAAAGTCCTCACAGCCCTGCATCTCGGAAATCACATCGTTCAACAGAAGACTCTTTTCATTGTTGAAGCTCATAACCTGAACGCGCTGTCTTTCCTGATCCGCGAGCTGTTTGAGACGATGCGTTCTCTCGGCAACCTTGCGCTCTAGCAATGAGTTCATCTTTTTCAGGATTCGCTGGGTGCGGCTGTAACTCCACAGCGAGAGCACCACAACAGCCGTTGAAAATGCGAGGGATCCCCAGGCTACGGGCACGCGCGTCCAGGAGAGAATGCCATGCGCCACAGCCATATCCGCCAGCAGAAGTGACAGGTACAGCACGCAGGTCGTCAGCATGATGCCCTGCTCCACTGAAATTCGACGGGCCCTCAGCAGGATGGCTGCAAACATGAGCAGCATTGACGACAGGAACAGTGCGTCAAAAACCGGGAAGGTACTAGCCAGGCTGAACACCCCGACGTAGGCCAACCCTGGAGCAGCGATGGCATACAACAGATGGATTCGCCATATCCAGCCAGCAAGGCTGAAACGCCGCTTCGCCAGCCAGAGTTCGAGCAGGAGGGCGACGGGTACGGGAAGCAGGTAGTAGGAAAAAGCCCGCAGGTATACCCAGAACAGGGGCTGGTCCCACAAGAGTTGGCTCGCCTGGCTTTCAGCCAGAATCATCGCTCCCGAAGCGAGCGAAAAGAGAGCCAGCGTTCCAAAATGGCGGCGGTTTGCCTGGAACAGTGCGAACACCAGCGAGAGCAGACCGATAGTAAGGGTAAATCCGCTCACAACGATGCGTTCAGCTGAGTTTTTCAAAATGAAGAGCTGGAGGTCCGAGCGCTCCATCAGCTTGACTTCGCCCCATAGACCGATATCGGTGTAATCGGAGAAAACCCGAAAATAGAGCATATTGTCTCTGCGCTCGGTCGGCAGCTTCACAATATGCCAGGGCCATCCTTCAAAGCGCCCCTGCCCCTGAGCGTCAAATGTGCCGTACTGGTAAATCTGTCGGCCTTCGTGAAACACCTGCACGATCAGATCCACGCTGAATATGTACAGCACCG
Source organism: Allohahella sp. A8 (assembly GCF_047946665.1). GTDB lineage: Bacteria > Pseudomonadota > Gammaproteobacteria > Pseudomonadales > Oleiphilaceae > Allohahella. The sequence continues at coordinate 2,699,282 of NZ_CP172312.1, forward strand.
GCTCGTGCAGGTGAGCCTCCGGAATGGGTACTCTAAACCACACGTTGGTATGGCCATCACGTCCCGGCGGATTGGAGGGAAACCCGATGGCCTGCCAGTCATCCGGCGAGCTCGAAATAGCCCATTCCGGTTCACCAGCCTGCGTAAAGGGTGAGTCACCCCAACGATACTCCCAGCCCTCCTCCAGCGAGATGGCATTGGCGGAATAGGCCATCGAAGCGGCGCAGAGCAGCAACGGCGCCAACAGCCATCGCAGGAAGATAATCATGAATCGTGGTGTGGTGAGCAGGACATGATGTTCAACGCCGAAAACCTCGGTGAGGGATCAGGGCCTAAGCGAAGGCCAGTCAAAGCCGATATGGAACTGCGGCTGATCGGAACAGCAGTAAGGATTGTAGCCTAGTGTCCCGTCCGCGACACTAGAGGGCGCCCCAGGCAACTGTAAGTTGTGTGGTTGGCCAACCTGAGGCTAGACTGAATATCATGCCTAGGCTTTGCCTTGCTCTCGCACTCAGGACGCTATCGCGATGTTCAGAAAGATGCTTTTTTTCTTCTGTATGCTGTCGTCTGCATTTACTGCGGCCGAGCCAGGATCTGCTGCTTTGCCAGACAGACCACTGCGAATCGTGACCGAGGAGTGGAAGCCCTATGTCTACAGCGACAGTGACGGAGAGATCAAAGGGAGTGACTGGGAAGTGGTCGAGGCCATTTTCAGAAAACTGGGCGTGGCGGTAAAACTCGAGTTTTGCCCGTGGAAGCGCTGTCTGGCGATGATGAAAGCAAATGAAGCTGATGCAATCCTCGGCGCCAGCTTCACCGAGGAGCGTGCGGCTTTCCTTCGCTACCCGGACGAGCCGCTCTCCACTGCACTGACAGGCATCTTCATTCGCAAGAATGCACCCATCAGGTTTAACTCAATCAAAAGTCTCAAGACGCTTCGAGGCGGCGCGATGCTCGGCTATGAGTATTGTCCTGAAATTGCAGCCGCCAATCTCGACCTCGATCTCGAGCGGCAGTTATCGGCCAACTTCGCGAAGCTTGCGTTGCAACGTATCGATTACGTGATAGCCAACCTCGTCGTAGGCCATCAGCACGTCAAGGAGCTCAATCTGCTTGATCGAATTCAGGCGATTCCCGGCGCGCACTTCTGCTCGGGCGAAGCGAATTTTCTGCCATTTGCGCGAACGCCCGAACTGGAGCCTATTGTCAAAGCCTTCGACGCTGAGCTCCGATTCTTCAAGACAACCAGAGAATTTCATGCCATTCAGAGCCGCTACGGCATGCCGGATCCAGTTATCGCCACTCATCATTGAGAAGCGGCTAATGGTTTGCCTCTGGGGCGCCTGCGACCTATAATGCCCGCCGTCATGCCTCCGTAGCTCAGCTGGATAGAGTAGCGGCTTCCGAAGCCGTTGGTCGCAGGTTCGAATCCTGCCGGGGGCGCTTTAACGCCCGCCTATTCCCCGCAACACCCAAATCTTTAGCTTTCGTCAGCACCACCCGTCACCGCTGTATTGGCCAGACCTGCCAACACGCTGGCAAGCGCTTCGATATCAAGGCCTTCCGCCTGTTGGCCAGGTTCAAGCATTTCATGTCGACGGGCGATATACTCAGGATCGTTGTAGGCGACAAACACCTGGCCTTGCTGATTCTGGTAAACGAGCATCTTCTGCGGCAAATCCAGAGCGACCGACTGACGAGCATTGATCATGGGGGAGCCCACTTTCGGGTTGCCGAACACCATAAGTGTGGTCGGTCCGAGCGACATACTTGCGCGCTTTGCCTCAGCGGCATAGTCGATTTCTGTCACTGTCTTCAAAGCCCCCTGCGACTCGATAGCCTGGCTGAGCTTCTGGTGAGTGGTCTGGAAATCATTGGTACTGGCCAGCACCACGATCCCTTCAGCCTCCTCTGTCGTTTTATTGCCTTCTTCATGAGGACCGACTTCGGAGCCACTGGCGGACTCAGCCATCTTTCCCAGTTTATTGCGGAGCTCGATCAATGTTTCCATCTCTCCGAGACCATGTCGCTCGCGGAGGTATTCAACGCCATTGAACGCAAGTTTGACGCTCCCCTGAGGGTCCTCGTAAGCCAGCATCTTCAAAGGAAGGTCCAGCGCAACCAACTGATTCTTTTGCAGAAGCGGAATCTCGAGAGCTGGCTGGGACAGCATGATCAGTGTCGTTGGGGGAATATCAACGCCTGCGGACTTCGCATTGGCCTGATGGTCGATGCTGGCAACGACGCCCATGCCCTGACCGGTTTCGACCGCCTGCTTCAACTCATCGATAGTCTCTGCAACAGCTTTGGTGCTTGGCACGGCCTGGACGCCCTGAGGCGCGCCACCTACGGCGGGCTTGCTTTCATCTGGAGAGTTCGCACTGATGGATTCTGGTGCGTTGACGGAACTGTCATCACAAGCTGCCAGAAAGGTGGCAAGAAGTGTGGCGACAGTACCTGCTTTGAGAAGTGCTCTGATATTTGGCTGCATACGACGGTCCTGAACGGTTTCAATGGGACTGTGTCTACCGGCAAGTTCCTGACCGGTGTCTATCTGGTGATACGTACCTCGCCAGAGTTGGACCAGTCAGTGCATCAGAGAGCGGTCGCTTAGGCCGAGCGGCTCCGCACGTATACGCCCAGCGCAGCAATCATCGCCAGCGACAGCGGACCTGGCAGTCCCACTGCGGTCGGCGCTTCGGGGCCAGGCTCGCGAGGTCCATATTTACTGTCATAGAATGTGATGAGTGTTTCACCGCCATATGTCGCGCTCAAGGCCGGTGGACACTCCCCTGTAAAGGGTTCGCATCCCTTGGGCACATAATCAACGTAGCTTTCGAAGGCAAACAGGTAGGTGTCACTCAACGACACTCGCCTCATAAAATCATAATCCTGATCGCCGTACTTCTTCTCGAATAGAAACTTCCGTAGCGTATCGTTGAGATCGTGCGCTGTGTCGTCGGGAAAGAGCTCACCATAGCCGCCTTCAAGCCACGGCGTGTCGCCATTAGTGATGTGAGTACGAAAGTAAAGACCGGTGTAAAGCACTTCGTCCGAGGTCGAATCATCGCCATCATCGAGATTAACTTCAAAGTCGAAATTGATCTGCTCGGGGGCCCAGTGAATATCGATTCTGATTTTTTCTGGGACTCTGATTGTACCGGCTTCGGAGAGAGGTGCGCTCAGGATCAGAGGCGCCAGCAAGACTGCTCGAGATGCAGAGACAGCTTGCTTCAAAGTTTGAAACATAGAAAACTTCCGTGAATATTATACTGGTATATGACTTCCTGCCGGTACCAGATGCCGGTCGATTCCTGACGTTGAATCTGGACTGATTTTAAAGGAGATCGTCCTATTTACCTAGGCCCGGTAGCTCAAAATTGAGACATATTCCATCGAAAACCAGCACGCTGCCGTAAGTAGCGTATAACAGTCGTCTCAAACTCAAAGGAAAGACAAGCCACATGAACCGGATCATCGTTTTTAATAGTTCGTCCAAGCCGCAGCAGCGCGTCAGAACGTACTGGAAACCGCTTGCTACGCTACTCATCAGTCTCTGGCTTACAGGTTGCGGTATCAATAACATTCCAAGCTACGATGAGCAGGTGAAATCATCGTGGTCGCAGGTGGAGAACCAGTACCAGCGGCGGGCAGATCTGGTCCCCAATTTGGTGGAGACGGTAAAAGGCTATGCAGAGCAGGAGCGCGAAACGCTCACGGCAGTCATTGAGGCTCGAGCCAAGGCGACCTCGATTCAGGTGGACGAAGGCATTCTCAACGACCCCCAGAAGTTGCAACAGTTTCAGCAGGTTCAAGGTGAGCTGACAAGCGCTCTCAGCAGATTGATGGCAGTATCTGAGCGTTACCCCGATCTCAAGTCAAACCAGAACTTCCTTGCACTGCAGTCTCAGCTGGAGGGCACGGAGAACAGGATTGCCGTCGCCCGACGGGATTTTATTCAGGCAGTGCAGCAATACAACACCGAGATTCGGACGTTCCCTGGCCGGATCTGGCATAGCCTGATGTATAGCGACATGCCGATCCGTGAAAACTTCGAGGCCACGGCGACCAACGCTGAAGAGGCGCCGAAGGTTCAATTCTGATGCTGGCGGCTCTCACCTTAGGCAGACGCCAATATGCCTCGCTGTTCCTCGGCCTGTTATTGGCCTTGGCACATGCCGAGGCCACAGCGGCTGAAATCGAATTTCCGAAACTAACCGGCCGAGTGGTAGATCAGGCAGAAATGCTGCCACCACCAGCCGAAGCGCGCGTAGGTCAGCTCTTGCAGAATCATGAAGCGGCCACTGCTGAGCAGCTGGTCGTGGTCACGGTGCCTGACCTACAGGGACAAGCGATAGAGGAATATGGCTATCAGTTGGGGAGAGCCTGGGGCATCGGTCAGGCCGACTCAAGCAACGGCGCGCTGCTCATTGTTGCGAAAGAAGAACGCAAGATTCGGATCGAAGTCGGCTACGGACTGGAGGGCCGTCTCACCGACGCGCAGAGCAAGGTCATCATCGACCAGATCATTACGCCTGCGTTCAAGCGCGGTCGCTTCGCTGAAGGCATCGAAAATGGTGTCACTGCCATGATACAGGTTCTGGGCGGGAACCCTCTCGCTACCCGGGCGCCACAGGGCCCCGGTAGCGGGGAGAAACCCACACCCTCGATCGTCGCTGGCATCTTGTTCGTCATGCTCACCCTCACTTATCTCTTCGGGGGCGGCGGGCGAGGCGGCGGACGGCGCAGAGGAATGGGCGGACTACTCGCGGGTGCAGTATTGGGCTCCGTGCTCGGTGGCGGACGTGGAGGCGGCGGCTTCGGTGGTGGCGGTGGCTTTGGCGGAGGCGGCGGCAGCTTCGGTGGCGGCGGCGCCTCAGGTGGGTGGTAGTGGTCGTGTGAGCGGTTACCATCACGCCGCCGCTTCACATCTCGTGCCTCAATAATGTTTCAATTTACAGAGATAAGGTCCATCAATGTCGCTGCTGACAAAAGAAGAATGCGCCCAGGTTGCTGCTGCCATAGAACAGGTAGAACAACGGACAGATGCCGAACTGGTTACCGTTCTGGCTCGTCAGGCCGATGATTACACTTACATCCCGTTATTGTGGGCGGGCATCGTCGCGCTCATCCTGCCCGGGGCGGTGAACTATTTTACCGAATGGTACAACGCGCATCAGCTGCTGCTGATTCAGTGGATGATATTTATCGGCTTGAGCCTGTTGTTCAGGATTCCACAGGTGCTTCATCTGCTCATCCCGGATTCGGTGGCGCATTGGCGGGCATCTAACCTTGCTCGCCGTCAATTTCTGATGCAGAACCTGCACCGCACTGCAGGCGGCACCGGCATGCTGATCTTCGTATCAGAGGCCGAACATTATGTGGAAATTCTGGTTGATAACGGCATATCTGAGAAATTGCCGGACTCGAGCTGGGAAATCATCGTTGATGACTTTACGACACAGGTGAAAGCGGGCCAGACGCTGGCAGGATTTATCGACTGTGTCAAAGCCTGTGGTGATCTTCTGGCGCAGGAACTACCTGCCACTCATGGCCGAAACGAGCTATCAAACCGACTCGTGATCATTGACTGATAGGCTGCAAGTCACGGATGGCGGGACACCGGCCAAAAGCGACAGCATAGTGTAGGCGTTCACTTACAGACTTTGGAGACTTGAGCGCTAGGTTCAGCTCAAATTTTAACCTATTGTATGCGTCATCAGCAGGTTGAACGACGAGCTGGTGCAACGGAAGCCAGGAGGCGCGCCCGGATCAAGGATGATCCAGTCAAGGATGACACGGGCACTGACGTTGGGATAATTCTGGATATGGACTTCTACAGGCACAGGCAGGATGCCGCAGCCTATTCAGCTGATGTGAACAGGATGGTCACATCAGCTACCCGGGAGACCAGCCTGGCTGGTCGTCCCGGACTTCTTTCTGCTCGCCCAGTGCTTCTCCATATAAGCTTCAATAGTCTTGCCAACAGCAATTTGCGGCTCAGACGGCGTAAACCCCTCGTCCGCTTCCCGGCTCGCTATTACAGCGCGAGCGGCATCAAAAGCCTCGATAAAGTTCGTATTCTCTGCGAGCGCTTCCACTAGAAAAGCTCGTCCAAAGTAAGTGTATTCTGCGTCGTCCGTGCACCCGAAGGATGTTCTGTCGGCTCTTGATGCTGTGATCACCATCGTGGATTCGTCTGCCAGTAACGGGATGTGCCCCCCGGAATAGCAGCTCGAAACGATGATGACCTTCCACTTGAAACCGCTGTTTTCCACCAGAGTGGCCAGACCAGCTGCTGGTAGGTCGTTGAGGGGCAAGTTCGCCAGAACGGTACCGACGTCATGATTCTCTGCGCCGTGACTGGTAATAAAGAGGTAGAGAATATCCTCCTCCGGCTGCGCGATCTGCTTCAACCACTGAAGACTAGCGGCAAGATTCGAAGTGATGGCCAGGGCCTGCGTGCCGATATTTTCAGCCTCATTGATCAATGACAGGCTTCGACCGCTGGTACCGAATCGCTCATCAAAGCGCTGTCGGGCGAAGCGGATTTCATTGGCGAACACCCGCTGATCGCCCCACGGTGCATAGCCGACGAAGTAGGCATCGATTTCACCTGCCCGTGACGGCTCGAGTGATTGCAGTTGCTGCGCAAGAATTGCTGGTTGACTTGTCAGAACCGACTCTACGTCGAGTTCAGGCTGTGCTTCGGTCGCTGCTGATGCCTCACTCACTGCATAGCTGGCAGGCACCCAGAATTCGAAGGGGTAGAGATAATAAGGCGGCAGTTGAACAAGCACGACAAAGGCAAGCGTAGCCAACCAGCGCCTAAAGGTAGCGGACTCTCTATCGGCTCGCACTGCCAGCTTCAGAACGCGGAAAATCACCAGCAGGAGCCATAGCTGCAGCAGCCAGTAGATGACCGACCCCACTAGTCCAGAAGGACTCCAGTGCTGATACAGTGCAGTGAACAACTGGAGCCAGAATACCGCGTTAAGAAAGATCACCGGAAAACGAAACTGCAGTAAGCGACTGCCCAGGAACCGACTGATCAGAACGCCAGAGAGCAGGACCAGCAGGATGAATACCGATTCAGGAAACAGGCCCTCCGCCTGAAACAACGCTGCTTCCTCGATCTCTGCCCGCTGCAGGCCGGCTGCAACCAGAACATTCAGCAAGGCAACGCTCCAGAATGCAGAGACCGTATAGCGGAAGCCGATCAGATCGAGTGGTCGAAACAGTATCAGCCTCAGCCCGGCGATGAGATTGAATAACAATGTTGGCAGCATGGCGTTCCGCTTGAGCATTTGAGATGGCGTGCATCCTAGCAGCGCCCGAACCCAGGCACTAGCGGATGGCCCGGAGAAGCGCGAGCAGATCTGGCGCAAACTGAGCCAGCCCCGCGAGCCTGCCTGCGAAATCGAGCCCATCCTTGCGGCTCTGCAGCAGATTCTGCTCCACCTGATCCACCAGATCATGGAGATAGCGCTCACCTCGCCAGCGATTCACCATCCACTCACTGACTGGAGCGAGCACCGGCGTCAGAACGACGGCTACGCCGAGACCACCTACCGCACCCGCAACGCCGACCCAGGCTGGTATACCGCTGAACTGCAGCCAGAGGGCGCCCCACCAGGATTGTGACGCCACATAGACTGCAGAGGCCGTGGCGCTGCCTGCCGCCAGGGCGCTCCCGAACGTAACGTTGATGCCACTAGTTCGAGATACGACGCCGATGAGCATGAAAACGAGAAGATCACGAGCGCCCTCGCTGGGGGTACTCAAGCGTTGAAGCTCACCGGATAGAAAACGCTCCACCAGTTCTAGCCGATCCTGGCTGGCCAGGTTCTGAAGCAGATCCTCGCAGGCTTCTAGCCTTGGATCTGTCTGCAAGAGCCTCGCTTGCAACTTACGCTGTAGCCCGGGCAGATCCAGCATATCGTTGCGAATGAGCTGCATCATGGCTGCCTCCTTACCGCTTAGCCTTTGCGGGCTCGAAGGCTCAACGGCAGCTTTACGCGGCAACAGCCCCCTTACCCCATGCCAAATAGTTCTCGGCATGCTCACGAGGTCACGCGGGATGTCCCTTCGATGCGCCCAGTGACGTCTGGCTATCGCACGGACAGATAGCAGTTCGTCTTCACAGATGCCTGCAACGCGGGCTCGTGCCGCCTCAAAATGTGCCTGCATTATCTCGCGCAATGCCGACTCCGTATCTGCCTTCAAACTCGTATGTTGCAAACTCATTACTCCACTAACAGAGCGTTCGTTGGACAGAAACTGGTCTCGACGGCGGTCTGCCATGTACACTGCCCCGCCCGAGATTCAGAGCAGAACATGGAGACTATGCAGGCCCATCCACTCAAGGCAGATCTTATACTCGTCATCGTCACACTACTGGCTGCGGCAGGGTGGATTTTTTCACGTGAGACACTGCAGGGCATGCCACCGCTACTATTTATCGGCATCCGTTTCCTTGGAGCCGCCGCATTACTTGCGCTGTTATCGAAACACCATCTGAAGACGACGTCGAGGACACAGTGGCGCGCTGGCTTACCCTCAGCCATCTGCTTCTCGGTCGCACTCGTGGTTTGGATCCACGCGCTTCAGCGAACCGAGCACGTTGGTGTTGGTGCTTTTATTACCAGTCTGGCAATCGTTCTCGTGCCGGTGGCGGGCTGGCTGATATACCGTGAGCTGCCGCAGCGAGCACAATGGTACTCGTTGCCGGTTTCCGCAGCAGGACTTGTGTTCCTGGCCACCGATGATCTTACGCAGCCCGACCGGGGACACCTCCTGTTCGCTGTGGCGGCGGTACTCTTCGCCATACATTTTACGCTCACCGGACGCGCTGTGCGTTTACTACCGGCACTGCCGCTCACCATTACCCAGCTCGCCATGGTGGGGATAGTTACGCTGGGCATTTCCGCAATATTTGAAACCTGGCCAGACAGTGTGACACCGGCTATATGGGGCTGGTTACTGGCGAGCCTTGTGCTCGCCACTGCAATGCGGTTTTACCTGCAGACTCGTGCACAGGCACTGTCTTCAGCCAATCATGCGGCGGTGATACTGACTCTCGAGCCGGTGTTTACAGCATTGCTGGCCGGCTTCTGGCTGGACGAGACACTCAGCGCAGCCCAACTGACGGGTTGTCTGCTCATCTTCGGCGCCATGCTGATTGCACGGTGGTCGGTGATCAAAGCCCTTTGGGGGAAATAAAGCCTCGACTGCCGGGCGGCGCCTGGTCAGGCATCCACGCTTCTCATGGCCTGATCCTGATAGTCTGCGTCGCCCTCTTCCGTCATGTCCCCCTTGAGAGAAGCCGCAACTGCCGTCGCGCCCTCGGTACCACGCTTTAGCCAGGCCTGAACCGCGTCTTGCGCTTCCTGGATGTCGGTAAACCGGCCGTCACTAATTGCCGCCCTGATCAATTGCTCCACACTTTCGATTCTGTCCTTCATTGAGCGAACCCTCATCTTATCGTCTTGACCAGTGCATCTATTCGTTCAAGGCCAATCGCCTCCAAGGCTGCCCACGTACCTCGCTCCAGATGGTTGGAGACGCCTGAGCGAACCAGCTATCGCTGCACCATATATTGCTCTATACGCTTTGGAGAACCCAATGTCTGAATCGTTTCCCGAAAATTCGCCAACGGTCCTGCTCATCATCGACATGATGAATGACCTGGAATTCGAAGATGGCGAAGCCATGTTGCCTGGCGCAGTGTCTGCAGCGAAAGCTATTGCCAAGCTGAAACAGGACGCCAGGCAGCGAGGCGTGCCGATCGTTTACGTCAACGACAACTTTGGCAAGTGGCGGTCCAACTTCGCTCAGATCGTTGATCACTGCCTGCACGACGGCGTGCGAGGCAAAGAGCTTGTCGAACTGCTCGAGCCGGACGAAGACGACTATTTCGTCATCAAGTCCAAGCATTCAGGCTTTTACGGCACCACACTCGAGATTCTTCTGCGCAACATGGGCGCTCGCCACCTTGTCCTCACCGGTATTACTGCAGATATCTGTGTACTGTTCACAGCCCAGGATGCCTACATGCGCGACTATGATATCGTAGTACCCCGGGACTGCGTGGCCTGTGTCGAGGAGGACACCAAGCTTTTCACGCTCAAGCATCTCGAGCGCGCCTGCAAGGCGACGATCGTGGATACCGACAACATGAAATGGGATTTTGACAGTGAGTGAGTCCGCCACGCGTTTTAACGATATCTATCACCACGGCTACGTCAGGACGTCCGTCGGCATACCACAAGTCAAGGTTGCCGATCCGGAGTTCAACACCGGACGCATCATCGATCTTGCCAGACAGGCAGATAGCCAGCAGGCGGCGTTATGCCTGTTTCCCGAGCTCTGTATCAGCGCTTACACCTGCGGTGATCTCTTCCAGCAGGAAGCCCTGCTCGATGGCTGCCTGATCGCGCTCGAGCGCATTGTCGATGCCAGCAAAGGCTTGATGCCCGTTCTGCTTGTTGGCGCGCCTCTGCGAATCGAAGGTCGCCTTTTCAACTGCGCGCTTGCCATCCATCGGGGTCGCATACTTGGCGTGATCCCGAAGTCCTATCTACCCAACTACAGAGAATTTTATGAAAAACGGCACTTCAGTTCAGGCCGGGACTGCGGTCTGCGCGAAGTCAGGCTGTTCGGCGAAGTGCTCCCCTTCGGACCGGATATCATTTTCGATGCCGTGGACGTACCCAACTTCCGCCTTCATGCAGAGATCTGCGAAGATGTCTGGGGCCCTATTCCGCCCAGTACCTATGCGGCCCTGGCTGGCGCTACCGTACTAACGAACCTGTCCGCGAGCAACATCACTGTCGACAAGGCACGCTATCGTTCCGATCTTTGTGCCAGACAGTCAGGCGCCTGCGTGGCTGCCTATCTCTACACAGCCGCGGGCTTCGGTGAGTCCACTACCGATCTGGCATGGGACGGCCATGCAATGATCTATGAAAACAACGACAAGCTCGGTGAAACTGAGCGCTTTCTCGACCAGGAGCAGCTACTGGTCCGCGACGTCGACCTCGAGCGGCTGGCTCAGGATCGCATGCGCTTGACCACCTTTCAGGACGCTGTGGTTGCCCATCAGGATAGAGTGATGGCTGTGCGACGGGTGACGTTCGAGCTGAAGCCGGCCAGGGCCTGTCTGCCATTGAGACGACAGGTCGAACGTTATCCGTATGTGCCCAGTAACCCCTACAACCTGGACCAGCGCTGCTTCGAGACTTACAACATTCAGGTGCACGGCCTGGCCAAGCGACTGCAGTCCTCCGGCTTCGAGAAACTTGTCATTGGGGTATCCGGCGGTCTGGACTCAACTCATGCCCTGATCGTCGCCGCTCGTACGATGGACAAGCTCAAGCTCCCGAGAAGCAATATCCTTGCTTACACTATGCCCGGCTTTGCGACCAGCATGAAAACGAAGAACAATGCGCATGCGCTCATGAACAGTCTGGGTGTCAGCAGCAAGGAAATTGATATACGGCCGTCCTGCATGCAGATGCTCGAAGATATTGGCCACCCATATAGCCGGGGCGAAGAGATCTACGACGTGACCTTCGAGAATGTGCAGGCTGGAGAACGTACTTCGCACCTGTTCAGACTTGCGGGCCAGAACCACGCCCTCGTGCTCGGCACTGGAGATCTTTCGGAAATAGCGCTCGGCTGGATGACCTACGGTGTGGGCGACCATATGTCGCATTACAACGTCAACGCCAGCGTACCTAAAACGCTGATTCAGCATCTCATTCGCTGGATAGCGGCTGGCGATGAATTTTCGGCGGCGACCAACGACATACTCGTTTCGATCGTGGATACCGAAATCTCACCTGAACTCGTACCAGGCAATGTCGACTCGGATGAGCCTGCCCAGCTGACCGAGTCCAAAGTCGGACCCTATGAGCTGCAGGATTTCAACATGTACTACATCACTCGCTTTGGATTTTCGCCACCCAAAGTCGCGTTCATGGCCCTGCACGCCTGGCAGAACGCTGCGGAGGGTGACTGGCCGAGTACAGTGCCAGAGGCTGCCAGAAAGCAGTATACGCTCGAGGAGATCCGCCACTGGCTGGAAGTCTTCTGCTTCCGCTTCTTCAAGATCAGCCAGTTCAAGCGCTCTGCCATGCCGGATGGACCGAAGGTTGGCTCGGGTGGCTCGCTTTCGCCACGAGGCGATTGGCGTGCCCCCAGTGATGGCGAGGCTACCCTCTGGCTGCAGCTGATCGAAGACATTCCCAAAAAATCGTAAGCGATCAGCATGCGGCCTGACGCCTGGCGGTCGGGATAAGGTCAGGCCGCCCTGCTGGCAATCGTGATATCGGCTTCGATGGGATAGTGATCTGAGAACACACGGGTCTCAGGCGTTTTGAGCACGCGTGCGGAGTGCACTGTCATTCCTGGTCCCGACCACAGCCTGTCCAAGCCGAAGATAGGGCATCGTGTAGGAAACGTCGCGCCAACCGGGTGCGGCGTCAGCAAGCGGTTGACCCGTCGCAAGAGCTTGGAAAAGATCTGCCATTCATTGAAATCGCCGCCTACCAGAAGTGGTGCCGCCTGTCCCATCTCAAGACGCTTGAGGTGACTGCTCAGCTTCTCGAACTGCGCACTGCGCTCGATGCGCTTCAACCCTTTATGCGCGTTGAGGAGATGCAGCGGTCCACTTGGCGTCTGCACAATCGCTTCCTGAATGTTCCGCGGTTGTCGTCCTTCGTGCGTGACATCTATTGTCTGATTGAAGCTGATCGGAAAGCGGGACATGACAGCATTGCCGTACCAGCCGTGCTCGCTGGCGACAGCCGGCGACGAGACGAGTTGCGAAAAATGACCGGCGCAGAGATCTTCGATATCCTGATCGCCATCCCGTTCTGCCGGCCTGGTGTCCATCTCCTGGAGCAGCACGACGTCCACTTCACGTGCGGCAAGAAACTCACCGATACGCTTGTAACTCTGCTGACCGTCGATGCCAACACCACTGTGAATATTGTAAGTGACTACGCGAATACTCATGATGTTTTACGCTGTTGGTATAGGTTGACGAGTTTCTGTGAGGCGAAAATGAGCACGATCCAGAACACGATACCTCCTGTAAGATAGCCTATATTCTGAGCTGATGGATTGATCACGATCTGAGTGAGTGAATCTCCGACGAAACCCTTGGCTACCATGAGCGGGGCCATGCCAAGGAAGGTTCCCATCATGAACTGATAAAATCTGATCGACGAAAAGCCGGCGACCAGATTGACAAGACTGAAGGGCGCGATTGGTATCACCCGTATCGCAGCCACGCCGATGATGCCGCTTTCCTTGAACTTCTGATCGACACGTTTGACCTTGCTACCGCCTATGCGACTGAGGCTGTCACCGCCCATGGCCTGGCCTACGCCAAACAACAAGGCTGCACTGCACAACGCTCCGGCCATGCCATAGATCGGCCCCCATAGCGGCCCGAATACCGCCGCGACGGCGACCGATAACACTGTTACTGGGAAGAACAGGATGCCCGCCAGGACATATATTCCACACACGGCAGGCAGGGCCCAATAGGTGCCTCTGGTTGACTCAAGGAAGCCCTGCACTGCATCCGCATTCAGCCACGAAACGTGTTGGCTTGCGTAGTAGCCACCCGCCACCAATAACGCGATTATCAGAATCGCCGCTCCGAAGATGAGCACCTTCTTACTCGGGTTGCTGAGCTGGGTTCGTTTGCCGTTAAACAGGGTCAGGGGGGGCACGAGAGGTTCCTCCGGGTCGGAAAATGGGAGCATGAAAGCGTGTAAGGACTGGTCGGTGAATTGCTCATCCTCGACCTCGGACAAAGCGTATTTTCCCGGCCCTCTACAGCGTTCCAGTTCCCGAAGCGGCTGGCCAGGTTGCAGGAGACTGCGAAGCTGCGCCGGCTCACAGCCTGAATGCTCGAGAACGAGATCGTCTCGAGCCTGCCTGATCTGCTCGCGATGAACATCGGAGCGGGCTTCGAAGACGAGATCGCATTCCGTATCCAGCGTCATTGACCGGTTGGACAAATTCGCAGAGCCGATGACCATATAGCGATCATCGATGGTCATAACCTTTGAATGGACACGTTTCGAAGTCGTGTTGCCGTCATCATCTTCGTACGAGGAGGACGCCATTAATATGCGCTCTGGCTCTACGCCAGCTTCGAGTATCTTCTTGAAATCCACTCGACTGGCCCAGTACGCTTCACGTTCAACAGTGCCTTCTGGCTCATACGAACTCACTAGCAATACACGCAAATTTGGGCATTGCTTCAGACGCTCGTTGAGTCGCTCTGCAATTTCCTGGCGACTGGCAAACTGGTTCTCGATATAGATGAGATCCTCAGCGCGATCGATAAGATCGAGCAGCATGCGACGAACTTCCTGCTTCGGCTCAGCGTCATCCATGAAGGGAATCGTGCGAGCAATAGCGCAATCGATATCTTGAAATAACGGCGATACGGATGGCGGCCAGCATCTGGGGGGCTTCTCTCTCGGCTGTGGCCCCTCATCCCTGATTGCAACTGCTTCCTTGCGCGCAAGCCGTTTCCAGCGCCAACGCACCAACTCAGCAAGATGACCCACGATTGGCCCTGCGACAACGCACTGAACGTCGTGAAGCGGCCCGTATGGGCCATCTTCCTCCACCCGTTCAGCTTCAATAGGCCGATGAGCGCGCGTATCCCAGCGGTGCACCGCTATATCCATACCTCCTGAGAATGCCACCTCATCATCGATGATCACTATTTTCTGATGCTGACTGCCACCCATGGGAATGGTCGCATCAAGTTCCACATGAACGTTGTCCGGGGTTTTCTCGTCCCAGACCTCCTTCGCCCAGAGTTCCCGCATCCCTAAAAAAGCGAGCGAAGAGTCCCATCTGAGCAGGTACACCTGCAGGTCTGGGTTATCGCGTGCACATTGCGCGAGCAGATCGCTCACGACCGAGGGCAGTTCAGCAGCACGCTCTTCCTCACCTCTGAGCAGGCGAATTCTGCTGTCGATATCCCACCCAACGATAAATATGCTGTGGCGGGCGCGACTAAAGGCTTCGTGCAGCGCCCTGTAATAGTTCTCACAATCAACAACAGGTGCAGCAAAACTTGCTGTGGCATGGCGCCAGCAATTGACATCCGGCTTGAACAGCGAGGCGGTCGTCATGATCTCACCAAGGGTTTGAACCTCTCTCTTGTGTGCGTTTGTGTGTGCGTGGGCAGAGGGTGTCGCTCATGCAGATGAAACACCAGATAGTGACTATGCAGGTTTCAGGCCAGCAGGCGGCCAGATGCTTGACAAGTAGCGGGTATTTACAGGCAAGTGCTTGTCAGGTCTGCGAATGCACAGAACTGGCGCCTGTGTTTCGCACATGATTTCAACGCAGTTCGGCGGAGCTGGAGGAGAAGAAATTACATTTTCTGGCTTCGCACCGGTTCAGGTCGGAGACATCCCCTGTTGGAGCAAAGCCAGAGATCGGGCTTTCAATAGACTAAGCTGCTTAGTCCAGATATGGCGCTTGCCCCGGATTGAGGAAAAAGCGCGAGAGCACACCGGCTATCTTTTGCGTCGAAAGCGAACGCTGCAGCGACGCTAGCGCTTGCGCTTGCAGCGCCTCTCCGAGAATCGCACTACGGTCCATGATAAGTTCAGCCATGAAGCCTGCTTCAAACTCCGGGTGCGGTTGCAGGGTCAATGCCTGCTGGCCGTAAGAGAGCCCAGCGTATCTGCAGAAGTCATTTTGAAGAAAGCATTTCGCGTCAGCCGGTGCCTCGATGACCTGATCCTGGTGAAAGGCCATGATAGACAGCGCCTCTCCATCATCGAAGTCATAGGTTTTGGCACCTATCGACCAGCCATCATGAAATTTCTCGACCCGACCACCCATCGCCTGAGCAATGATCTGGTGACCGAAACAAATACCGGCGATGGGACGCTTCACGGCAAAACAGGCACGGATGAATGTTTCGAGGGGCTCGATCCAGGCGTGAGGCTCGTAAACGCCGTGCCTGGAGCCGGTGATCAGCCATGCGTCAGCAGCCTCAGGGTCTTCCGGCAGGTGTCCGTCCAGGATTGAATAGACCTCGAAACTGAAATGGGTTTCACCTAGCAGGCGAACGAACATACTATCGTAGTCGCCATAGCGCGGCAGCAGGTCGTCGGGTACACGACCGGGTTTGAGGATACCTATCTTCATGAGGGTTACCGCAAGGCAGGAAAATGAATATCACTCAAGTATAGCGTTTAAGCACAAAACGAGAGCTGCAGAATAATCTTTGCGAGCAAGTGATCAGTCTCGTTGAGAGGCAATTCTACCGCGATCATGTGTGGAGTCGAAATCGATGTCCGGCCCGGCCGGAATGATCTGCGTCGGGTTGATCATGGTATGGCTATAGTAATAATGGCGCTTGATATGGTCGAAATTGACTGTCTCGGAAACGCCTGGCCACTGGTAGAGCTCTCTGACATAGCCGGAGAGCGCAGGAAAGTCTTCCAAGCGCTGCCGGTTGCACTTGAAATGACCGTGGTAGACCGCATCAAACCGAATCAGGGTCGTGAAGAGCCGCCAATCCGCTTCGGTGATTTGTGAGCCTGCCAGATACCGTTGCCTGCGAAGCCTCGCTTCCACTCGATCGAGCGCAGCGAACAACGCAGCATAAGCGTCCTCATAGGCAGTCTGTTCGGTTGCAAAGCCGCAGCGATAGACGCCATTGTTGATGTGTTCATAAACATCTGCATTGATGTCATCAATTTCAGCACGAAGAGCCGATGGATAGTAATCCGCATCATTTCCACTAATCTCGTTAAATGCGGAATTGAACATGCGAATGATGTCAGCAGACTCATTGCTGACGATGCAATCCTGCGTCTTGTCCCATAAAACCGGCACCGTTACCCTGCCGGTATAATCGGACTTGTTACGGGTGTATAACTGATGGAGATAATCCGCGGCATGAAGCTGGTCGCCCGTACTGCCTTCGGAGCGATTGAAGGTCCAGCCGTGCTTCAGCATATATGGGCTCACGATTGAAACGCCGATATGAGGCTCGAGCGCCTTCAGTTTTCTGAAAATGAGAGTTCGATGCGCCCAGGGGCAGGCCAGCGAAACGTAAAGATGGTAGCGAGCCGACTCTGCCGGAAAGTCTTTTCCCTCCCCTTCTACGCCTATCCAGTTTCTGAGCTGAGCGGCTTCGCGCTTGAAGACGCCATCGCTTGTATCGTACCAGGTATCCTGCCACTGACCATTTTTCAGTAGTCCCATTCGCCACTCCAATAGATGCAATGCAGTCTTCAGTTACGATCGTAAAGCGGGTTCGGGCCTTACAGGCGTACCAGCTCTGCGTTACCTACGTAGCTGAACCGGCCGGGCGTGCAGGTCAATAGGATGATCTGCGAGTGCCTGCCGCAGTGAGCCAGCGCAGCACCCATCGTCTCCAGCCGACCAGGGTCTGAGAAGCCAAGCGCATCATCGATGATGACCGGGACGCCACCATGCCGGGAAACAATTTTCGCAGCTGCCAGTCGCGTGAGAATGCCAAGCTGCTCCTTCGCGCCCACGCTCAGACCATCGAAAGGTATCGTCCTGCCCCTGCGGGTGCAGCTCGACAGAGACCAGTCATCCGCCAGGGTGATTTCGAAATCAGCACCGAACACGATGCGCCCCAACGACTCGATGCCTTCCTTCAATGGTTGCAGATACGCTTTTCTCGTCGCGTTCCGGTGCCGATCGACACACTCCCAAAGCCGCTGAACTGCGGCCGCTCGCCGTTTCACGCCCGCGACATATCGCTTGCGCTCGAGATGCTTCCGCTCTGCAAGATCGAGTTTCTCCTTGCGACCGTCCGCCTGCGCCTTGGCCAGTCGATCCTCCAGCACGGCAAGTCTGGTGGCTTGCTGCGCCAGATCCTTGCTGGCGCGATCACGGCTTGCCCTGGCATTGACCAGCAAGGCTTCGACAGTTTCCACAGGTGACTCCGCAAGCTCCTGCTCCAGCCTCTCAAGCTTTAGCGCCAAGTCCGACGTTTCTCTTGTCCGTGCCTGCAGCCGCTGTCGGAGGACCTCAACAGATTCCGAGCGCTCTGCTTCAGCAAGTTCAGCCTGACGCCGCTGTAGATCGTTATCGAGCCCCACCACCTCCTGTGAGGCGACACGTTGACTCGCATGGGCCTCCTCGAATCGGCTTCGCGCGTGTTCATACACAGCAAGGGCAGCTTCCACCGCCTGCTCAGCATCCTTGAACGCCTGGTCGAGTTCCTTGACCAGAAGTCTGGCCTTCGCATGATCATCGGGTATAGGCCGGTCACTGTTACGAGCTTGCAGATAATCCTCACACGCGAGTCGCATTTGCTCGAGGCGTGCCTGCAGCTCAGCCTCGTCATCACTTCCCAACAATGCTTTCCGTCTGTCGACCAGCATCTTGAGATTGGTGGCAGCCTGCTGACGCCTGGCTTCTGCTGCGAAGGCTTCTGCCAGGCTTTCCACGCCGCAGCGGTCGAGTGCTGCATTCACCAACTGCCGAGCCTGCGAAACTTTCTGTTCGAGCTCAGACGTGGATTGCGATGGCCTGATCCTGAAGTCGGCCACGCCGGGAATGGATATGACCATTTCAGCTATGGCACGACGCGATTCGGAGGAGCCCTGCAAAAGGTTCACTGATTTCCCATCCACCTCCAGGGTGAGGTCCTTTCGCGCCGACCACTCAACAACGGTGGTGGCGAGATCACGTTGGCCGATCGCTACCTGCAGTTGGCTCTCACTCTTCTGAAGGGCGTCCAATCGTGTGGCATCGGTTCTGATGCCTGCCATGACAGCCCGATCCGCCGCCAATTGTTCACTCAAGCTGCGACATTGATCGAGCCGTTGCTGCTCACGCTCGAGTATCGCCACCCGTTCGAGATGCTGCAGGTCGGCCCGCGCGGATTCAAGATGAGCCAGCGTCTGCAGGCGCTCGTTCTTCAAGCTCTGAAGGTTGAGCGCTGCCGCGTCTCGCTCGGACTGCAGGCTTTCGAGCTCGGTGAGAAAACGCTCCAGGTCTCGCCGCTTCTGATCCAGTAGCTCGTGGTCGTTTCGACACTGTGCAGCGAACCGCTCGCGCCGAGAAACTTCATCCTGCACGGCTTGCCAGAGCTGTCTTGCGGTCTCCAGTGCATCACGGGTGCCCCTGACCTGCTGCTCAATCGAGCTGATGACCTTCCACTCAGCTTCGCGTTGCGCCAATGTCAGCTGCAACTCCGGACCGACTTTTTCCAGGCGCTGTACTTCAGCAAGGCAGCGCTCGTATTCAGCGGTATCTGTCACGATGTCATTCAATTGCGCGATGGCATCTGCAACAGCAGCCTCGAGTTCTGCGATCTCGGTATCGAGACGGCTGAATTTCGGCTTGCCGGTCTTCAGCGAAAAGTACTGCTCATATTCGGCCTGTACCCGCTCGTACAGACCCGCGTCATCCTGCTCATTCGCTGCGCTGCCAACAGCTGCATCCAGCGCTCTGGCAAGCCCCGCCGACTCGGAAAGACCAGCCGCTCGGATTTCCTTGCCCTGCTCGACGAGTAGTGCATGCCACAGACTCGTGTCTATCGTGGAAGACAGCATCTGCTCAGCAAGCTCGTGCGCCTCGCGCCCGGTATACTGCGCGGGCTCAGGCTTGAGTATCCGCAGCGTAGTCTGGCTTTTCCGGTTGTAAGTCTTGCTGTAAACGAAATGGTAATCACCGGTCACGACCTCTGCCTCGACCCGGCTACCAACATCCTCGCCCACCGGCTGAATCGCCTTCACGCTCTTCTTGTTCGATGAATCAAGCTCAGCGAAGAGTGTCCGGAGAGCCTCTACCAAAGTCGATTTACCAATCTCATTGGGCCCTTCTATGAGCGTGACGCTGTCTGAGAATGTGATGTCCCTGACGGCGACACCGCGCCAGTTCTCGAGCGAAAGCCTGAGTAGTCTCATTGGCTTGCGTCCCCTGTCTGGCTAACAACAAGACGGTAAAAGAGACGGAGAGCATCTTCGGCAACAGGATCTTTAACCGCCTCAGCCTGCAGCTCCTGCCATGCCTGGCGCGCATAGCCGCTGAGCGCAAGACTATCCTCGTCAAGACTGTCGGGAATAATGGTCAAATTGGACGTGCGCTCGCGCCTGCGCAGGCTCGCAAAGAGTTCGGCCTGGGTAGAAAGAAGCTGATCAAGCTCTGCCGCACAACGAAGGCTGATGCTGCCGGTGAGGCCAATCTTGAGCGCTGTTCGGTCTTTCGCCTTGATACTGGCGATCCAGTCAGCAAGTTGTCGAAGATCCTCTGGACCATTCAGATGCCTTTGCTCCGCCAGGAAATGCCAATCCCCTACCTCAAGTGGAGTCGTCTTACATCCTGCTTCATCGAGCTCGACGAGAAGCGCCTTGTTGGGATCTACCTCATCAAAGGCTGTAGCGACAGGTGCCCCGCAGTACCAGACCCGTCCGCTGCCTCCGACGCTGGTTACAGAATGCCGGTCGCCAAGGGCAAGGTAATGAATCCGACCATCGTGCACGGCAGCCTCTACTGTGGCGAGATCGATGATCTCCGGTCTCGTGGCATCGGGCGCGAGAACGTCCACCTGCCCATGAGCAACCGCAACGCGAAGCTTGGAGCTCGTGGGTGTCAATGCCGTCAGCAGCCGTGCACAAAGGTCCGAACTCGGATGCTTGGTTCGCCATGGCGCGCCGACAATTTCAACACCGGCAATACCCGGCACCGCAATGGGCTCACTGTTCCTGATAACGACAATGTGTGGCGCGGCCGCCATGAATTCGGCTGTTGAAAAGATGGACGTTCCGTCCAGCGGGTCGTGGTTACCCGGTAGAAGAAAAACCGGCACAGGCAATGATTTCATGGCCTCTATGGCCCTGAGGACAGTCGCGCGAGACAACTGATTGGACTCGAAAACATCACCGGCCACAACAATAAAGTCGGCCCGATGACGTGTGGCGAGCGCGCCCAGCTGTTCAATAGCATCGATTCTGGCCTGACTGAAGCGTGCCGCAGCCTCGTCGCTCATGAAGGCGCGGGTCATACCCAGTTGCCAGTCGGACGAGTGAATGAAACGGGCGGTCCTGTGCATGATACTCCTGTGTAGGCTGCTCTCAGATCAGCTCAGGTTGACAGCTGACCGACGCAGAGGCAAATCAGCATCCGCCTCCGCTCTGGGACTGCATGTTCAGGCCGATCTGATCGAAGAAATTGGCGCCATCAGGGAAGGTCAGTTTGACCTTGGTGCCTTTCTGAATGCGGCCATCGATCTGCGTCCCGTCGAGCTCTACGAAGCTATATTTATTCGAGAGCGTGGTACACACTATTTCGCCGCTCGTGATCGCGAACTCCTCGTCTACTCCCGCTATATTCTGCACTTCGATAAACTCAGCCATGACACCAGCAACGGCGCCAGAGGAAGGGCTAATCGATGTGCGGAAGTAATACTTGTTGTTCACCTCGTCCCTGTGAGCCATAACTACTGAACCGGAGGCGGCCATCAGGCTCTTCACACGATAACTCTCCGCCTTCATCGTCTTGTTGAGCGTATCTGAAAACAGGTTCTGCGCCTGCGTGGCATTGATCTCTGGGCACCCGCTATAAGTCGCGGGCAGTGTCAGGGAATCGGTACCGCTAAAGGCAACAGTCTCGATTTTCTGAACAGGATTCACTGAATAGAAATTGAGACCGCCTTCCACTAAGGCCTTATGGGTACACTCAGCCGGTCCCTTGACGAACTTGCCTTTCTTGAAATCGTAGTTGAGTGGCTCGGGGTCGTAGCTCGTAGTGATGGTTGCCGTGGTCAGCTCGCCTGAGATGGCCAGATTAGCTGCTTTCGGAGACGTATATTCAGACTTGCCCTCCATCTCGATGCGTTTGAATTCGTCCTCGAGCTTGGTTCGGAGCTGTCGCTCAATTCTTACGCGCTCAGCGCCACTCTCGGTAATGATACGTCCTAGTGTACCGAAGAGGGTCTTGTGCAGATTGGGAGCAAGCGTTGAGTCGTAGTCACTCTTGATATCGGTAACGATAACCCTGAACGTATCGTTCTCGAGGACCTCAGCGCCAGGCGCCCCCTCCAGCTCTACGATCGGCATCATCTGCACAGCGACCTTGTCGCCTCTCATTGTCTTGCAACCACCAAGACTACTGATAATTGCGAGCCCGAGTGCAGTGTAAAGCACTGAATGTGGAGTCAGTTTCATAGTCCCTTCCTTCTTGATGTATTCCCTAAAGTCCCAAGGATTGCAGAAGCCCCTGCTCGGAAAAAGCTTGTGCAAGTTTGTGGTTGGCCTGTTCCAATGCGGCCTGCTTACTCGTTCTGGAAGCACCCGACACAAGGTGGTTCGAAGTCGCGATAACCGCACCGTTCTCATCTATGGCCTGAATGTCGACCAATAGCTTGACCATCTGGTCACCGAAAACTTCCTGATAAGTCGCATCACTGCTGATAGCGATCACCGACTTGCCCTGTCGGCTGCTGCCCTGCTCCAAGGTCAACTTGCTTTCACTCAGCTGCCCTTTGAGCTGATTCGCAAATACCGTGGTGTCGCGGTCATGCTCCAGCCGGATGCGCAGCGATTGCTTCGCCGCATCCAGCATTTGTTGCCGCTGCCTGGCCGATGCATTCAGTGAGCTGAAATCAAGCCCGGGGCTGAGCGCCTTCAGTGTCAACTGATACTGTTGTGCCTGTTCAAGTTTGGTCTGCAAATCCGGCATCCATCGAACCTTGGCCAGCGAGGTCCGCTTGGCGAAATCCGAGAAATCGGCTGTGAGCTCCGCTTCCAGCTGCGAACTCTTGGCATTCAGCCGATTAGCCATGGTGTTTTTGTCTACCTTGACCAGCACCCAATAACGGCCACCTTGCACCGCCGTTTCCATCACTTCGAAATCACTGAACTCCGTACTGGCCACCGTAGCCTGTATATCCTCCTGCAGCGACTCGCTTGTCTGGCCGGCCTTCATGCTCAGGCTTGTGGCCGTTTCTGCCTGGATCACGGTGCCAAGCTTACCGGCAATTTCTGCTAAAGCCGCTTTCTTGGCCTGATCCAGGGTCGAGCGCTCCCCGACTCCGTACATGGCCGCCGCAGTGTCCACCGGTGGCGCGAGGACCCACTGCGGCACTTCGTCTGTCTGCACCGGTTGTGTGACCAGGGTGCTCTGACTGTTGAGCGAGTTTGCCGACGGATACACCGGCGGCACAGTCTTACACCCGGCAATAGTGGCTGACAGCATCAGCGACAGTAGCGAAAGCCGTATCGGCAGAGGAAATAACAACGGTAACACCAACGTTTTACTGGTCATTTGATCGAGATCCATTCGTCATGTCAGCAGTGACCTCCCGCGAGTCATACAGCGACTCGTCAGAGAGCATGCGGTGATGAAGCAATTCTGTACCCTCGGCACCACCTTCGCTGCGAAGCAACCAGTGGTTAGACACCTGCCCGGTCAGCTTGTTCAGCGTCAGCATGGTCTGGTTTGCCGAGCTGAGAACACCAGGCATGGCGTCCAGGGTCGGCTGCAAGGCCAGCATCGACTGCTCGGCACCTCGCATGAAACGGTCAGAGGTTTCCATCAGCGTAGTAGCGGGTGCAGCAAAATTATTGATGGCGATATCAAGGTTATCGAGACTGCTGTCGAACGAGCCCAGCGTATGATCGACCGACTTCAGCAGTTGGGGAATTTCCTCTGCGATGACTACCAGCTCGCCAGTGAACGCAGACATATTGGCCAAAGCGGCCGCAACCTCATTCTGCTGCGCCGCGAGATTGGAAGTAATCGTCTCAAGGTTGCCCACTATGGTCTGGATCTGCAGCGCCAGCTCTTCGAGCTTCATCTCATCCATGATCTGATCGATACTCTTGGGCTCAACGATGGCAATCGAGCCCCCGTTTTCCAGGAGCTGATCCGATGTGCCCGGAATGAGCTCAAGGCTAGAGCCCGACAGCACTGTCTCCAGACCAAGCGCACTGCTGACCTGTAGACGGCTATCGACCTTGAGCAGCTGGGCATACTGGTCGTCTATAAGCGTATCGATCTCGACTCGGGCATCTTTGCGGAGACGCACGTCACCGACCTGGCCGATCGTGACACCCGATAGCTCGATGAGGGTCCCGGTTTTGACGCCGAAGGAATTCGAGAGCAGCGACTCGAGTTTGATCCAGCCAAGTTTCTGGTTCTGCGCATAGGTCTGCTGCAACAACAGATAGAGCGCAATTCCGCAGGCCAACACGATAAAGAAGCCAAGCGTACGGTCCTGCCTTCGCAGCTCCTCTACCGCGTCCGTTCTCGCTGTCATGACCGCTGCACCAATGCTCGATCGCGGATGAGCAGGTGATGGTCTGCGAAGTCGTCCTCGTCACCCGAAGTCGTGACCATGACAATGGTTTTGTTTCTGGCAGCCTGTTCCTGCAGCTGCGCGAC